>JBIPMY010000592.1:0-3256 GCA_044376335.1 Bryobacter sp.
GGCCACTCCGTTGAAGAGAGAAAAGTTGAGTGGCTTATGCGAAACCACATTAGCGATTGAAGCGTGGCCGCTATTGAGAATGCTGCGAGTGCAAAAAGAGAATTGATTGAATTTTGCTCAACTGCGTTCTTCAAACCGGGAAAAAGTGAGATCAGCCAAGTGACAAGAACGGTGCTATTGATCACAACAGTTAGGAAGCAAAAGAAAAACTCCTCCGGAAGCTTCCTCGGCGAAGGCAGTGGACCGCACGCTCCCAATTCCTCGTCTTCTTGAAGACGAAAGCGCATTCCATTAGTAGTCGCATCACCTCTTCCGCACATTGCCGCATCAAAAACGACAACGGCTAGTCCGCAGAGTAGCAACGGCAGCCCAGAGTATTTCATGAGGGTGAACAGCTCAAACTTTTGCATAAGAAAAGAGGAGGCAAACACTGCTAAGACAGCCGTGACGTAGAATTTTGCGACTTCGACACGAATTTGATTGATGTAGATGATTCGCTGCTGCAATAGCTTGAACTCCTCCAGAGTGTTTCCGTCTTTGATTAATCGAATCCGCTTTAAGGGTTCCATTAGTCTCATCGTATCTTGATTCGCAGTGGCAAGCCGACGGCGGCTCAGCACCACACATACTAAGCATTGTCCGCTTAATCGGGTAAGCGGAGCACACGACCTGAGCTTAGATCAGCTCCTCAAAAGAAGACGACAAGCTGCTTGCTACGAAAGTGGTTTTTTGGGAAAAGAAGGCGGAGCCGCGGCCCCGCCTCTTGGGGAAAGTCTCAAGCGACTTTCCTGCGGGCGGATTCGGAAAGATCCTCAAAGCGGATCGTCTCTGAAGCGCGGACCATTCGGCTCAACTGCACGAACTTGCGTTCCTGAAGACCGAGCATTGTGGCGAGTTGATCCTGAGTTGGAATCTCGGTTTGGGCGGCGAAGCTTTGGAGGATGGCGTCGCGACGCTTTTGGAATTGGCGGACGGCGCGGGGGAGCGGGTCCACTTGGCGAAGATAGTCGAGGAGAGCTCCGTTGATACGGTGCTCGGCGAGAGTCTTTAGCTTCAGATTCCTGGAGGGATCGAAGCGGTCCACGGCTTGGATCAGGCCGACTGTGCCGGCGGAGATGAGATCTTCGAGTTCGACCTGCGGACAACGCCGATGGAGTCTGCGGGCGAGCAATTCCACTTGGGAAAGATGATCGAGGATGATTTGATCGCGGTTGGTCATAGCGGGATTGGCCGCTTACGCGGCCACCTCCTGCTTCGCGGAACCGTTTTGGTTGCGGTCCAGGCGGCTGATGCGCTGGACCCGGATCTCGGTGATGGACTTGGTGGAACCGTCCTTGGCGGTGTAGTTGCGAGTGTTGAGTTCGCCAGTGACCTGGAGATGGGCTCCGGTGGTGAGAGTGGCGGCGTATTCAGCCAGGCGGCCGAAGACTACGAGGCGGTGCCAGGTGGTTTGCGATTGGCGTTCGCCGGTTTCGCGGTCCTTCCAGGTGCGCTGCGTGGCCAGCGATAGGGTTGTGAGAGTTGAGTCGTTGCGAGTTTTGCGGCTTTCGGCGTCGCTGCCGAGGTAACCAATCAGAATCACGTTGTTCATTTGCTTTCTCCTTGTGCCGCCGTCTCTTGATCGGGGCACCCAAAAGCGAGTGGGGCCGCTCCCAAGCGCGAAGCGGTGCGGCGGAGTGCATTGTTGGGGGGACCGGGCGGATTGTGGAGAGCGATAGCGAACGGACCCGGAGGGCGCCAATCCGGCTGGGGGAGCCGACAAAGCAGAACGAAGCCGAGCGCCGGGCACGGCCAGGCGATAGCCGTCAAGCGAAGCGGTGCCCGATCAGGGACGGAAGGCTAGGGGAGATGCTTGGACGTGAGGCGGTGGTGTGTCGATGACGTTGAAGTTCTCGCTCTTGCAACGATTCGAGCAGCCAATCGTTGAGCCAGAAATGGCACTGACGATTCAAGATCAAGAGAGGTGCCAACCTCAACGGAACAAGTCGACATCTGGCGACAGTCTCCATCGGAATACGGACAGCTGGAATTCAAGGAAGCCAAGGTGCAGATTGACTACCGCCAACTGTGCAAGTACTGTGTCGCGATCGCCAATGAGGGCGGAAGATACTTGGTTCTTGGCATCACCAATCCGCTGCCGCGGAAGGTGGTCGGTACGAAGGCATGTTCCGATGTGACAGCCCAAGCCCAGAAATTTCTTGAATCACTGGAATCCTTAACGTCCGCGCCTGGGTCTGACGCAGCGTCGCTGTGCTCCTTATGGGGACCAAGCCGTTTGCTAGTTTTCCCTTTCGCATAAACTTACGCGTTGGTCGCAAGGACGCGCAGCTTAAGACTGCTCGTTGGCCCTAGTGAAGGGTAGCTAGGGCGCGCGGTCGAGGTAGGCGATGGCGATGAGGCGGAGGGCGATGCGGAGGCGCGGTTCGGGGAGGGCGTTCCACTCGCGTTCGAGGGCGGGGAGGCGGTTGCGCAGCAGAATCGCGAAGCCCGATTGCATCGGCACCGCTGCAGCTTCGGCTTGGCGGACTAAATCTTCGAGTGACGGCATGCCGTCCTGTTCCGGATCGTACTCGGACTCGGGGATCACGTTCGGCAACGCGCGAATTACCGCATCCGCTTCCAGCACCAAGTGCTGCAGCGATTGCAAGGCAAGGTCCGGATCGACCCAGGCCAGCTTACTCGCGGCCCAAAGGCGCAGCCGGATCGCATGATTGTCGAGCGGACGCAGTTGCTCAATGCGCGCAGACAAGGCCAGTAGACGCTCCTGCACCCCGGTGTTGGTGGCCGTGGTGGCCGTCAACTGCAATGCATCGAGGGACGACTGCAGCTCGGCGCGCAGGGACTTGACCAAGCCGCAGCCGTCCGGCTGATCGCAGCCCGCTGCCGACGCTGCATCCGTTGACGACGGCACATCGGTGGCTGGCGTGAAGGAGCCGGAGAAGGTCTCTTTGGTGTTGGTGTCGTTGGTGTTTTTGTCGATGGTGTGGTCGCTGGTGGCCGGGTTGGCTATGGCGGGGCCGCTCGGGAACACCCGAATCGCGCGTTGACTGCGACGCCAGGCTGTGATCTGATCGGCCCAGCTGGGGTCGGCGGAGGCGATGCGGGTGGCGAGAAGGCGGGCAGCGAGGAAGGCCGTATCCGTGGGCGGGAGCGCGGCCGTGGCGGCGTCGCGCATCGCTTCGGCGGATAGTTGGGGGATCGCTGAGGGGGCCGGTTGCGCCCAAGCGGCGGCCATGCTGAAGAGCATGGCCGCCGC
>JBIPMY010000593.1:0-3252 GCA_044376335.1 Bryobacter sp.
GCCCGACATCTCCAAAGCCAAACGCACCCTCAACTGGCAACCCACAATCGGCCTCGAAGAAGGCCTCAGCCGTACCGTTAAAGCTCTACGCGACGCAGGTGTTCAAAGCAGTTCTTAACACTCACCAGCGGATCCCCCGGCGAGTGATCCAGCTCGATCAGGTAATGTTCCACCCCAGCCTTCTTTGCCGCCTTCAGAATCGACTTGAAATCCAGCCGCCCCTTCCCGATCTCCCGAAAAGCCGAAGGCGGCACCTCCGTCTCACTGGCTGCCGGCTTCGCATCCGCCGCAATATCCTTCAGGTGAACAGACTTCACCCGGCCCTTCCACGCCTTTAAAACCTCAGCCGCATCATTACCCTTGATCGCCGCCCAGAACACATCCAGCTCCAGCCGCACTCTCGGATCCAATTCCTTCCGCAACAAATCCAGATAACGCTCCCCAGGCTTACCGTCAAACTCATAAGCGTGGTTGTGATAGTAAAGCTCCAGCCCCGCCGCCACGCACTTCTCAGAAGCCTTGTTGATCGAAGCAATCGCCCCGCTACGCTCCCCCGGCAACAACATACTCGTACCAATCCGCTGCAAGCCATGCTTCTTCGCCAGCTCAATCATGTCTTCGAGCTTGGGCTGCGGCGCATTCGCTGGTGGCACCGGCATCTTGAAGCGCGCCGCCATACCAGCCGAATACGTCTTCCATTCCGCCCACGCCCCGGTCACCGTAGCAGACTCGACAAACATATGCACCGGCTTCAGCCCCGCATCGGCAATCATCGCCGAATGCTGCATCAAATGCACCGGCCGCACCTCAAGCGTCTTGATCCCAATCGCAGCAAGCGCCTTGTAAGTCTCAGCCGGCTTGGTCGCCAGCGGCCCTCGCACGGTAAACAAATTGATCCCGATCGGCAATGCAAAAGGCTTGGCAGCCAACAAAGCCGACGCAGCCAGCAACAACTCACGACGCTTCATCATGATTTCGATACCCACACTTTCGACGCTGCCGTATGCCCCAGCGGAACCATCTGCCCCGCGATATCCAGCGTAACGGTCTGATCTACATTCACCGCCACCATCTTAAGCAAAGCCTGCGGCCGTATGCCAAGCGAGTTCAGATACTCCAGCAAATCCCGGTCTCGCTCAAACGCGCTCTCCACCTGTCCCGCCGCACCAGGCTCCAGCTCTGACAGCGGAATCCAACCCATCTCCCGCCGGTCCTTAGCCGAATCAAGACCCATCGCCCCGCCACCCAGCTTCTCAATCAGCTTCTTCTCAAACTCCGCACTCACCGCATGCTCCAACTGTTCCGCCTCGTCATGCACCCGGTACCAGTCCATGCCAAACACTTCTGTAAGCATCCGTTCAATCAGGTGATGCCGACGGATCAACCGGTGCGCAATCTCCTCACCCTCCGCCGTCAGATGAATCACCCCCAACTCATCCACCTGAATCAGCTTGTCGCGCTTCAGCCGCCGCAACGCCATCGTCACCGCCGGCGCACTCACCTTCAGCCATCGCGCCAGCGTCGCTGCAATAACGAGTTCGCCTTCACTCTCAGCCTCAGCGATGGCTTTGAGGTAATTTTCCTTGGAGATTGTGATTTTCAATGGAGCCCTTTTATTGTAACCATCACCCAACCATTGCTACACTCGCCTTAATCTTATGCGCAGACGCAACTTTCTTTCTCTCTCGGCTCTACCCTTCGCCGCACCCGCCGCCTTTACCTTGGCTGCTCAGGGCATCGAAAACGTAGATCTGAACGTGATCCACCAGATCAAAAACGAAGCCTTCAACAACTCGCAGGTCATGGACACGATGTTCTACCTCTGCGACGTCAATGGCCCCCGCATCACCGGCTCCCCCGGC
The DNA here is from genome assembly GCA_044376335.1 of Bryobacter sp. Classification (GTDB taxonomy): domain Bacteria; phylum Acidobacteriota; class Terriglobia; order Bryobacterales; family Bryobacteraceae; genus Bryobacter. The sequence continues at coordinate 1,863 of JBIPMY010000593.1, forward strand.
TACAAGAAAGCAGCCGTCTACATCAAGAAGCGTCTCACAGAACACGGCATCCCCGACGTCAAGTACGAAGACTTCGAATTCGGCCGCGGCTGGCAGCACTCCAAGTACGCAGGCCATATGATTGAGCCCGCCTACTCCGAACTCATCGGCTTCCCCCTCGCCTGGACCCCCGGCACCAACGGCCCCGTCCGCGGCGAAGCCATCCACGCTCCCCTCCGCACCCAGGCCGATCTCGACAAATGGAAGGGCAAGCTCAAGGGCATGATCGTACTCGTCGACGCCCCCCGCACCCTCACCATGCCCGACAAGCCCTACGGCAAGCGTTACAGCGCTGAAGAGCTGGCCAAGATGACCGAAGCCCCAGAGCCCGGCGCAACCCCCTTCGGCCGCCCCGGCGGCGGCGCGGGCATGAACCGCGAACAGATGATGGCCTTCCGCGACAAGGTCAACCAGTTCCTCAACGACGAAGGCGTTCTCGCCGTCGTCAAAACCAGCTACGATGGCGACGGTGGAGCCGTCTTCGGCAGCTCCGGCGGCCCCTACCAGAAGGGCAAACCCGTCCCCCCTGCCTCAGTCGCAATCGCCGCAGAAAACTACAACCGTGTCCTGCGCCTCCTCGAAAAGAAAATCCCCGTAAAACTCGAATTCGACATCGAAGCCAAGTTCTACGACGAAACCACCAAGGCCTTCAACGTCGTAGCCGAAATCCCTGGCACCACCAAAAAAGACGAATACGTCCTCCTCGGCGGTCACCTCGATAGCTGGCAAGGCGCCACCGGTGCCACCGACAACGCCACCGGCGTCGCCGTCATGATGGAAGCCGCCCGCATCATCAAGGCCCTCGGCCTCAAGACCCAGCGCAGCATCCGTCTCGGCCTCTGGTCAGCGGAAGAGCAAGGCCTCATCGGCTCCCGCGCCTACGTCAAAGATCACATCGCCGATCCCGCCGACATGAAGCCCAAGGCAGAACATTCCAAGATCACTGCCTACTTCAACATCGACAACGGCTCCGGCAAAATCCGTGGCATCTACACCCAGGGCAACGACATGGTGAAGAACACCTTCACCTCCTGGCTCGCCCCCTTCGCTGACCTCGGTGCCCACACCGTCACAAACCGCAACACCGGCGGCACAGACCACCAGGCCTTCGACGCCGTAGGTATCCCCGGCTTCCAGTTCATTCAGGATCCGCTGGACTACATGCAGCGCACCCACCACTCCAACATGGACACAATGGATCGCGTTCCCAAGGGCGACCTCATGCAGATCTCTGCCATCGTCGCCAGCTTCGCCTACCACTCAGCCAATCGTGACGCCTTGCTTCCCCGCAAGCCCATGCCCAAGCCCCAACCCGCCCGCCGCGATGGCCCTCCGCCATCCAGCGCCGGCG
>JBIPMY010000196.1:0-10859 GCA_044376335.1 Bryobacter sp.
CTTCGGAGAAGGAGTCGATTGTTTATCACGACCCCTGTTATCTGGGGCGGTATCAGAATATTTACGATGAGCCGAGGAAAGTGGTGGCTGGGTCGGCTAGTGAGTTGATCGAGGCACCTCGAAATCGGGAGCGAAGTTTTTGTTGCGGGGCTGGTGGGGGATTGGCGTTTTTGGGTGAGGAGAGCGGGACTCGTGTGAACGAGACGCGGGCCCGAGAGTTGGCCGAAACCGGGGCCAAAACAATCGGTGCGGCTTGCCCGTTTTGCCAGACGATGTTTCAGGCGGCGTTGACTCAAATCGACTTGCAAAAACCAGCATTAAAAGACATCGCAGAACTAGCGGCGGCGCGGCTTCCCGTGGTAAATTAACAAATGAACGTCACGTCGTGGTCGCGTAGCTCAACTGGCAGAGCAATTGACTCTTAATCAATAGGTTGTAGGTTCGATTCCTACCGCGATCACCATCTCCTTCCGACTGTTCTTCCCCACACACTTTTTACCAAGCGGCTACACTGCCGTCCGGATGGAAAACTCTGGCCATGGGGCGGGTGCCTTCGAACTTGTACTTGGTCACGGCCTTTTCGTCGAGGTCGAAGCCGAGGCCGGGTTTTGTGGGTAGCGGATACTTTCCATTCACCATTCGCATGGCAGGGAAACCAAACCACTCTTCCCAGATTTTTTCCTTCACTCCCGGCTCGACGCCTGAGCAGATTTCCTGGACGAGGAAATTTGGCATCGCTGCGTCTACGTGGATGCTGGCAATTCCGCCGATTGGGCCTTCGCAGGCGTGGGGGGCTACTTTGACACCTGAGGCGTCGCAGAGGGCTCCGATTTTCCACAAGGCAGTGATTCCTCCGCAGTGGTTGATGTCGGTCTGAATGATGTCTACGATGCCCAGTTCCACCAGTTCGCGGCAGTTGTAGCTGGCAACCAGACGTTCGCCTGTTGCTATCGGTACCTTCGTTCGTTTTGCGATGCGCTGCATTGCTTTCACGTTTTCTGGTGGGCAGGGCTCTTCAATGAAGAGGAGGCGGAAGGGTTCCATTTCGCGGCAAAGGATGGAGGCAACGCTGGGGGAGGTCTTGGCATGGAAATCGATACCAATATCGATTTCTTCGCCCAGGTTTACGCGGAGCGTTTCAACATGTTTTACCGCACGGGAAATCGCGCTGTGTGTTTCGATCCATTCGTAGTATCCGGGGATGCCGCCTTTGATGGCTGTTACGCCGAGTTGCTTTGCCTTGGCGCGCACCTCGCGCATCTCGGCTGGAGTGTTGGCGCGGACGTGGTAGTAACCTCGCACGCCTGCTGGATCGTAAGGGCCGCCCAGGAGTTTGTAGACAGGCTGGTTGAGGATCTTGCCCCGGATGTCCCAGAGCGCCTGATCTATGGCCGCGATTGCAGAGCCGATGACTGGGCCGGCACGGTAGAAGCTATGGACGTACATGGACTGCCAGTGGTGTTCGACCGGCATGGGGTCTGCACCGATCAGGAATTCCTTGAAATCTTCAATGCAATGAATCGTCGCTGCGGCCTTGCCTTCGAGGGTGCCTTCACCCCAACCGTAGACTCCCTGGTTGGTTTCGATTTTGACGAATACATAAGGTCGATCCGCCTGCTCGGGAGTGGGCAGGGTAACGCCAAAAGTCTTGATGTTGGTGATGCGGAAATTGGAGCCAAGGGGGAAGAGGTCTGCCGCCCCCAGAGGGCCTGTGCGACCGCGGTTAGGATCGTTCTGAGTGGCTTGGGGCAGAAGACTGCAGCCGCAGCCGATGCCTGCGTTGACGTTGAAGAATTCTCTACGATTGAGCGGTTTCATTGTGCCATCCTCCGGACCAGTGATTCGTTTACGCGGATGCCCAGACCGGGCTTTGTGCTTAGCGTGAAGTAGCCGTCTTTAACAGCTTCGATGGGCCCGCCTACCATGTCATCGCGGAGTTGCCTTGTCTCGCGGTCGAGCACGGCGGGGACTTCCTGAATGAAGAAATTGGGGAGGCTGGCGGCGAGGTGCAGGGCCGCTGCGGTGGCAATGGGACCGCCCGTGTGATGCGGGGCGATGGCAGTGTAATAAGTTTCGGCCACTGCGGCTGCCCGACGCAGAGGGGTGATGCCCAGGCGGTTCAGGCTCAGGCGGAGGATGTCGCAGACGCCGTCTCGTAGATAGTTTTGTACCGGGCTGAATTCCTCCAGATGGTGCCCCAGCCCCAATGTTGTGGTGGATTCGCTGGCAATGCGTTGCAGGACTTCGTTATTCGGTTCGCGGGTGGGACGATCAAACCAGAGGGGGTGGAAAGGTTCGAGAGCAACGGCGAGGTCTGACGCTTCGGCTGAGGGTAGAGCGGCAAGACCGTCTGCTACAAAATCGAGATTGTCGCCGGCTGCGCGGAGAGACCGGAATTGCTGGGTGATGAGCTCGATGATTTTTGGCCGGGCGTTGATGCCGGGAGGAAGTTTCACGGGAACAACGAAGGCACGGTGGCCCTGAGCCTGGAGGGCTTCACGGTCTTCGGGTCGTGCCAGGGTAGTCATGGCTCTGACCTTGAAGCGGGTGGGGCCTCCGAGCAACTGGAATACCGGCGCCTTGGCCTCTTGCCCGTACAAGTCGAGCATGGCCATATTTACGGCTGCGCCGACGGGGTCGCCGGAGAGGTGACGCGAGAGGACGTCGTAGCTGGAAGGATCCTGGCCTACTACGACCGAGCGGGCACGGGCGAGCGATGATTTGCTGATCACGCCAGCTTCGCCCCAGCCGACCAGATTCTGGTCGCTGGTTGCTTTGAGAACCGAGTAGGTTCGGCCGCTAGCCGGCTCCCGAAGATCAAACGTTTCGAGCGTTGTGATTTTCATGATTTTCCTTTAGAAAGCATATCGAAGCGCGAACTGAATCTGACGGTTCGCGCGTTGTGTGTTGGTGATTGTGGCAACACCGCCAACGCCAATGGTGGAACCAGGGAGTCCGAATTGGGGATGGTTTAGAGAGTTGAAAAACTCAGCGCGGAATTCGAGACGGCGGGTCTCGGAGAAGTTGAACTTCTTGGCAGCCGACAGGTCGAGATTCCAGATGCCGGGTCCGCGGAGGGTGTTTCGCCCAAGAGTACCCCAGGTGAAAGCGGGAGGAGTGCTAAAGGCTGCAGTGTTGAACCAGCGGGAGATGGTGGGCTCATCCACTTCGGGGCTCACTCCCGCGACAGGATTGGCGCGGGAACCGGAACCGGTATTGGAAGGGGAACCTGGGACAGTGACCGTAAAGGGGAGACCCGTTTGAATCACGGTGAGACCACCGACTTCCCATCCATACAGGATCTGGCGGGCTGGGCCCTGCAATCCTTTGCCGAAGGGTAACTGGTAGGAGGCGGCGAAGTTGATGCGGTGGCGCATGTCGGCGTTGGAGCTGGACCAGTCTGCGCGGCGGTTGGCGGGGTCCTGAGGAATGGGTCCGTTGGCACCTCCGTCGCCGCCGACATTATCGAGCCCATGGGCCCAAGTCCAGTTGCTCAGGAGGTAAAGGCCCTTGGCATAGCGCTTTTCAACATTCAACTGCATGGAGGTGTAGGCCGAATTGGCTGAAGATTCGAGCCAGGCAATATTGGTGACACCAGGCAAAGAAGCGGCATAGGGACGCCGTGCGTCAATTCCGCCGGCTCCGGGGTCTGGCTGATTGATATTGCGTTGCCAGCTGAGCAATGCGCCGGCAGAGCCGACAAAGCCGAGGGTGACGACTGTGTCGCGAGAGATCTCGCGCTGGGCGCTGAAGTTGAACTGCTGGATTTGGCCGTTGCGGTAGTTGGGTGTAACACCACGGAGGGCGTAGAAGGCCGGGCCACGGGTGAGATCGGGGACCTGAGTGGTAAGGGGGAAGCCGTCGGCAGCGCGCCGCGTGGGGATATCGTTGCCGCTGAAAGGAATGTTGACGACGAAGCCAAAGGGGGGCTGGCGGAATTGCCGGATCGAGGTGTTGAAGTTGCCCTGAGGCTCATAAAAGAGGCCATAGCCGCCGCGAAGGACGGTTTTCTTATCGAGCTGATAAGCGAAGCTGAGGCGGGGCCCCCAGGCTTTCCAATCGGTGTTGATGTTGCCCGTGTTCGAGACGCCATCGCGACCGGCCACCAATTGTCTGCCAGTGGCTGGATTGAAGTTAACCCACTGGTCTTTCTTTTCGACGAAGGGGGTGTTGACTTCGTAGTGCAGGCCGATGTTTAAGGTGAGCTTTGAGGTGACGCGCCACTCGTCGCGGATGTAGAAGTTCAGTTCATTGGTGTTCAAGGTTGCTGTTCCAGGCAGGAAAACGTCGCGGCGGAGGGCGAGCGGGAAACCGAGGAGCATGGTGGCGACGGTGTCGCCTGTGCCGCCAGGAGAGGCAGGGTTTCGCGAATATGCAGGATCAAAGTTCCACCGGCCGAAGGCGCTTTCTCCGGGAGGCGAGGCCGTTTCACCTGTTGTGCGGAAGCGGAAATCAACACCGTACTTGATGTTGTGCTTGCCCTTGAGGGTAGAGATGTTGGCGATCATTTCATGCATATGCTGATTACGAATCAAGGGTGTGGAGCGCGCGTTGCCGAGCCCCGCGTAGCCGGCTGTGCCGACGATTGGAGCCGAGGGCTGGAGAGGGTCGCCCGAATCTCGCCCGGGGATGCGGGACCAAACGGGATTCGTCAACTGGGTTGGCATCAGAGAGGAGTTGAACTGGGTGTAGCCGTAGCGGAAATCGCCTACGGTAGATGGTGAGATCACGCGGGTGAAGGCCCCGACGATGTTGCGGCCGGTAGCATCGAGGTTGCCAGCGAAGCTGCCTTCGTTGCCTCCGATGTTCTTGTCGAAGGTGTCTGGCATGACGATGATGCTCTTGTCGATTGAGTAGCGAAAGAAACCGTTGTTGTTGGCATTGAAAACGTGGTCGACGCGGCCGTCGGCGCGGTGCAGGCTCGATTTCTTAACTGGATTGGCGACGAAGTTGTTGATGAGACCGGCGCGCTGAGGGTTAGGCCAGAGTTGGGCGAGGCCCGCGCCGACAGAGTCGAAGCGATTCTGCGGGATCGTATCGTTGGGGAAACGCTGACGGATAGCAGCGCCTCCGGCCGGGTTGGCCGTAGTGGTGAGGGGGTCAAAGATGCCGTTTGCCGTAACGCCGCGGAAGTCTCCCGTCTTCATGGCAGGTGTTGGTACGGTGACCAGCTGAGTGTCGCCGAAAATTTCGCGGTAGCCTTCGTAGTCGGCGAAGAAGAAGGTCTTGTTGCGCTTGATCGGTCCACCAAGTGCGAAACCGTACTGGTTGAGCTTGAAGGGTGGTTTTGCGGCATCGGCGCGCGCGAAGAAGTTGCGGGCATCAAAGGCCTCGTTTCGCAAGAAGTGGAAGAGAGAGCCGTGGAATTCGTTGGACCCCGACTTGCTTGTGATGACAACGACGGCACCGGCCGAGCGGCCGTATTCGGCACCGGCGTTATTGGTGAGAACTTTGAATTCCTGAATGCCTTCGACGGCGGGGCGGACGATGAAGGTCTGGGAAATCATTTCGGTGTTGTCGATGCCATCGATCAAGACCTGATTGGAGGTGCTGCGGGCCCCATTGGCTGCGATGGCGGTACCGCCGGGGCGCAACTCGTCGGGACGCCGGCCAGAGTTGATAGTGTTGGGCTGGGCGTAATCGAGCCCGGTGACGCCGGGTGCCAGGATGGCGAGTTGCACGAAGTTGCGGCCGTTGAGTGGAAGAGATTGGACGGCCTCTTTGGAGATCACCTGGCCGACGCTTGCGTTTTCGGTCTGGAGGAGTGGGGCTGCGCCGACGACCTCGACTGACTGGGACACGTCGCCCACTTCCATGACGATGTCGAGCCGGGCTGCCTGACTGATCTGGAGCGAGTAGTCTTTAAACACGGCGCTTCGAAATCCGGATTTTGACGCTTGTACGGTGTAAGTTCCAGGAATGAGGTTGACTGCGGAGTATGCACCGGATGCGTCAGTAACAAGCACCTGTCCCGTGTTTGTCGCAACACTAGTGACCTTTACCTCAACACCAGCCATTGCCGCACCGGACTTGTCTGAAACATTGCCCACAATGGATGCTCGCTCGACCTGCCCGAATAGAGTTGAGGGAACAAACAATGCCATCACTAATAATCCTGAATAGATTTTCATGCAGAAATCTTTATCACAAAGTGAATCTTGTGTCCAGGGGTGGAGATTTTCGAGTTGCGAGTCAAAAACATTGGGAGTATACGCAGAAGAAGATATGAGAATCTGGTTTGCTTTTCTTCTGCTTTGTCCACTGGCAGCATGGAGTCAATGGAACTACACGACAATTTCCAGTGCAACTGACGGACACATTGCATCCAGGACTGTAAACGGAGTGTACCGGCGCTATGTGGTGCACCGGAATGCGTCAAATGCGCTTGTGGTTCGCAAAAAGTTTGGAGCTCAGGAGACCATCTCGCAAGTGTGGGCGAATATCTTTCCCAGTCGAACCCATGTAACGGTTGGGCCTTCAGGCGTAGCCGTAATTAGTTTCTGGAGTGTAAACAGGTTCCGGCTGGCAATTGAGACAGCGGTGAACGGCGGTAACTGCGGATCTTCGCTTGAGTGGCGTTGCATCGATGTGCCGTTTCCCGCAAATACCGGAAGTCAGGGAGCCGTTTCGAACACGGTAGTGGGTATGGCGGATAGCTCGGGAAGAGTGCATGTTTTCTACAAGCTGGTAAAGGCTGGACTGGCACCGGGACCTAGCGCAGCCGACGATATGTATTACACCCGGCGGGAGTCAAATGGGAGCTTTGTAAGTCCGTTTCGTGCGGGAACCACCGCGCTGCAGCTCTCTCCCCAAAGGATCGACATCTTCACGGGGCAGGCCACGTCCAAACTCTTTCTCGTTGCAAACGGTGGACCAACTCAATGGGCGCATCGATTTGAAGGCGGGCTGACCGAAACACAAAGCCAAGGGTTCAAAGATTGGAGAGTTTATGGGTCGGCCAACCCATCGCCGGGTTCAGTGTTCTACGATGCGGATGGCACTACCCCTAATCCGGGAAATGTCCATTGCGTGGCGCGGAGGAAGGCATATAGTAACGGAACTGTGCGGGACGAGATCGTACTCACAGAAGGCTTTCATCCAAGCTTTGGCGGAGAGCGTAATGTGCATGGCGATGGATCGCTGGACGCTCCGCTGGCTGATGTTTGCAGTATTGTTCTGTTGCCTGCGAATTCGATGCCAGGCATTGCGTTTGCGACCACAGGCGGAGCGATTCTGTATGGGACGTTTACATCATTGTCAAATCCACTCATCGATGCGACGGTGAGCACGGTGGATGACAGCAGTTTGTTCATCAGACCGGTGATTGTGCTGGGAGATGGAAACAAGCCTCTGGTGATGTACCAGGGAGCGGGATTTCTCAAATTGGCACAACAACAGTAGCGAGGGTATTGTTTCAGATTCAGGGTTTCGGTTCAGGCATTTGCGTTCATGCGGGGCATCTGCGTTGGCCTGGCGGCTTCCCGCGTCTTGACGAAGGTGTCTTCGCTGTGTTGCCAGCGGCTAGCAAGGGTTGAGAGTAGTTTGGGTTGGCTGGAAGCCAGGTTGTTTTGCTCGGCCCGGTCTTTGGCGAGATTGTAGAGTTCCCATGGGCCTTTTTCTCCGATGGCTACGAGTTTGTGGTCTCCGACTCGGATGGCACGGTTTTTGTTGTGGTGGAAGTAGAGGCAGTCTCGTTCGATGGTTGTGTTTTTTGCGAAGGCTGGGACCAGGCTTTTTCCGGATAAATCTGGGGCTGTAGTGGGGAGGATGCCTCGGGGATTGGACCCTGCCAGGTCGAGCATGGTTGGGACCAGGTCGATGAGATGGCAGGGGGTGTGGCGGAGCTTTCCTTTGTCGGTGATTCCTTTTGGCCAGTGCATTATCCAGGGTGAGGAGATGCCTCCTTCGTGTACCCAGGACTTGTGGAGCCGGAAGGGTGTGTTGGCGGCGGTGGACCAGCCGGGGCCGAGACAGAGATGGGTGAGGGCGGAGCCGGGGGCGGCTTTGGGGTCGTGACCATCGCCACGGATCATTTGCTCGGCGCTGGCTCCGTTGTCTGAGACGAAGACGATTACGGTGTTGTCGTAGGCGTTCATGGCGCGGAGTTGGTTGAGGACGCGGCCGATTTGCTGGTCCATACGGTCGATCATCGCGGCGTGGATTGCCATCTTGGTTCGCTGGAAGGATTTCTGCTCTTTTGTGAGAGTGTTCCAGGGGACGGCTCTTGCGACTTCGCCAACGCCGAAGCGTTTGGCTATGTCTTCTGAGGCGAGGTTCCAGTCTGGCCAGATGCCGGGTTCCAGAGGAGCCAAGGGACAGTTGATGAGTCCCATTCGTTTCATTCGGTTGTAGCGCTGCTTGCGGGCTTCGTCCCAACCTTCGCTGAAGCGGTCTTTGTATTTGTCGATGTCCTCTTGCAGGGCGTGGAGGGGAAAGTGGGGTGCCGTGAAGGGGAGGTAGAGGAAGAAGGGGTCGCTTGTGTTGGTGCGGGCGTGGCCTTCGAGGAATCTTACGGCGTGGTTGCCGATGGCGGTGGTGCCGTAGAATCCGTCGGAGAGTTTTCCGGGTGGGAGGTTTTGTCCATCGAGAAGGCTGGCACGGGGGGCGAAGAAGCTGTTCTGGTCGAGGAGAGCGTAGGAGTGATCGAAGCCGGCTGCTTCGTTGGGTTTGAAGCGGATGTGCCATTTGCCGGAATGGTAGGTGCGGTAGCCTTGCTGCTTCAGGTGTTGGGGGGCGAAGGTGGTCCAGTCTGGGACCAGGCCGGGGGTCATTACGTCGCAGGCGGTTTGTTGGGCGTAGTGGCCGGTGAGGAGGCAACTGCGGGAGGGGCCGCAGCGGGCGGTGGAGTAGCCCTGGGTGAAGCGGAGGCCGTTATTGGCCAGAAGATCGATATTGGGAGTATCGATGTCGCCACTGTAGCAGCGGGCGTCGGAGTAGCCCATGTCGTCGGCGAGGATGATCAGGAAGTTGGGTTTGGCTTTGGAGGGCTGGAGGGCGGCGAGAAATTCTCTTCGATTCATGGTTGGGGGAGCCTGGAAGATAAGATCATAGTCTAAATGGATCGTCGAAGTTTTCTTTTCAGCCCGGCACTTGCGCTTTTGGCGCAATCCTCTACACGCCGTCAGATCAGTGGGATTTATCCACATTTGGCTATGTTCAATTCGGAGAATGAGTGTGGGACGGGCGCTGTGGTGCCTTGGGCTGGGAAGCTTTGGGTGGTGACGTATTCGCCTCATAAACCGGCTGGGTCTGATGACCGGCTTTATGAGATCGATTCGCAGTTGCAACAGACGATTCGCAAGGAGAGTATTGGGGGGACGCCGGCGAACCGGATGATCCACCGAGAGTCGGATCAGTTGTTTATCGGGCCCTATGCGATTGACGCGAAGGGTGGGGTGCGGACGATTCCCTACTCTGTTGCTTATGGGCGGCCGACTGGGAATGCGCGGCATTTGACGGACCCGGCGGGAAAGATTTATCTCGCGACGATGGAAGAGGGTTTCTACGAAATTGACGTTCGTAGCCTTGCGGTGAAGCAGCTTTATGAGGATGCGAATCTCGCGGTAGTTCGCAAGACTGCCAAGGACATCACTGGGCCGTTGCTGCCGGGCTATCACGGCAAGGGCTTTTATTCAGGACAAGGGCGGACGGTGTACTCGAATAACGGCGAGGTGGGTGGCGGGAATCTGCCTCCCGATACACCATCGGGTTGTCTTGCCGAGTGGGATGGCAAGGACTGGAAGGTGGTGCGGCGGAATCAGTTTACCGAGGTGACTGGGCCGGGTGGGATCTCGGGGAACACCAATCCTTCAGAGGACCCGATCTGGGCTGTGGGTTGGGATCACCGGTCTGTCATTTTGATGTTGCTCGATCATGGGACCTGGCACACGTATCGATTGCCGAAGGCAACGCATACCTATGATGGAGCGCATGGCTGGAATACGGAATGGCCACGGATTCGGGAGATCGGCGAGCAGGATTTGTTGATGACGATGCACGGGATGTTCTGGCGTTTTCCGAAGACGTTTAGTGCGAAGAAGTCTGCCGGGATTGCTCCTCGTAGCTCTTATATTCGAGTGATCGGGGACTTTGCACGGTGGGGCGACCGGGTTGTGTTTGGGTGTGATGATACGGCGAAGAATGAGTTCTTCAATACGCGCCGGGTTAAGGGGGAGATTGCGGGGCCAGGCGTATCGCAATCGAATCTCTGGTTTCTAGAGCCGTCAAAGATTGACCAGTTGGGTGCTCCGATTGGCCGGGGTGCGGTTTGGCTTCGCGATGATGTGAAGGCGAAGCAGGCATCGGACGCGTTCTTGTTTTCTGGCTTTGAGCAGCGGATGCTGCATCTCACTCATCAGTCTGGCGCGGCTGTGACGTTTAGTCTTGAAGTGGACAAGGCTGGGAATGGGACCTGGACTCCATTGCGGAAGATCAGCGTGGCTGCTGGCGGGTATGAGTATTTGATCTTTAAGCCGAGTGAGTCTGGGACCTGGATTCGATTGGTGCCCGAGCAGGATTGCTTGAAGGCTACGGCATTCTTTCAGTTTTCAAGTCGGGATCGGCGTACTGTGGCTCCGGCACGGCCTGCCGGTAAGGGCGGTGGGTTGATTTGGGCTCATCGGAACCTGATGCTGGGCACAGAGGCTGGGGTTTATGAGCTGGATGAGAACCTGCGCATGCAGAAGTCTAGTGCAAAGTTGCCGGAGAAGCTTTCGCCTCCGAAGGGAGCCATTGAGGTGGATGCGGCTTCTGTGATTTATGTGGATGAGAAGGGCAAGCGCTGGAGGTTGCCGAAGAACAAGGCGGATGTTGAGGGGTGCAGGGTGGCTCGTGAAGTGAGTACGGAGCGGGATTTGCTG
>JBIPMY010000594.1:0-3249 GCA_044376335.1 Bryobacter sp.
TCCCGGAACCTCGTTCGCGAGCAAGTCCCCTTCCACCGCCCCACCAGGGAACGCTGCCGATAAGGGCTCTCGAGCACTAGCCTGATTAGCCTCTAACCAAATGAGGTAAGTCCCGTGCCGGGGCACAGACAAGACGAACTGCTCAGCACCGAACATCTTGTAAAGGGTACATGGGGTTCCAGATCCATCTACTCGGCAAGACGCCGAGTAGATGGTCCGGTACCAAGTCATGTATCCCTTGAACGTTGAGTATGCAAAGGGCGCAGACGCAACCACAATCACGCCGAAAAGCACAAGGATGACGGATCGAAACTTTTCCCTTCGCACTGCCGGGCCTATTTCCTGCGCCAGGGTGTAAGTACCGAGCGCGCTCCGGCTCGCCAGGGATGCTCGGTCGGCACACCTGCAGCAGCCGGATGGAAAGGAGTGCGGGGAAACGCTTCGCTAAACGCAGGCCTCCCGCCAAAGCTTGACCTTACCGGATCGTTTGCAACGTCGAATATTGCGTTGGCAACAATGCCGAACGGGTTCCTCGATCGAGTGTCCCCCGAAAAGTGATGCGCCAGTTCGTGCGACAGCGTATTTCTCTCCGCGTTCGCCATGTTAAGAAGCACCACCGGGCCTTCAATCTGAAGGCGTGAACCTCCCTTGAAGTTGATGTTGGCGGCACCCGCTGAGTCAGAGACAGCGACATTGATCGAGCCTTCCTTCATGCCTTCGGTGACGAACTTATTGTCTACTGCGCCCTTTGAAACACTCACATCCAAGTAAATGCCGATGGTTCCGTATTCGTCTCTTGCCAGATCCAATTGAGCATCAAGGCTCTTCTGATAGTTCTCAGTCAGATTCCCGTTCTTGTCGAAAATCTTGGCATTCTGATCCAAAATGACATTTACGCTCACGGTCATGCATTGAGGATTCTTCGCGCATTGTTCGGCACTGATTGCTTCTCGACCACTCGGGTCGATGAACCGAAGCGGATTGTTGCGACCGTACGCATAGAGATTCCAGCTCTGCGGATCTGCGGGATGTTGATCCGCAAATGGCGCATCCGGGCTTGTCATACGACCTTGAGAGCTCGCGAAGTACCGCGCCCCAAAATAATCCAGGCCCGTCTCGGCATCCCGTTCTTTGCCGGTTGACAGAGGCAGCCGCCTCATGGAAGGCTGTCCCGCACCCTTTTTCCTTCCCTTCAAACGCTAGATCCCCAGCCATCAAAAACGGCATCTTCCTTGCCAGCGAGTCTGATCAACTTTTCAGCAAGCTCATCACCTAATGCCTGCTCAAGTGGCATCTTCACTCCGGCATCAACGGCCCAACGATTGGCATCGTCGTTGGCTGGGGCTGGAGAAAGAAGGCGAATCAAAAAACCCATCTCGTATAGTCCCCTTGCCAGAACAGCAGCATCTCGTTGAGTCCACGCCCAGAAGTGGAACTCTACTGGCCGGGGTTCGGCGAGGTTGACCTGCCGTTCTTCGAAGCGAGACCGGAGATCCCGATTCCGCTCACGATGTTCATTTGCCGCCTTCTTAATGGCTCTTTCAGTCATTCATGTAGTCCTATCAGTCTTTGAGTGAACCATACTCATCTTCGATTTTCTTCTCGCGTTTTTTGCCAATCGGATTTCGATCGTTCGAGGTCTGCGAGCCAGGTTTGTTTTTTGTACCGCCAAGCTCGTTGATCCGTTTCTGTTCCGCCACCTCCCGCGCAGTCTTGCCACCTTTCACTGGAGTCACTTTCGGATCTGTTCCGGGGCCTAGTCTGCCGCTCTTGCCGTGTTGACCCAGTCGACCCTCAACATTTCCGGACTGCCCGACGTAAGTCTTACCGGGACTCTTTGCATCTGGAAACTCATAGGTGCCCTCTGTTCCTGCCTTGAAAACAGCGTTACCCAAATTCTTCAACCCAACTCCAGCTACAGAGACACCATGTGCGATCACGCCTGCGGAAGCCACGTTCAATGGAATCCCAGCCACCGCACCAACGCCAGTTGCATCAAGCGCTAGACCGCCCGCCTCGCCGCCGCCGCCGATCAAAGCCTCGACAGTGCCCTGAATGGTCGATACAGCATCGCCGATAGCCTGACCGGTTCTGAAGTCGCTATTGCCGCCTGCTGTTCTCCCAATTCCCAACACTTGATTCGTATTGAAAGCGTTCAAGAACCCGCCCGCAACATCCTTCCAGTCTTCGCCATCAGGATCAACTAAACGCAACGGGTTGTTCCGGACATATCCATATTTATTCCAACTTTGCGGATCGTAAACGGCATCGGGGAACAGCTTCGGATCAGGACTCGTAAACCGCCCCTGCGCCGCCGACATGTACCTCGCCCCAAAGTAATCCAACCCGGTTTCGGCGTCTCTCTCCTTCCCCGTAAACTTCTGCGTCAGCGAACCGGGCCCGTTGTAGCAATTCGTAACGCCCGCAGCGCAAGTCAGCGCCCCACGCCCGTTCCTGTCCCCCGGAATCGCTTCTCCATACGGCAGGTAATCAAACCTTGCCTTCACCCCGGTATCGTCCCAAAGCGCTCGCGTGCTCCCCAGATGATCCTGCGCCAGGTAACATGTGGTGCATTGGGCTGCCGGTGTGGGATATTCGCCCGTTTTCACTTCATACTCGGCCGCCAAGCCACCCATCGCGTCGTACACAAAATACGTGGTGAGCGTGACAGGACTAGTACCAGAGACCTGCTTCACCCGCCGCCCTTCTGCATCGTAAGAGTAGGCTTGATTCTTGCTGGTGTTGGTGCCATGAACGGCAGTAGTGAGCCGGTTCTCGGCATCGTAGCTTAGCGTGAAGCCGTTCGCGCTGGTCTGATTGCCAGCATTGTCGAAGCCCCCAAGCAGATTCAGGCGGTTCTTGGCCGTAAACCAGCTCGACGAATTCGCTTGTGCCGTGAGGTTCGCAGGATAGGTATCGGCCGGCAGATCACTCACCCACCGGTTGCCCCAACGGTCATAACCATTGGTCTGCTTCCAGCCGGTCGACCCTGCCGTGGGCAGAGTTGCTTCGATGGCCGTCTCAAGGCGATTGAGTTTGTCGTATGTATAGTTCTGCCGGACAAGAAAACCGTCTGCCGCGATGTCCTGGCTATCGAGATTGCCATTGTTCGCCGCACCATAACCCATAAAGAGCCGCATTAGAGTGGTGTCTGCACTGGCGCAGTTTGAAGCCGGATTCTGACCCAGCACCATCCCAGACATCTGCAAGCGGTTGTTGTAGCAATAACGCTGCTTGCGGACCGTGCCG
>JBIPMY010000595.1:0-3247 GCA_044376335.1 Bryobacter sp.
CTGGGCGTCTTCTTTAGCTTGCTCTTTGCGATGTGGTTTGCCTCGGGCCTAGTCCTGATGTATTGGCCTTATCCGGGAGTCAGCGCAGAGCAACGCCTTGAGAAGAGTGAAGCAATCGTTGCAAATCAAGTTGTTGTTGGGCTTGACGAGGCGGCCGCAATGGCCCGTGTCGAGAAGCTGGACCGAGTGCGCTTAACCATGCTCGATGGGCGGCCTGTCTATCGATTCCACACTGGGCGGCTTCAAAAAGTGGTTTATGCCGACCGTGCCGAAGTCTTCAGCGGACTGAGTGTTGATGCTGCCCGCCGGGTTGCCAGCGCATGGACAGGCTTGCCCGCTGGCGAATCCCAATTTGATGGGGCAAAGATGGAAGAAGATCAGTGGACCCTGAACAAGACGGTTCGGCCACTGAGGCCCTTTCTACGCTTTAGTTGGCCTGATGGGCAAGAGGTCTATGTCTCCCAGGTGAGCGGCGAAGTGATGCAACATACCACTCGAGCTGACCGGATCGGCGCGTATTTCGGCGCAATTCCTCATTGGCTATACTTCACGCCGCTTCGTAAGGAGACTGCAACGTGGCGGGCCTTGGTGATTGTTTTGTCGCTGGTGGGCACAATCATGACCCTTCTCGGCATTGTCGTTGGAATTTGGCTTTACTCCCCCAGCAAGCGGTTTCGATTTCCTTCGGGGCCTTCAAGCATTCCCTATTCGGGATGGAAGCGTTGGCATACGATCCTCGGGCTGGTCTTCGGGTTGACCACCTTTACCTGGATCTTAAGCGGGATGTTCAGCATGAATCCGATGCAATGGAGCCCTGAGTTTGGCCCGGACTCGCGGGTGGCCTCAGCCATTCAGGGTGCGAAGTGGAACGGCCAACTTTTTGCGGAGGAGAGCCCGGGTGCCATGCTCACCCGCACCGGCCAAAAAGGGATTCGCGAACTCGAACTGGGTGTGGCTGGAGGGCGCGGTGTATATCTGCTTAGGTCTGGAGCAAAACAGCTGCAACGAGTTGAACCTGGCAAGGCAATTTCGACTGGGGTGAGTCTAGAGTGGGCCAAAGCCCGGATGGCCGAGGCGATGCCCGGGGTTCCGCTTGCGACTGTCCGCGAAGTGCGAAGCTACGAGAACTACTATGTTTCCAGGGAGGGAAAGCTCCCCTTGCCTGCCTACTATTTTGAGTACGCAGATGCCGAACGATCAATGCACTACATAGATGCCGCGAGCGGAAAGCTTGTAGAGAGCTATGTTACTAAGTCACGCTGGAATCGCTGGCTCTATCATGGACTGCACTCGATGGATCTGCCATGGCTCTACGCAAATCGCCCGAGTTGGGATCTTGCAGTGATCCTCCCGATGCTCGGGGGATGCGCATTGTGTGTGTCGAGTGTCTGGATTGCCTGGGTGCGTGTGAAGCGCAAGGCAGCTCAAATGGCTGCCCTGCGAGTTAGCGCACAAACAAGCGAACCGTATTCGAGTCTTTCCCGTTGACGCGGACTACCAGATTGGTAGAGGCTCCAGGCGTAAACTGCGGACCAACCCGGATCTGAACACTGGTCATACCAACGAAGCCGGGCATAGCGATTACTTTGAGCGGCTGTACTGTCTGCTCCCCAACAATCACTTCGACTGGATCAACGAGGGTAAACTCAGCCCCGCTCGGTATGGCGAAACCGGCGGGTGGATTGTTGCGGTAACCACCAAGGCCAGTGCCCATAAGAGAGATGACCTCATTGGGGCGGGCTGGGGCTGCTTCAGTGACAATACTGCCATCGGCGCGGAATGCGAGCACGAGCGGAGGAGTGCCTTCAGATTCTGTCCCATACTGGCCGAAGAGGCCGGGGGCATTGCGTACGATCTCAAAATCAGCGCTGACATCGGGTTGGCCCACTCGTACGATCGTGAGTTTGTTGGGGCCTACCGGGAGATCATAGGGGAGTTGAGCGTTGACTTGCGACCCTGAGACGAAGCTGAGCGGGAGCAAGCGGTCGCCAACCCGGGCGGCTACTTCTGCCAGAGATTGAGCCTGGGGCGAACGCGGACCGACTTCCTCTTTTGGGGTCAGATTGACGCCAAAGACAGTAATCAGCGAGCCAGGTGCCACACGGCCCGTTGAGCCTGAATCCTGTGGGCCGGTACCAGCCGCATTCTTGATCCCGGCAGGGTCGATGAAAGGAATTTCCTCCAACTCTGCCACCACTGTGCGCGGCCCACCCACAACGATACTGGCAGTGGGGAAAAGACCGGCCGTATCTCCAGACCAGCGCCGGAATCGATACCCATTCAAGGCGCGTGCCGTTACGCTGACGCGTGTGTCCAGATCGAAGAATTGGTCTGGGGAATTTGGAACGGTGGTAAACGTAACGCCAGCTCTTGGGTTACCCAGGGTGGTGAGGCGGTACATCTGCTTGTAGTTGGCAACCAGGCGGCGAGACTCGACATTAAAACCAACCATCCGGTCACCTGAGTCTCCATCAGACCAGTTGGTGAATTCCAGACGGAGGACATCCTGTTGAGTGATGCTTCGAACCGGAGAAACAGAAACCGAGTCAGTTGCCGGTCTCTCAACTTCACAAGGTGTCGGGCACTCACGGCCATCAATCGAGACAGGAAGGCCGGGGGGATTGGTAACGATCGACAGTTTGTTGAGCGGTTCATACAGCGCGATGAGGTACAGCCCCTGGTCGACCATTTCCTGGGTAATTCTCATGGTTTGGGTGGCTGGGCCACCGTTGGACCAACCTTTGAAGCGCCACTTTCGACCGCTCGCATCGACAGACTCTGGGGGAGCCGTGAACGTCACATCTTTGTTCAGCCCGAACCAGAAATTGTAGGCAGGCCAAGTGCGGTTGTTGACAATCAGCGGCAGGCTGACTTGTGGTTGCGTAACGAAGGTGATGCCGGCTGCGCGCAGAAAGCGGGCAGTCAAAACGTTGGTTGAAAGGTTCGCGCCTGAAACTTCAAAAAGCGCATTTTGCCCACCACCAAAAGACCAGGAATCGAAGACATGAACCTTACCCGTTTCATCGAGTTGACGTTCGGGCGCACCAAGCAAACGGGTGCTGCCAAAGAGCCAGACCGTGCAGAAATCGGTGGACGCCACTTCTCCACCTGACCCGATATTGATGTTGATCGGATCACCGTTTGCGTCCACTGGGTTTGTATAGCGCTTGCAGACGTCACGGTTTTCGATGGGGATGCGTCCTGTACGCACAATGGCCCGATCCAATACAACTTCAAGTCCGGCGGG
>JBIPMY010000292.1:0-7942 GCA_044376335.1 Bryobacter sp.
ATGTGCCTCGTAAGCTCGAGGCTCTTGTACTGAGTCATGACAAAAACCCTGCGCAACCCTGAATTCAGGCAGTTCGAGAGGGTAAAGTCAATAATCCGGTAGATGCCGCCAAAGGGTACAGCCGGCTTCGCGGTGTGCAGTGTCAGCGGCGATAGTCGCTCGCCAGCCCCGCCAGCCAATAGAATCGCCAGTACTTTTTCCATGCTCTAAGTACAAGCATATCTAAGAAATTAGAAAAAGTTAACGACTTGACTTCATGATTACATAAATTAACAAGATCACCATGATGATGATGACTACGTTGCCAACAATCATCCAGGGACTTATGCCCTTAAAGGGGCTAGCTTTCGGAGCAGGGGCTGGTGCGGCCTGAGGCGCAGCGGCAGGAGCGGCAGAGGAATTAGCTGGTGCTGCCGCGGGTTGTGAAAACAATGGCGCTGCCGCCGGTGCCGGGGCATTCGATTGCGGCACAGGCACACCCACCGCTGGCGCAGACGCTACCGGCGGTGCCTGCATCATCCGCGTAAAGTCGCCCGGGCCACCTGCAACCGGAGGCGGAGCACCGTGTTGTTGTGGCGGAGGAGGCGGTGCTTTAAAGAAGGCCGTTGCCCCGTCCGGGCTTGAGAGCGCGTTGGGATTCATCGCCCCACCGCCTGAAGAAAGAGGTCCTGCTGCAGGAGGGGCCACATCGGGCGCGGCCGGCGGCGCACTACCAGCTCCAAACCCTGGAAGATTGTCCAGCGAGAATCGATCGCCGCCCAGAGATTGCGACCGTATCGAAGGCGCACTGAGTCCCTGGCCTGAGACATAAGGCCCTTGCATCTGGCCCTCACTAAAATGCACCGAGCCCATACTGGGGCCGGAGATTTGACCCGAATTGGAAATCGACGGGCCACTCATTCCGCTTATCCCGGCCGAAGGGGCCTGAAACGTGGGGCCACTCACCGTTGGCTTGCTGATTGAAGGTGTATCGACTATGTTTGCGAACGGATTGGCGGCTCCACCTGAAGATGCTGGCGGCGGTGGTGGTGCTCCGGGTTGTGGGCTGCCAAATGCCGGTGGGGCTTGCGGCGCTGCCGTACTCCCGCCAAAACTAGGCGTCTGCAGCAACCGTGTAAAGTCCCCAGGTGCACTGGCTGCCGGCGGAGGCGGTGGCGGAGGCGCGTTCGTCGGCAACACACTCGACGGCTCGACTGCCTTGAACATCCGCGTAAACTCCCCTGGCTGCTGAGACGGAGGAGGCGCAATCGGATTCGTAATTGGGTTGATCGGCGCAGGCGTGTGCTGCATCAACGGCGACTGGAACATCCGGTTGAATTCATCGGCGTCCGGGTTCGCTGCTGGTGGAGCCTGAGGCGCAGGAGGAAATAGAGAATCGAATGGCGTTGCTGCAGGAGCGGGAGTCGGCGGAGGCGGCACATAGCTCGGCATCTGGCTCGTGCTGGCGGCTGGCTTCGGCTGGCTTGCCATAAACATCTGCGTAAACTCTCCGGGGCCTTGAGCTGGCGGGGGCGGTGCGGATGGCGGTGCTGCTGCTGGTGGCGGCGCTGCCGGAGCCTTAAACATACGCGTGAATTCACCCGGCTCCTGGCTGGGCGCAGCAGGGGAAACAGGCGCGGCAGCAATGGGCGGCGGTGCGATTGGCGGGGGTGCAACAGGTGGCGGCGGTGCAACAGGTGCTACCGGAGGAGGAGGCGGCGGAGTAAACGTTGGCCCTGGCGCAACCGGTGCCTGCATCGCAGGCATCATCATCGTCGCATCGTCTGCCGCTGTTGCTGCCAATGGCGGTGGCGGTGCCATCATTCCATCAAACTTGAATGCCCCCGCCTTCTGCATCGGATCAGGAGTCTTTGCTTGCCCGAGACTCCTGAGCCAGTCGATCAGGCTTGCACCGGCAGGCAACGGACGCGTCACCACGTATGCCTTCGATCCTTCCCGCACCACTTCAAGAATTGGTCTTTCGCCAAAACTTGCAGCGGAATACTGCTTCTGAGCCATATCAAATAGCTCGTGTGCGTCGGTGCGGATGATGTGGATCCACACCTCTTCACCGGTCATCTTCATGATTGCTTTATAGGAAAGAGCTTCCGCCGAATCGGCGATGGGGGCGACTAGTTGGTATGTGGACTCGAAGGACATGGTTGTATTTACCTATGAATTCGTGCCTTTATGATAGCCTGAGATCTCACTGGCGATGAAGCAACTTTCTCGTGTCGTTTGGTCCGAAGGAATGCATTTGGCGCCTCATCATTTTCAGGCCCAAAAACGCTACTTTGAAGATCTGATCGACTTTACTTCGCAATCTCTCAACTACTCTGCCTTCGGCTTTGCCGGGATCGAGTGGAGCGAAGAGGCGTTGAAAAACGGTCGGATTGAACTTTTGCATGCCCGTGGCTTCATGCCCGACGGCCTTGCCTTTGTGATGCCCGAGTCAGACCAGCTCCCAGAAAGCCGTCCTGTAGCAGAGATGATGAGCCCGGTCGCCCGCTACGCCACAATCCATCTCACCCTTCCTTCTTACAATCCCGGTGGCGCTAACTGCAGCGATGAAACCACTCGCTTCGCCCCCGACGAGCGCAAACTGGTTGACGAAAACGGTGGCACCGAAGAGCGCGCTGTGACTCTCGGCCACAAAAACTTCCGCCTCCTCCTCGATCACGAGCTAACTCCAAATCTCACTTCCATCCCCATCGGTCGTGTGATGCGCGACGGGGCAGGCAACCTCGTACTCGACCCGGACTTCATTCCCCCCCTCATCACGATCCAGGGTTCCAGAAGACTCATGGTGATGCTCAACCGTCTCGTCGAGATTCTCTCCTCCAAAGGCGGGGCTCTCCGGCCAGAGCGCGCCAGCGCCAAACTCGGCGGCATGAGCCAGCGAGACGTCGCCAGTTTCTGGTACCTCCATTGCATCAATTCCGCCATTGCAGACCTCAAGCACGCCTCCGAGGTAAAGAAGGGCCACCCCGAAGAACTCTACCGCCAGATGCTCAAACTCGGTGGTGCTCTCTGTACCTTTAATCTAAAGAAAGATCCCGCAGATCTTCCCCTTTACGATCATCTGCAGCCCGAGAAATGCTTCCCGCAACTCGATGCCCACATTCGCGAAGCCCTCGAAACAATTCTTCCTTCGAGTGCAATGCAAATTCCTCTCAAGTTGTACGCACCTTATCTATATGAGGGGACAATTGCCGACGAAAGGTGCCTGGCCAAATCGCGCTGGATTCTGGGCGTCCGTGCTCAAACAGCAGAAAGCGTCATCATCCTGCGCGTGCCTCAGTTGGTAAAGGTGTGTTCGCGCGATTTTGTCGAAAGACTCGTTCAGGGCGCTCATCCCGGCCTGGAGCTATTGCATATGCCAATTCCTCCATCCGAGATCCAAACCAAAACAGAGATGCAGTATTTTGCCATTTCGCGAGTCGGCCCCTGCTGGCAGCAGATCGCAAAGATCAAGCACGTAGGCGTTTATGTGCCGGGAGAATTTCCGGCTCCGGAAGTAGAATTGATCGTCATTCTTGAGGCATAGGGGGATCCATGCAAGGTGTTAGTTTGATGGAACGCGAGACGCTGGCGGTTATCTTTCAAGAACCGCTCACCGCCGTCGTGCGCGTGTGGGCCAATCCACAAATGACGCAGGACCCTTACGGTCTTCGCGAGAGCATGAAAACCGCCCTCAAAACTTCGATTGAAGACGCAAGGCGCAAAACCTTCTCTGAAGAAGAAACCAAGCTCGCCATGTTCGCCGTTGTTGCCTTCCTCGACGAAACGATCCTCACCCAGAACCAGCCCGCCTTTGCCGACTGGCGTCGCAAGCCCCTGCAGGAAGAACTCTTCGGCGTTCACATCGCCGGTGAGATCTTCTTCCAGAATCTCGAAAACATCATTCGTCAGCCCGATAGCCTCCCCAATTCCGATCTGCTCGAACTCTACGCCCTCTGCATCAGTCTTGGCTTTCAGGGTCGCTACAGCGCCGGCGGCCGCGCAGAGCTCAAGCGCATCGTTGACGCCTGCATGGATAAGTGCCGACGCATACGCGGTGCCATGCCCCCTCTTTCGCCTTCCGGTGGCCTGCCTCTCACCGATGCGACAGTCGCCGTGGCTGACCCCTGGTTTCAACGCATGGTGATGATCGGCGGCGGGCTTTGTGCTTTGGCCGTTGTTGCCTTTGTCGTCTACAAATTGATGCTTGGTTCCGGCGCAGATGAACTGCGCTCCATCGCCCAAGAAATGACTCGCAGATAATTCGGAGACACCCTATATGCTCTTTGGCCTAATTGTTGGATTTTCGTGGGTAGCTTGGATGGCTCTCGGCTGGTTCTTGCCCGAGTGGATTGGAATCAAGGGCAATGATGCCTGGTTTGTTAGAGGCTTGTTCTGGCTGATCGGCACTGCCTTCGCTGGCTTTCTCGTCTACTGGAAAATCACCTCCGATAACAAGAAAAAAGCTCTGGCTCTGGCCGGAGAACAAGGCGCTGAACTCGATTTCGTACTCGCCGAAGCCGACAAAAAACTACAGGCCTCCGGCGGCAGCCTCGCCAACATGCCAGTCGTCTTTGTCATGGGCGCACGCGGCTCTGCCAAAACAACCCTGATCACCAACAGCGGCCTCGAGCCGGAATTGCTCGCCGGTCTCGTCTATCAGGAAGGCAATCAGCTCGTCCAAACCAGAACGGCAAACGTCTGGCTTGCCAGAAAGACGGTCTTCGTCGAAGCCGCTCCCACCTTGCTTGAAAACGACAAACTCTGGAAGGCCTTCTCACAGCGCTTTGCCCCCGGCGGCATGACCGCCCTCAACACCAGCTCCACTCCAGCACCCCGCAGCGTGCTCATGTTTGTTGGCACCGAAGAATTCTTCCAACAGGGTGCCGGCGAGATGATGACGGCCAAAGCCCGCATTCTCAACCAGCGTCTGATCGAGATGTCCAAAACTCTCGGAGCCCGCATCCCTGTCTACGTCATCTTCACCAAGGCAGACCAGATGCCCCACTTCGCCAACTACGTCTCTTACATGAGTAACGACGAAGTGGCTGAAGTGCTTGGCGCTACCGTCCCCATCGTCGACATGGCCTCCACCGGCGTCTATGCCGAACAAGCCGGCAAACGCTTCGGCGACCTCATGGAAGAACTCTTCCGCAGCCTTGCCGAACGCCGCGTCCCCTTGCAGGAGCGTGATGCCAATCAGCAGGGCCGCCCGCCTGTCTACGAATTCCCACGCGAGTTCCGCAAGCTAAGGCAAGCCGTCACCACCTTCCTCGTCGATATCTGCCGCCCCAGCCAGGTTGCGGTCTCACCCTTCGTGCGTGGCTTCTACTTCTCGGGCGTCCGTCCAGTTCTCGTCTCTGACGCTGCCGGCACCCAGCGCCGCATGCCGCAATGGCTCTTCATCACCCGCTTCTTTAGCGACGTTCTTCTCAAAGACAAAGCCGCCCTCGGCGCATCCAGCGTCAGCACTCGTACTGACGGCACCCGCCGGCTCCTGCTTGGTGTTGCTGGTGCTCTTGGTCTGATTGCAACCGGCCTCTTCACCTGGAGTTACTTCAACAATCGCGCTCTCGAATCCGAACTCGCCGACGCTTCTAAAGCCCTGCGCGGCGTCCAGGTGGCCCAGGGCGAAGTACCCACCCTCGATAGCCTCAACAAGCTAGACCGCCTCCGTGGCGTTCTCGAGCGCCTCCGTGGCTACGAGAAAGAAGGCGCCCCGCTCATGATGCGCTGGGGCCTCTACACCGGCGATACTTTGCTCCCCACCTCACGCAAACTCTACTTCGAGAGCTTCCGCAACATCATGTTCGGCGAGACCCAAACCGCCGTCCTCGACTACATGAAGCGTCTGCCCCAGGCCCCAACTCCGCAGGACGACTACATGACCAGCTACAACGCCCTCAAGGCTTACCTGATCACAACCTCCAATCCGGACAAGAGCACCAAGGCCTTTCTCACTCCCGTCCTCATGAAGTACTGGCAGGGCGTTAAGCAGGTCGAGCCCCAGCGTTATGGCCTGATCGGCAAGCAATTCGATTTCTATGCTGAAGAGCTGAAAGAATCCAACCCCTTCTCCAAAGAAAACGATGCTGTTACTGTAGACCGCACCCGTGTCTTCCTCAAGCAGTTCTCCGGTGACGAACGCCTTTACAACGCGATCCTCGCCGAAGCCAATCGTGCCAACCCCACCATCAGCTACAACAAGCTTTATCCCGACGGCTACAAGGCCGTGAAGGTCGACAAAGAAGTCCAGGGCTCTTTCTCGAAAGAGGGTTTTGCCTGGATGCAGGCCGCCTTCAAGAACCTCCCCAAATACTTCGGTGGTGAAGCCTGGGTACTTGGCGAAGAAGTCAAAATGTCTGTCAATTTGAACGAGCTAGAGCAGCGCCTCCGCGCTCGTTACTTCAAAGACTATTCTGATCAGTGGAAAGCTTATCTCAAGAGTGTCACTGTCCTCCGCTACGCCACACTCAGAGACGCCTCCGAAAAGCTGAAGATGCACTCCAGCAATCAGAGTCCGCTCCTGGCTGCTGTCTACCTGGCCTCAAAGCACACCGACGTCGCCGAAAAATCCATCTCCGAGCAATTCCAACCCACCCAGTTGCTGGTTGCTCCCTCCAGCGCCGGCCAGTTGATCGGTGGAGAGAATCAGCCCTACATGGGCGGCTTGCTCCAACTGCAAGGCTCCATCGAAATGATCGCCGGCATGCCCGCCAGTCAGGCCGCCCAGGATCCCGCCGCTGCCCAGAGCCTTAACCAGGCCACCACTGCAAAGCTCACCGCTCGTAACGTAGCGCAAAAGTTCCGTCCCGATCCGCTCGACAAAGTCGACGCGCAAGTCCTCAAAATCATGGAAGATCCCATCACCTATGTGGAAGGCTTCCTTAGAGGCTTGGGCCCGGCTGAAATGAATGGCGCTGGTGCTGGCTTCTGCAAGCAGTTCAGCGAACTCATCTCGAAGTACCCCTTCAATCCGAATGCCAAGAATCAGGCCACCATCACCGAATTCAATGGCATTTTCGCTCCTCAAACCGGAGCTCTCTGGACCTTCTATGAAACCAAGCTCAAGCAGATGCTGGTGAATCAGGGCGGGGAATACCGCGCCGTGCCCACCCAATCGATGGCGCTCACCCCAACCTTTGTTGCCGCCTTCAATCGCTTTGCTGCCGTAACTGCTACCGCCTACGGCCTGAACCCCAGCCCCAACTTCAAATACTCCGTAAGGCTGAATCCGGAAATGAAGCGCGAAGTGAAGCTGTCCATCGATGGCCAGAGCGCCGAATTCAAGAACTCTTCCTCACCCGCCAAGGCCTTTGTCTGGAACGGCCAGGGCGTCGGCGTACGCACCACCATCGTCGGTGGCGGCACCGTCAGCTTCGACGGCCCCCTGGGTGTGTTTCAATGGTTCAACGACGCTGAACGCTGGAATCAGAACTCTGCTACCTCGCATACGGTTCTCTGGTATCAGCGCTCAGGGACGAAGATCATGACCGATGATCAAGGCAAGCCATTGTCGATGACGCTCGATCTCGATATGGCCATTCCGCTCTTTCGGAAAGGATACTTGGCCGGGTTGCAGTGCACCAGCAACGTGGCCCGCTCTGGCAACTGATGCAACAACAGCAGCTTGGCAAGTACAAGTTCGAACAATTCCTCGGTGGAGGCATGTCGCACGTCTATAAAGCGCGCGACACCCTGATCAACCGCATCGTTGTTGTCAAAATCCTTACCGACAGCGGTATGCACGACGAAGATACGAAAAAGCGTTTCTTGCGTGAAGCCCAAACCGCCGGTGCCATCTCTCACGAAAACATCATTCGCGTTTACGACTTCGGTGAACACGAAGGCCGCCCCTACATGGTGATGGAATACCTGCAGGGCAACGACCTGCGCGCCTCCATCCAGAAAGCACAACTACCCGGCGTCCTCGAAAAACTCCGCGTTCTGGTTCAGCTCGCTC
>JBIPMY010000596.1:0-3221 GCA_044376335.1 Bryobacter sp.
GGTTGTTTCCGCATTGAGGCAAGACAGGAAACACGTCAGGAGGAGGATAAAACGCATTAGATAGAGCTTAGCGAACCAGGGCTATGGATAGGAGGGCAACGCCGAGATCGCGGTCGTCGCCGGGGGGACGGAAGCCGGGGCTGGACTTGAGTTCTATCTCGACGGGGCCGTCGTAGCGCTGGTTGAGTGGGTAGTTGATTGTTGGAGTGCCGGGTTGATCGAAGCTTGAAGTTGAGAGGAGTTGAGAGTTGACGAAGACCTGTACTTCAACCCTGGGGATGGCTGGGCCAATGTTGTAGCGGATGCTGAGTTTGATGTGGGTTGGTTCTGCCTTGAGGTGCAGGCGCGCGGATTTTGAGGCCCAGCGCGAATTGCCTTCGCGATCGTACCAGCCGCTGGTGAGTTGCCAGCCGGAGGTAGGGCTTGAGAAGTCCAGAGCGCTGAGTTTGGCTTCGCCGTAGCGGTGCGGTGTGACCGTGAGTGTTTTGGTTGGGCTGAACCAGGAGAGAGTTGGCAGGTCTCGATCTTTTGCTTCGAGACGGGCTTCTTCTTTTTCTGGGTTGAGGACGCGGGCGGCGGGGTTGTTTGTGATGAGACGAAGAGCGCCGGTCATGCCGTGGAGGCGCAGGCCGAGTGGGGCGTTTTCGAAATAGGCGGGTGTTGCCAGGGGTTGTGTTCGATGGGCTTCGGTGAGCTGGCTGATGTAGGCTCGCGTTTCGTGCGAGAGTGCGAGTTCAGTGTTGCGTTTTTCTTTGAGTTTGAGATAGCTGATGCCGGCAAAGGCAAGCAGGCCCGCGGCGAGTATTCTTCTAGGGATGCGGCTGAATATTGCTGCGAGGCCGGGGAGCAGGGCAATTAGCGGGAGGTATAGATAGACGCCGAAGAGCCTGCCTGGTAGAAAGAGCAAGGGGATCATTAAAGCAAGTGTCCCTGCGAGTGCTTTCAGGAATTCGGGGTTTCTTGCAAAGTAAGTTAGCGGCAGGAGGAGCGCTGCGCCGAACTTGTTCATCACTGCCTGTTTGGCATAGAAGGGAATCGTGGTTACGAGCGAATGTGGGGTGAAGCGCAGTGTATAGACGGTGTCTCGTTGCGCGTTTACCTGCATGGCCTGGAGGCCGAAGCTGGCGCTGATTGCGAAGAAGGGCAGGGCGCGGCGCCATTGGTCCAACGCGAGTACGACCGGGAAGAAGAGCGCAACTTCTTTGGATTTGTAAGCCAGCCAGAAGCTGAGCAGTGCTAGCGGCCAATAGCGGCCTTGAAAGACGAGCCAGGTGATCAGGCAAAAGGTGGCGGCCAGTAGATCGAAGATGTACATGGGTTTCCACCATGCTTCGAGGAGTGAGGCGTGGAATAGGAAGAAGATGGTGGCTGCGGCGGCATCGGTTTCGATGGCGCCTTTCCTTTTGAGGAGCCAGAAGATGAGGCCGCAATTGAGGAGGTGGAGTGCGAAGAGCGGTGGAATGTAGCGTTCAAAGTGCAGGCCGAAGCTGAGCCCGGTGATGCGGTAGAAGAGGGCCCCGGTGGGCCTGGTGTTGGTTTTTGAGAATACCGGGGTGACCAGTTCTTTGACGAAGGAATCGAGGCCTGCGACGGTGGCCCAGCTTAGGTTGTCGAGATCGTCGTCGGAGAAGTAGCCTTCGAAGGCTGCGCGATTGGTGATCAGAAAGAGGGCCAGGATCGCGACGATGCAGAGAGCTCGCTTCATTGATCTTTGAATTTGAGGAAGTCGAAATCACAGCCGAGATGGGCTTGCTCGACGTGCTTGAGGAAGAGACTGCCGTAGCCGCGATCGTAGTGTGGCTTGCGTGGGGGCAGGGCGGCGAGTCTGGCTTCGATCGCCTCTGGTGCGAGGTCGAGCTGGATGGTGCGGTTGGGGACGTTTAGCTCAATCCAGTCTCCGTTTTGCACGGCTCCGAGTGGGCCTCCGATGGCTGCCTCGGGGCTGATATGGAGGACGACGGTGCCGTAGCTGGTGCCTGACATGCGTGCGTCGGAGATGCGGACTACGTCGCTGATGCCACGCAGCATCAGGGATTTGGGTAGGGGGATCTGGCCCCACTCGGGAAAGCCGGGGCCTCCGTGCGGGCCAGCATTGCGCAGCACTAGAACGTTGTCGGGCTCGACGTGGAAGGATTCGTCGTTGACCTTTTCGAGCATTTCATCTTTGGACTCGAAGACGATGGCGCGGCCACGGCTGACGAGCAGGTGCTCTGAGGCTGCACTGGTTTTGATGAGTGCGCCGTTGGGGGAGAGATTGCCGCGGAGGACTTTGATACCGCCGTCGGCATCGAGTGCGTCCGGGATGGACCGGATCACGCTTTGCTCGTGGGCATGGTGGGTGGCGAGTTGCTCGCGCAGGGTTGTGCCGCTGACGGTGAGGGTGTCGCCTTCGAGCAGCGGTAAGAGATTTTGCAGGAGCGTCTCAGCACCGCCGGCGTAGGCGAAATCTTCCATCAGGTATTGGCCGTGTGGTTTGAGATCGAGCAGTAGCGGCGAGCGTGATGAGACGCTTTCAAAGTCATCGAGACTGAGCGGGATGCCCAGGCGGCCGGCGATGGCCAGCAGGTGGACTACGGCGTTGGTGGAGGCACCGGCTGCCATCAGGGCAGTGATTGCGTTGTGGAAGGCTTGGCGAGTCATCACCTCGCGTGGAGACGGGCCGTGGGTGGCCATTGCTACGGCTCTGGTGCCGCTCTGTTCGGCTATGGCATAGCGTCGCGCGTCTACTGCAGGCCAGGCTGCTGCGCCGGGGAGGCTCATGCCTAGGGCTTCTGTTACCAGTGCCATCGATGAGGCTGTGCCCATCACCATGCAACTACCGGACGAGCGGGCGATGGAGCATTCGAGTTCTTGCATGTCTTCGTCGTTGAGTTTGCCTGAGCGATAAAGATCGAAGTGTTTGCGGCCATCTGTGCCGCTGCCGAGGGTTTTCCCACGGAAGGTGCCGGAGAGCATGGGCCCGCCTGGGACTACGATCGCCGGGACGTTGGCGCTGGCGGCGCCCATCAGCAGTGCGGGGATCGTTTTGTCGCAACCGCCGAGTAGCACTACGGCGTCCAGTGGATTGGCGCGAATCATCTCTTCGACATCCATGCTCATCAGGTTGCGATAGAGCATGGCGCTGGGCTTCAAAAACATCTCGCCGAGGCTGATTACGGGGAATTCGCAGGGGAAGCCGCCGGCTGCCCAGACTCCTCGCTTGACTGCTTCTGATACCTGGG
>JBIPMY010000197.1:0-10761 GCA_044376335.1 Bryobacter sp.
TGGACCGCTCCATGCCTTCGTAGTCCAAATTGCTCCCTGGCTTTTCGCTCTGGCTGCTACCTCGCGCGCCCGTCTATCCCAAATAGAAAAGGCTCAAGCGCGGCAGGCCAGAGTCTTCAAGCAACCGCTGGTCGAAGAACTTCTTCTCGATCATCATTAATTCCGCTGCGCTCATCTTGCCCCGGTAGGGCTTGAGTTGAGACTCCAGTTGCTTTCGAACGCCCAGAATCTGCTCCTCGCTCTGCTTGCTACGGGCGATCGCCACCATCTTGTCCTCAAGCGAGGTCAGTCTTTGCTCCAGCTCCTCCAGCTTGTCCATCCAGAGCATGCTCTCTACGGCAAGGGCCTCAAGAGAAGTTGCTATTTCTTCAAAGCCCGGCGGCAACTTTGCTGCGCTTCCGCGCAAATGTTTGTCCAGCTCGGTATCTTCAAACGGAGCCTCGACGACTTTCTCTTCTCGAGGAGTATCAATCCGCTTGGCCTCTTCCATTACGGCCTGTGAGCAATAAGCAATTGAATTCACCTGATTGGTTTTCGATTTCTTTGCCCGCCATTTTTCGAAAGCTTTATCGATGCCGCGCAATACGGCCTGCAAAGGAATTCCAGAATCTTTCCAGGTCTCAATCAGCGCCCAGTCCAGAGGTGAAAGCAGAAACAGACTCGTCCCTCGGGCCACCTGAAAATGCTCTTCAATCTCGGTGTAATAGTTGAAATAGTTGAACGGCTCAGGCTGCTGCATTGCGTTCCCAGATGATCCTTACCCCTTCAAGCGTCAGTTCTTCATCCACCACCTTCAAATGCTTCGAGCCGCTCACAATCAACTTCGCCTGCCCACCAGTCCCAATCACCTTAGTCTCTTCTCCCAATTCTTCGAGCAGCCTTTCCAGGATGCCGTCAATGGTGCTGATCGTCGCGTAATAAAGACCACTCTGGATGCAATCCACCGTATTCTTGCCAATCAATTGGCGCGGTTCGCGGAAGTCCACCAGCGGCAATCGTGCCGCTTTCTCAAACAACCCACTAATCGCAATCCCGATCCCCGGGCAGATGATCCCACCCAAAAAATCTCCGTTGGCGCTCACCACGTCAAAGTTGATCGCCGTCCCAAGATCCACCACCACACAGGGGCCCCCATACTTGTGAAATGCCGCCGCGGCATTGGCCAGCCGGTCTGCTCCCGCCTCACGCGGGTTATCAATCGCCACCTTCAATCCCAGATCCACTTCGACAGAAACAAAGAGCGCCTCACAGCGAAAGTAGCGCTGCGCCATCTCGGCTAACTGTCGGTCGAGCGGAGGCACTACACTCGAAATCGCCACACCCGTAATGATTCGCGCATCCAGCTCGCCTACCCGAAACAGGCTGCGCAAACTGATGCCCCATTCATCTGCCGTCTGCTCGCGAATCGTCCGCAGCCGCCAGCTGGAGATCAGCTTGGCCCCGTCAAACACACCCACCGTTACATTCGTATTCCCAGCATCAATCGCCAAAAGCATCATTAATCCAGAGCCCGCACGCTACCGGCATAAACCGTTTCGTGGGTCCCATTCTCCTTCCGGATTCGCAGGAATCCATTCTCGTCCAGTCCATCCGTCACACCTTCAAGCATAGGTCCATCGAGGTCTACTCTCACCCTGCGCCCACTCACATAACTTGAAGTCTGGGCAAAGAGCCGCAAGCGGTCTCGCTTTGAGATATTCGCTATTTCAACCACCGGGCCGCGCAGCAAGTCCAAAACATTCTTGGGGTCAAACGTTTTGCCTGTAATCAGCCTCAATGAGGTGGCCGGTGTCCGCAACCCGTCAGCAAATGCAAGCTGATTCAGATTCACGCCGATCCCGGCCAGCACCCGCCCGTTCTCCAGCCTCGATAGAATCCCGCACAACTTCCGCCCCTGCCACATCACGTCATTCGGCCAGCGCACATCAAGGCCATCTCCAGTGATCGGCGCGAGTACTTCCACCACAGCAACGCCGAGGCCAAGCGTAATGGCAGTAGCATCCTCCACATCGAGAATGAAGGTGCAGTAAAGCCCGTCACCCGAAGTGCTGATCCATTCACGCCCCTGCCGCCCTTGCCCAGCCGTCTGGCTGAGCGCCGCAACAACGGTCCCGCTGGCAACGCCTTCCGATGCCAGCCGCGAAGCTTCGGTCATCGTCGAATCGAGAGACTCATGCCAGATCACCTGGCTCATAAGAGTTCAAGACGAAAGTTGAGATCCTTAGACACTGCCGAATGCGTGATGGCCCCGCTTGATACAAAATCCGCGCCAGCCTCGGCATAGGCGCGAACGGTGCTCAGTGTCACTCCGCCCGAGATTTCGCAACTGGCCCGCCCGGCAATATAGTCGATCCACTCACGAGCCTCGGCAGGCGTCAGGTTGTCGAGCAACAGTTTTGTTGCTCCACTGGCCAGCGCCTCATCCAGTTCAGCCCGCGTGCGCACTTCAATCTCCACTGAGACGCCATGGGGCAGGGAAGCCTCAAGCGCCTGCCTCACCCCGCCAGTCGCAGCAATGTGATTGTTCTTGATCAGGACTGCATCAAACAAACCCATCCGGTGATTGGTTACCCCACCCGCTGCAGCCGCCAGCTTCTCCAGCCGACGCAGACCGGGCGTCGTTTTGCGCGTATCCAGCACCTTGCATTTGGTGTGCGCCACCTCTGCGGCAAACTGAGAGGCAAGCGTCGCTACGCCACTCAATCGCTGCATGAAGTTCAGCGCCGTACGCTCGCACTCCAGCAGTGTAGAGGCAAGGCCCTCCACCTCGGCGATCATCTCTCCGTCATGGCATCGGTGCCCGGAAGCCGCCTTCAGCTCCAGCTTGTCTACACCACCACGGCACTCAAAAATGAGCGGAAGCAATTCGATCCCGGCCAGCACCATCTCGTCCCGGGCATAAAACTTCCCCCGAGCGAGCCTACCTTCTTTCACGGTGAGCCTGGTCGTGATGTCCCCTGTGCCGATATCTTCGCCAAGGGCGCGTTCTACCGCATCGTAGATCTCGGGATGCTGCCAGCTAGAGTCCACCGAGAGCCTCCCGGTTCTTCTCCAGTTGCACTTGATATTCGCCGAGCTTTACGCGCATGCCTTCGATAATGTGTGCCGGCGCCTTGCCCGTAAACTTCTCATCCCCTAGCTGACGCTGGGTGTTGGCGATCACCTTCTCTAGTTGCTCGATGTCCTTCTCAAGGCGCTTGCGCAGCGCATCGGCTTGTCCAGCAGGAGCCTGCAAGATCAGCTGTATGCCCTTCACTTCAGTGGATGGCTCAAAGCTCAACTTCACGCCAGCCAGTCTGCGGAAGACTTCTGCTTGCGCCGAGATTACTTCAAACTCTTTACCCTGGCCACGCAGAATGCCTTCGATCTCCTGCTTCGGGTCCATTTGCTTGGCGGCCTTCTCGTTGCGCGCCCGGCGAATCTCTTCCTGCAGAATCGACATCTCGCGTTCAGCCTCAGCATCGTCAAGCGACACCTCATACACCGGATAATCCGTTACCGAGACGCTCACCGGCATGCCTTCGGTGCGCAGACGCTGCCACAGTTCTTCCGTAAGGAAAGGCATCGCCGGATGCAACAAACGCAAAGCCTTCTCATAGGTGCCAAGCAGGTTTGCCCAGATCGAAGCGCGGTTCTCTTCATCGTTGAACCGCAGCTTGATCATCTCGATGTACCAGTCGCAGAAGTCATCCCAGAAGAAGTGCCACATGGTCTGCGCAGCTTCGTGATAACGGTTCGCTTCCAGCGCTTCGTTGCAGGCCTTGGCCGCTGCGTTGAGCCTCGATTGAATCCAGCGTTCTTCGAGGAACTGCGCCTTCCATGTCGTCGGCACATAGGGCGTAATCTCAGCCCGCTCCATGTTCATGAACAGGAAGCGCGACGCGTTCCAGATCTTGTTGGCAAAGCCACGCGAGCTCGGCAACTTGTCTTCGGTCCAGAGAATATCGGAGCCCGGTGTGCAGGCCGTCAGCAGTGCCATGCGCACTGCATCGGTGCCGTACTTGGCTGTGATCTCAAGCGGGTCAATCGTATTGCCGCGCGTCTTTGACATCTTCTTGCCCTGCGCGTCGCGCACGATGCCGTGAATGTGAACCTGCTTGAAAGGCACCTCACCCATAAACTCGATGCCCAGCATCATCATGCGCGCGCACCAGAAGAAGAGGATCTCGTAGCCCATGATCATCAGCGTCGTCGGATAGTAGGCCTTCAGGTCTTCAGTCTGATCGGGCCAGCCCAAGGTTGAAAAGGGCCACAACCCGGAGCTAAACCAGGTATCGAGAACATCCTTGTCCTGCACCAACTGATCGCTGCCGCAATGGACGCAATTTGTTGGCGTTTCACGTGCCACAGTTGCCTCACCGCAAGCTCCGCAATGCCAGGCCGGGATCCGGTGTCCCCACCACAACTGCCGGCTTACGCACCAGTCGCGGATGTTGCGCATCCAGTGGAAGAACACCGTACGGCTCTGCTCCGGCTCAATAGTAGTGCGGCCTTCTTCAACGGCAGCAATCGCCTTCTCAGCCAGCGGCTTCATGTTCACAAACCACTGCTTCGATACGAGTGGTTCGACAACGGTCAAGCACCGCTCACACCTGCCTATGCTCAGCTTGTGCGATTCGATCTGATCAAGCAGCCCCTGAGCGTTTAAGTCTGAGACAATTTTCTTCCTGGCTTCAAAGCGTTCCAGTCCCGCATATCCGCCGCCATTGGAGTTGATTTTGCCATCTTCCCCGATCACTTGGATTTGCGGCAAATTGTGGCGCTGACCTGCCTCAAAGTCGTTCGGATCGTGGGCAGGGGTCACCTTCACTACGCCAGTTCCAAATTTCGGATCTGCCATATCGTCAAGGATGATCGGAATCTCGCGGTCACTGAGCGGCAATTTCACAGTCTTGCCGTGCAGATGCAGGTAGCGCTCATCTGTCGCATTGATGGCTACGGCTGTATCGCCGAGCATCGTTTCAGGGCGAGTGGTGGCCACAATCAGAAACTCGTCCGTGCCAGTTACTGGATACTTGATATGCCACAGGCTGCCATCGGACTCAGCATGTTTCACTTCCAGGTCAGAAAGCGCAGTGCCGCAGCGTGGGCACCAGTTCACCATCCGCTCGCCGCGATAGACAAGCCCGCGCTCATGCAAGCCACAGAAGACTTCGCGCACAGCACGCGAAAGGCCCGGATCGAGCGTAAATCGTTCCCGCGTCCAGTCGCAGCTCACGCCGACGGTCTTCATCTGGCGCACGATCGCGCCGCCGGACTCAGCCTTCCACTTCCAGACGCGTTCTTCAAAGAGGTCCCGGCCGAGGTCGTGTTTGGTCAGGCCTTCTTTGGCCATCTGCCGCTCGACAACCATCTGGGTAGCGATGCCCGCGTGGTCTGTTCCCGGTAGCCAGAGCGTATTGAATCCGCTCATGCGCTTCCAGCGCACCACCATGTCGATCATCGTGTGCTCGAGCATGTGCCCCATATGCAGGTTGCCCGTCACATTCGGCGGCGGAATACAGAGGCTGAAAGGCTTCTTCTTGCTCGTGGCATCGGCCGCATAAAGACGCGACTCAACCCACCACTCAGCCCAACGCGTTTCAAAGCGCTGGGGCTCATATACTTTTTCGAATTCCATGGAAACCTTTAGTTTAGTACTCTTGAGGTAGCACTGAGATCGATTTGGGTACGCAGTCCCTTTCTTAGAGAGAGGAGACACACATGGCCGCAAATCGAGGAGATAGTTCCCGCTTCCACCGCCTGCGCAAGCAGTTCGTTCGCCGTCGCGAAGCAATGCGCGCTCTACGCGCCGAGCTGGTAGCTGCAGCAGTTGCTAAGAAAGCAGCAGCTTAGACCCGAGTAGACTCGGAAGATCCGCCGGGTGTTCCACGCGAACCGCAGTGAACCCCGCCGCTCTAGCGCTGGCCAAGCCGGCCTCCGAGTCCTCAAACACTAATGGCCGTTTCACCCCGAGCCTTTCTGCCGCAAGCAGATAAGGCTCAGGGTGCGGCTTCAGATTCTTCACCTCATCCCCAAACACCGAAGCGACAAAGCGATGCTTCACCGAAAGTGCTTCTAGCACTGGTTCCACTTCGATGCGATAGCTCGAAGTCACCAGCCCAATCGGAAGCTGGTCGAAACCCAACAAAAAGTCACGAACCGAATCTGTCATCGGCGGAGCTGCCAGCATGCGGTCTCTCAGCAGTTCCTTCTTCACCGGATACTGCGCATAGAGCGCCTCAAAGTCGACTCCCACCTCAGCAGCGAGCTGCCGGATCATTGCCCTGTCTGAAACGCCAATGCAGTTGCGGGCATATTCATCCCAGGTGAGCGAGATGCCAAAGGGGGTCAGCACCTCCTGCCAGCACTCGTAGTGGATTGGCTCGCTGTCTACCAGCGTGCCGTCAAAATCAAACAGGATCGCGTCGTAATTCACTATTCTGATCTCAGCACAGTCAGCGGGTCGGCCTTCATGGCGCCGAGCGAAGGAATCAGAGAAGCGACAAGCGCGGCAACTCCAAGCACACCCAAGGCAAGCCCGATGCTGAGTGAGTCAGTCGGCTCAACTCCAAAAAGGAAGCTCCGCACGCTTGCCCCGAGAGCGACGATGAGTGCGAGTCCGAGCGCAAAGCCAATCCCAAGGATCAGCCCGGCTTCACGCCATACCAGGGCGACAATATCGCCTCGATTGGCACCAAGCGCCACGCGCAAGCCAAACTCCGAAAGCCGTTGAGAAACCAGATAGGCCAGCACTCCGTAAAGCCCTGCTGCTGCGAGCACCAATGCCAGTGCTGCCATCGCCATCAGCAATTGCGATCGGAAGCGCGGCGCAGCGACACTCTCTTCGAGCATCGACTCCATCGTGATCGAGTTCACTGCGATATCCGGATTGCGCCGGGCTGCGATCTCGCGTACCAAACTCGCCAGCGGCCGCGGGTCGCCTTCGGCCCTTACCGCCACCTGTAGTTCATTGGCATAGAAGGGATGCTGGTGAGATGGCATGTAAAGCTCGGCCTGATGAACGCCGCTTGGGCCGTCGTGCCGGACGTCGCCCACGACACCAACGATGGTCATTGGCTTCGGGCTATCCAGCCCGCATAGGATCTGCTGCCCGATCGGATCTGAATTCGGGAAGCTACGCTTGGCCAGCGTCTCGTTGATGATGGCGACGAAGGGCTTGTCGTAAAGGTCCTGCTCGCTAAAATCCCGTCCCTTTAGAAGCGGGATACGCATGGTTGCGAAGAAGCCGGGCGAGTTTACGCGGAAACCGGCTTCGGGCAGTTGATTCAAGTCCTTGGGCATCGGCTGGCCCTGAAGCATATAACCGCCACTCGAGCCATACTTGCCTGTTGGCATGCCCATAATGGCGCTGGCCGATTCTACTTGTGGCGATTCCCGCAGTTCCCGCAAGATCTCGCTAAAGCTCATGGAAGCCGCCAAGTGATCTTCCAGCTTTTGTGCAGGGATGTGCATGTAGCTAACCAGGACATTCTTCGGGTCCATGCCCATATCAACACCGAGCAGCTTGGTCATACTGCGAACCAGGAGCAGCGAACCACAAAGCATCACCAGCGACAGTGCGACTTGCCCAACCGCCAGGCCACGGCGGAACCAGCCACTGCCTCCACCGATCATTCCCTTTTGTCCTGCTGTTTTCAAAGCTTCGGTGAGGTCTACTCGTGAGACACGCCAGGCTGGATAGAGGCTGAAGAGCAGGCTCGAAAGTGTCGCTGTTGCTGCGGCGAAAACACCAACCCGCCAGTCCAGTTCTGCTGGCATGGTGGAAGCAATCGCCTGCAAAGCCCAACTCGCCATCAGGAATCCAACCAGGCCACTGGCCAGTCCCAAGGCAAGGCCTTCGCGAACCACTTGCCAGACAATTCGGCCAGAACTTGCGCCGAGGGAAGCACGAACGGCAAACTCACGGGCTCTCGATTGCGCCCGCGCCAGTACCAGGCTCGAGACGTTTGCACAGGCAATCAGGAGCAGCAGTCCGGCGGCGGCAAAGAGCAGGGTCAACGTCTCTTTGTAGGGAGTGGCTGCTTGTTCCTGTATGCCAATCAGCCCAACGCCACGGTCCTTGTTGCTTTCGGGATACTGTGACTCAAGACGGGTGGCGATGGCATCCATCTCGGATTGCGCAGACTGGATCGGTACCTTCAGCCGGCCCACGGCGCGGAAGTTATTCGCTGTACGATTCTGCTTGCCCGGAGTGGACTCGTCCAGCACCCAGACAGAAGCCTTCGCCGGAAACTGAAAGCCCTGCGGCATCACTCCGGCGATGGTGTAAATCTGCTGGCTTAGCTTGACTGTCTGTCCCAGCACGCTGAAGGATCCGCCGAAGTGTTGCTGCCAGAATCCATGGCTCACCAGAACCGAACGGGCATCGAAGCGACTTCCGAGTTGCGGTTCCACTTCGAACACGTTCACAAACTCGGGCGAGACCTGGTAAACCTCGCCGAAGATGCCTTTGCCGTTGACGGTAAGGGCAACTTCGCCACCCCGATACGTCGCCAGCGCGGCGAAGGAATTCGACTGGTCATGCCAGTCCTGCCAGTTTGGGCCGGACACGTTGTTACGCAGGCCAAGCTTCGGGATCTTGTTCATCACCCGCACGATCTGGTCGCCATGCGGATAGGGCAGCGGCTTCAGAAGCAGTGCGTTCACCACTCCGAAGATCGCGACTACCGATCCAATCCCGAGTCCCAGTATCAAAACGCAGAATGCCGCAAAGGCCGGTGAGCGTTTGAACACGGCTACTGTAACTTCAGAGAGTTCAGAATATTGTCGAAGTCGCCTTGTGCATTTTGCATTTGGCGCTCGGGAGCAATGAATACCATGTAGAGCATACCGCCACGGTGTTCGATCGTTACAACGGTATCGATTTCATTTCCACCATCGAGTGGGGACTTAGAAACCAGCCGGGTGACGTAGACATTGCGGCCGTTCACCTGATTCTGGTTGATTTGTGGCTGTGCCTTGCCCATCGTTGGGTTCTGCTGGATCACCTGGGCGATCAGCTTCTGAGTGTCAGCTTTGAAATCGAATCTGCCGTCGTCGTCTTCATATTTGGCGACAATCACGCCAAGGCCGATCTGAACAGCGCCGTTGGCTTCCTGCTTGATCCCTTCCTTGGGGGCGATGGTGACGGTAGGCCCTTTGGGTTCTCCTAAGCCGAGCCAGCCACCGGGGTAGTTGATGGTAAAGTCTGCACCAGCCCAGGTGCGGCTGCCGTCTGAGTTCTGGGGAGGCTGATTCGGAATCTCGCCTGCGGCAGGGGTCTTCTTCTTCGGTGCGGGCAGGTTCTTTGCCAGTTGCTGCATCTTCTGAAACTTGCCTGTGTCGGCGTTGAATTGCCGTTGCGGCAGCAGCGTTACTTCTTCACTGACATACTTGACGCGGTTGCCAGGGTTAGGATGCGAGGAGAAGAAATCGGCTCCACCGGATTTACCGCCAGACTTGGCTTCCAGTGTTTCAAAGAAGCGAGCCATCTCGATCGGGTTGTATCCAGCCTGAGCCATCATGCGTGCGCCCAGCAGGTCGGCCTGCTGTTCTGCGCCGCGCGAGAATTTCATGAGCAGCCCGTTTGCTGCAAGGCCAACGCCCATCTGGGAGAGCATGCCGGTCAGGCCGCCTTTGGTCTGTCCGTAGACGCCTGCGATCATCGCGGGCAACTGGATCATGTAGCTTTTGCTTACCTGGTTGGTGGAGTGGCGCAAGGCGATGTGGGAGATTTCGTGTGCCACAACTCCCATCACTTGTCCTTCATTTTGTGCGTTCAGAATAATTCCCGAGTTGATGTAGACCGGGCCACCGGGGAGAGCGAAGGCATTGATGCCGGGATCATTCACAACCTTGAAGACATAAGGGAAGCCGCCGGCCTGTGGCTGTGCGGCGATCTTTTGGCCCAGCGAGTTGATGTAATCCACCAGCGGGCCAGACTGGATTACGTCGAACTGCTGCTCGATCTGTTGGGAATATTCTCTTCCCATCTGCACGTCCTGATCCTTCTTGAAGAAGTTCATGCCGGGTTTGATTTCTTTTAGCTTGGCTGCCTGGCCAAAAAGTTGGGCCGTCAGAATCAGGGTGTAGAGCAGAATTCGTTTAGACATAGGCTTGACAGTTATAATATTCCCATGAAGCCCACCGAAAAAATATGGCACAACGGACAACTGATTAACTGGCAGGATGCAACGATCCACGTCCTTAGCCATGTAGTCAGCTACGGGAGCGCCGTCTTCGAGGGTGTTCGCTGCTATGAGACCGCGCAAGGACCCGCTGTGTTTCGTTTGAACGAACACGTTCGCCGAATGTTCGATTCGGCCAAGATCTACCGAATGGACATGAGTGCGTTTACCCACCAGCAGATCGCCGACGCGATGATCGAGCTGGTACAGGTGAACAAGATGAAGAGCTGCTACTTCCGTCCCATCGTT
The DNA here is from genome assembly GCA_044376335.1 of Bryobacter sp. Lineage (GTDB taxonomy): Bacteria > Acidobacteriota > Terriglobia > Bryobacterales > Bryobacteraceae > Bryobacter. The sequence goes on from JBIPMY010000197.1 coordinate 10,419, forward strand.
TTGCGAGGCTACGGCGTGATTGGCGTTAACGGCACGGGTAACCCGACCGAATGCTACATTGCCTGCTGGGAATGGGGCAAGTACCTGGGCCCTGAAGCGATTGCCGAAGGCGTGGACGTGTGCGTTTCGAGCTGGAATCGTATGGCTCCGAACACTCTGCCTGCCCTGGCCAAGAGCGCTGGCAACTACAACAACTCGCAGTTGATCAACATGGAAGCCAAGGCCAACGGCTACTCCGAAGGCATCGCACTCGACGTCAATGGCTACGTCAGCGAAGGCTCGGGCGAGAACATCTTTGTGATCCGCGATGGCATCATCTACTCGCCTGCGATTGCTACCAGCG
>JBIPMY010000198.1:0-10759 GCA_044376335.1 Bryobacter sp.
ATGTTTTGATGTAGCTATTCCAGTGAGATTGAGCCCCACCAGGCAAGATTTCGACTTGGAACATTTTGAGCAACTCTGAATCGGCATCAGATTGCAAGCTACGTTTGACAATGGACTTGGCAAGTTCGTCCTCTACATAAACTACTCTCTTGTCGGATGGCGGTTGGCCGAGCGAGAAGAAGGCTTCTTCCGGTAGCGATTCCTGCTTAAGGATCCGAATCCGCCCGCTGCTTTCGTCTAGTGACATCACCTTAATCGCATCTGGCGGAAGGTCGCGAATGATATTTGGAGAATGCGTCGATATTACGATTTGGTGCTTGACCTTCTTAACTTGAGCCGCCAGAAACAACATCAGCTTCATCTGAGCACCTGGATGAATCGAGACTTCGGGTTCGTCAAGCAGAATCAAACTCTTCTCTTTTGCAGAAAGAACGCTTGATACGATCCGAACAACCGCGAATTCTCCGCTTCCTGCAAAGGCTTCGGAATAGTTGTGGCTTTTGCTCTCCATCAGGCAGGTAAATCCATCACTTCCGTAGAAGGAATGTTGGATTTGCCTAATTCTAGAGTATGGTCGATTCAAAATGTTGGAAATTTCTGCCACAGCCTCTTGGGATAGTTCAGCATTTTCTCCAGTGATTCTCTCCATCCCATAATATGAATAGCTTTCGAGCTCTTGCTCAATCGCTTGTTTCAAGATTGGGGCACGCCTTCGAATCAGTTCCTTTCTGCTTTTCTCCGAACTCAACCCGCGCCTGTGATCATTCAAATAGAAGCACTTATCAAATGCGCTAAGTAAATTGCGAAAGTCAAGATAAAGGACCTCCTTGCTAATGGCTTCCCAGCGGGTTTTAGTTCTTCCAAGTGGCGCAGGCTCCGCTTGCACTAAAGGTGGGGGAGGAGTCATACCATAGATTGCCAAGGGTCTTGAAGGTTCCCAATAATCTGGATCATAATCTCGCTGAATTCGAGTCTTCACCACTTCCACTATTTCGTTCACTTCTGCATTTCTATATCCATAGATGAACGCTGGTCGACCGCCAGCCTCATCAATTGGATCGATGCTTGTGGAAAACCAATAATTTCCAAGATTCTTGTAGCCGGGTGCACCTTGAAGTGCACGCAGAACAGAACTCTTGTTCGTTCCATTGCCACCGACTAAGGCTGTTATCGGATATGAAAAATTAATCCTCGTGTCTTTTTCGAGGTTCTTGAAATGCGGAAATCTTATGTGACGGATGAAAGGCTCAAGCCTTTGAGCGGCAAGAATTTGGCGTAACTTCTCAATTTCATCTGGGCTAGGCATTTGGCTCCGATTTAGACATTAAATCACGGTTGGCTTAGCTTTTAACCCTGAAGATGCCAAGACTGCTTCAGCGCCTATTCCAGATTGAGGGACTGCTCGCGGATGCGTTCGATTTCGGTCTTGATGGCGAGGCCGATGTCGGTGATCTGGAGGCCGAAGTCGCCGGCGTTGTTGGATTTGGAGAGGATCGTGTTTGTTTCTCGATTCATCTCCTGTAATAAGAAGTCGATCTTCTTGCCTGCTTCCCCGCCCTTGGTTAGCAGGGTCTCAAGATGCGTGCAGTGAGTTAAGAGGCGGGTGACTTCTTCTTCCACATCGCCGCGGTCTGCCAGGAAAGCAGATTCCTGGGCGATGCGGGCCGGGTCTATCTGCTGGCCACTGAGGAGATCGTTGATCTTGGCTTCGATGCGCTGGCGGAGGATCGGGAGGATCTGCGTGCGGAGGCCTCTTACCTTGGCTGCCTGCTCGCGGATGTTTTCGTTGTAGGCGAGCATCTGCTTCACTAACGACGCGCCTTCGCGCTCTCGCTGGACGTTGAGCTCGGTTAGGGCTTCTTCAAGGCCGCCGAGGATCGCTTCGTTGAGCGATTCGGAGATTTCGTCTTCTCGCGATTCGATCAACATGCCGGGCAGGCGCAGGGCTTCGTTGAGATTCGGCTTGCCCATCTCTCCAAAATGGTTTTCGAGGTTGTGGAAGAGATCACGGTAGGCAGCAAGGAGTGGCGCGTTTACGTTGATGGTTTGCTTGGCGGCTTCGCGGGAGAGGGAACAACGGATGTCGACGTGGCCCCGGTTGATCTGGGCCTTGGCCAGGGTGCGCATGGCGCCTTCGATGGGGTCGAAGAAGCTGCTCATGTGGAAATGAAGGTCGAGGGCACGGTGGTTGACCGTCTTGATCGAAAGCGTGAGCTCACCTTCAGAGATCGAGCGCCGGACGCGGGCGTAGCCAGTCATACTTCTTATGTTCATGAGTTTTCGAGTGTAGCCGATTCTTGGAATTGTAGTTCGTGCAGGCGGCCATAGAGGCCCCCTTGTTGGATGAGTTGATCGTGGGTTCCGCTCTGAATGATTTCGCCTTTTTCGAGGACCAGGATTCGAGTGGCGCGGCGGATGGTGGATAGACGATGGGCGATGACGATGACCGTTCTCTGCGCCATCAGGTTAGCAAGGGCCTTCTGGACCAGGACCTCAGACTCGGCGTCGAGATGAGAGGTGGCTTCGTCGAGGATCAGAATGGGGGCGTTGCGCAGGACGGCACGAGCGATAGCGAGACGCTGTCGCTGGCCTCCACTGAGTTTGACGCCGCGCTCGCCGATGCGGGTTTCATAACCTTCTGGCATGCGGCTGATGAATTCGTCGGCGATGGCAGTGGCGGCGGCTGATTTGACTTCTTCAATCGTCGCGCCGGGGCGGCCGTAGCGGATGTTGTTGGCGACGGTGTCGTCGAAGAGGAAGGTGTCCTGCGCGACGGAGGAGATTTGGGCGCGGAGACTGTTCATCGTGACATCGCGGAGGTTCTGGCCGTCGATGCTGATGTTGCCTTCAATTGGATCGTAGAGGCGCGGGAGGAGGCTGGCGAGGGTAGTTTTGCCTGCGCCGCTGGGGCCGACCAGGGCGATGACTTCGCCGGCGTTGACGGTGAGCGTGAGGCTTTTGAGGATGTCAGGCTGATCGGGCGAGCTGGTGGGATAGCGGAAGCGGACCTTGTCGAATTCGATCGATTTGTGGAAGGCCGGGAGGGTGGCGGCGTTGGGTTTGTCAGCGACCTTCGGTTCCTGATCTAGATATTCGAAGACGCGCTGGGCAGAGCCAGTGGCTTGCTGGAAGATGTTCTGGATACCGGTGAGGCGCTTGACGGGTTCGTAGAGCATCAGAAGAGCGATGACGAAGCTGGTGAATTCGCCGGCAGTCATTTGGTTGGCCTGGATTTGCGTGCGGGCATAACCGATGAGGCCGACGATGGTAAGAGCGCCAAGGAATTCGATGACCGGCGAGGGCAGGGCCTGCTGGGCGATGTAGCGGAGGTTTGATTTACGCAGGGCATCGGCAGCGGCATGGAAGCGGGCGGATTCGATGGATTCTGCGTTGAAGGAACGGACGACCTGCTGGCCGGTGATGGCTTCCTGGAGGATGTGGTTGAGGTGGGCGGCATCGTCTTGCGCGCCACGGGTGGTGCGGCGGATGCGTTTGCCGAGGCGGGCGGTGGGGATCATCACGAAGGGCAGAACGGTGAGGGAGAAGAGGGCGAGCTTCCAATCGTGATTGATGAGGACGGCAAGGAGGCCGATGGCGGAGAAGGTTTGACGGAGCCAGTCTGCGAGCATGTGCGAGATGGCGACCTGGATTTTTTCGATGTCGTTCATCACTGAAGACATCAGGCGGCCGGTGGAGTTGACTTCGAAGAAGCTGGTGTCTTGCCGGAGGACGTGATCGAAGACGCGCTGGCGGAGGTCTGTGATGGCGTGGAGGCCAACATAGTTGACGAGATAGTTGCCGATGTAATCGCAGATGCCCTTGATCGCAAAGACGAGGAGAATGCCAATGGCAACGAGTGCCCAGATGTTCTGGGCTTGAGCGGGCAGGAAGGAATCGAGCTGGATCTGCCAGTTCAGAACCGGGACGGTGAAGGAGGTGGGTTCAGCCGTTGCGGGGCTGAGGACACGATCGAGGAGTGGCTTGATGAGGAGCGCCATCGCGGCCTGGCAGACGCCCACGATTGCCATGAATACCACGCTGAGCAGGAGGGTGGGCCAGTAGTGCAGGCCGAGGCGGATGACGCGTTTCATGCGATTACTTTGAGCCGGGCGAGGGCTTCGACAGCTTGAGTGGTAGTGATGCCGGACATGCCGGCGGGGGAATGGAGGATCTGCGACTCGGTGCGCCACGGGGCCCAGATTTCGGGATTCGAAGGGCCGTAGAGGACTGCGACGGGTACGCCAAAGGCGGCAGCCATGTGAGCGGGGCCACTGTCGTTGCCAAAGAAGAGGGAGGCAGAGGCAAGGAGGCTTTTGGTCTTCTTGAGGTCTGTTGAGATCTCGACGTGCCAGGGCTCGAAGGGGGCGGGATCGTCGCCGGGGCCACCGATGAAGATGGGCTCGAGATGGAGGGCGCGGCGAAGGAATTCTGCAACGTCGAGGAAGCGCTGGGCGGGCCAGGCTTTATCGGCGGCGCTGGCGTAGGGGTGGATCACGGCGTAGCCCTGATCGCGCCACTTTTTGGAAGTGAAGAGGCGGGCGCGGGGGACAGGCTGGATTGGGACGCCGAGGTGGAACATGGCGGAGGCTGCGTGCTCTGCCGTGTGCATCACGCGCTCCTGGTTGAGGATATCTTGTGCCCTTGGGATGCGGATGTTGTAGGCGAGCGAGTAGCGGTAATGGGCGAAGCCGGCACGATGGCGGGCGAGCGATGCGGTGGTGAGGACGAGGCTGCGCGTGCCGCCGTGGAGGTTGAGTGCGAGGTTTGGCTTCCAGCGGCGAATGAGCGGGGCGCTGGGGACGATGATGTCGTCAATATCGGGGTTCTCTTCAAAGAGAGGGATGAAAGGCGGCTCTGAAACTACGGCGATGCGGAGGTCTGGCCGGTGCGTTTTGAGGAGGTGAATTGCGGGCGTTGAGAGAACGCAGTCTCCGAGTGAGCGTAGGCGGATGATGACAACACGCGAGCCTGAGTTCAGACGCTCGAGGATTGGGGGCATTGCCTATTCTTCGATTTTTGCTTCGTCGACCAGCATGACCGGAATGTCTTCGCGGATCGGGTAAACGCGCTTACAGGCGAGGCACTTGAGGCCAGAGCCGTCCTGCTTGAGTTCGAGCTCACCGCGGCAGGCGGGGCAAATGAGAATATCGAGAAGTTCTTGACTGATAGCCATCCGTAACTAGTATGGCCTACCAGCGGGGGCTACGGGCGAGGAGACGTTCTGTATCGTTGGCTGAAGTGGGTTTCGTGAAATAGAAGCCCTGGGCCAGATGGCATTTGAGTTCGCGGAGGACGGCGAGCTGTTCGAGGCTTTCGACGCCTTCGGCGACGACCAGCATGTTTCGCGATTGGGCGCTGTCGATGATCTCGCGGACCTTGTCCCGATTCTTGCCAGAGGTGATTTCGCGCACCAGAGTGGGAGAGATCTTGATGCGGTCGGCTGCCTCTGTATTGATGTTCAAACGAGCCTGGAGCTGGCTGAGGTTGTGCAGAATCTCAGTTGTTGAGTGATTGGTGTGCGGGTTGAGTTCCATCGCAATCCAGGATGGATCCACTTCAGAGTCTCGAATGATGTCTTCAAGAGCCTTTGTATCGGCTGGGTTTGCGAAGTGCGAGCTGGAGAGATTGACGGTGAGAACGAGTGGCTCGATGCGGCGGGTTCGGAGGTTGAGTCTGCGGGCCTTGGCACAGGCTTCGCCGAGCATCCAGCGATCGAGCTTGAGGATGAGCCCGGAGGCTTCGGCGGCGGGCAGGAATTGGTCGGGGGTGAGGAGGCCGCGCTCTGGATGCTGCCAGCGGATGAGTGCTTCAAGGCCGCCAATTTCTCCGGTGTTGAGGTCGACGATGGGGTGGTAGAAGACGCGTAACTGGTCTGGCTGGAAGGTGTCGAGCTGGGTTGCAGCGGCTGGCTTGGGTTTTGATTCCGCCATGGCGCGGGAGGCCTGCTGCAGCATGGCTTCTGCGTTCTTGAAGGTATCGCTGAGGGTAGTGGCGTAGCCGATGTTGATGGAGAACGAAAGCTGACGGCCTGAGAATTCGAAGGTTCTGGCGAGGCGCGAGCGCAGGAGAGCCGTGAGGGCTTCGAGTTTTTCGCGGCCGGCGGCAGGGATGATGGCAACAAATTCGTCGCTGCTGTGACGCGCGACAAAACTGTTGGGAGGCAGGGATTCTGCGATTCGACGGCCGGCTTCAGCCAGAGCTTTATCGCCACCGCGCGTACCGATGGTTTCGTTGACGGCGGCGAAGTTGACCAGGTCGAGGAAGGCTACAGCAAAGGGCTCGGCTGGGTGTGCGAGAAGGCCGTTGAGGCGGTCGAGGAAAAGGGCACGGTTGGCCAGGCCGGTGACTGAATCATGGAAGGCCTCAAAGAGGAGCTGCTCGTCGAGCTGCTTCTGGTCATGGATGTCGGTTTGCAAGCCAACCAGGCGGGTGGCTTCGCCGGATTCATTGCGCATGGCGATGGCGCGGGTGATCATCCAGCGGAATTGGCCGCCGCGTGTGCGGGCACGGTATTCGGCTTCGAGGTGTTCTGGCTGGCCCTTCAGATAGGTAGCGATGCGATTGCGGAGAATCGGCAGATCGTCCGGATGAACGAGCATGTACCACTCACCGAGATCTCCGGTGATTTCAGAATCAGAGTAGCCGAGCATCTCTTTCCAGCGTGGGGAGAAATAGACTTCGTCGGTGCGCAGGTTCCAATCCCAGAGGCCTTCGGTGGAGCCGAGGGCGTTGAGGGTTTTGGTTTTGTCATCGGCAGCGATGGCCTCGATGGCAGATTTCTTGCTGGTGATATCGCGATGGATGGCAACCGAGCCGGTGGCTTGTTTCTGGTCGTTGAAGGTAACGGCGATCGAAACGTCCTGGACGATTTCGCGGCCGGTTGGGGAGAAGTTGGAGATCTCGCCCTTCCATGAACCTTCGAGATCGAGGGCCTGCAGAATTTGGTCTCGGGAGGGGACCTGGAGCCAGTCTGGCTGGATCTCGCTGAGGGTCTTGCCTTTGGCAAATTCGGCCGTGAAGCCGTAGAGTTGCTCGGCGGCCTGATTCATCCACAAGACGCGGTGCTGTGTGTCGTAGGTGAGGATTGCGTCCTGGATCGAGTTGAGCAGATCTGTGGGCTGCTTCTCCACCGATGCCGGGTGTGCGGCCAGTAGCGTGAGTGGCGTGCCTTTGATGGGCAGGATGGTGCCTTCGAGCTTGAGTGTGGGGCCTTCGACTTGCTTGAGATGTAGGACCATCGGGTCACTGCCGGGCGTAATTTCTTCCAGGATTTTGGAGGCGGGACGGCCGATGATGCGGTTGGGGTCCTGGCCGAGAAGCGCGGTGACGGCGGGGTTGATGTACTGGACTGTAGTGTCGAGGTCGAGGATGGCGAGGATGTCAGAGGCATTCTCGACGAGGGCGCGGAAACTGGTTTCGCGTTCAGCCAGTTGTTCACTGGCGATGTGCTCGCCGGTGAGGTCTGCCATGAAGCTCATGTAGCGAGAGGAGGGGGTGCCGTCTGCGTCGTAAAGAGGAGCGGTGTAGACGGCGAGATCGAGGCGGTTGCCGTTTTTGCGGAGGATGCGAATATCTTCGCGAGTCCAGAAACCGGGCTGGGGAAATTTGGGCGCGACAGGGGATTGCTGGCCGATGATTTCAGATGCGGCAAAACCGGTGGTGGCTTCGGCGAGAGGATTCCAGTGGAGAACCTTGCCCGAGGCGTCGAGGATCTGAACCGGGAGAGGAGATTCCGCGAGCGTCTTCTCAAGCAGGGAGCTGGCATCGAGTTTGGCGGCTTCAGCCTTTTTGAAGCAGATGATCCAGTGCGTAATGTCGTGGTTTGAGTTGATGACGGGTTTGGCATGCATTTCGACATCAATGGCCACGTTGGCTTTGTGCCAGATGGAGACGCGCGAATCGATGGGTTCACCACTCGAAAAGAACTCGGAATTGAATAGTGCCTTTGGTGACTTGCCGATGATTTCGGAGGATTCGTAGCCAGTAAGGCGGGTGAAGGCTTCATTGACGAAAAGAACGATTGGGCCGGAACCCATCACCTTTTCGGCTTCGGCTACGAATATGGCGTCGTCGATGGAGGAGATGGTGGTCTCCCAAAGCCGAAGACGTTCTTCGATTTTGCGGCGATGCTCGGCAGCGTCCGGGATGTAGGTAGCTGGTTTGTTTTTGGATCGTTGGCCAATCAGAAAGACCAGGCCGGAGAAGATGCAGGCAAGTACGGCACCGCATAGGAGGATCAGGTCGGCCAGTTTTTCGTTGGCACGCTGGAAGTCCGGGCTGGGCCAGAGGCGCATTTTCCATTCGGAGCCAAAGATTTTGAGAGTGCTCATTTGCTCCCAATCGTCAGGACGATTCTTGGGCAGGCCACGGGAGTAGATCGGCTCGTAACCATCGAGCAACTGAAGAGAATAGTCGCTGGCAAGAAGGCGATCAAAAACGTAATCCATCATGACCTGAAGATGGAAGACGCCAACCAGTGCGCCCGTGAGTTTGCCGTCGACGACGCTTGGGACATAAGCAGCAAATGCCTTGCCACGATCGGCGACGACAATGGCTTCGCTGATGCGAGTGCGGCGTTGCTCGGCAAGCTCTGTCAGGAGTTCGAAACGATTTTCTTTTACCAGGCCGTGCAATTTGATGACAGCGGGCTCATAGACAGTGGGGAGGGCCCAGGTGATGCGCCAGTCTTCGATCACCTGTCTGGGACTGCGATCTGGTTTATTGGCGGAGGGGTTTTCGATCCAGGCGATGGAGAGGAGGCTGGGATGCTGCTCGAGAATCTGACGGACGTCGAATTCCCATTCAATTCGATTCATGTCGGGCCGGATCTGCCACTTGGCAGCCATGCGCTGGAGGGCGCTGAGTTCCTGATCGAGTTCGCCTGAAACACGATCCTGGAGGGAACTGGAGGCAGTTACGAGAAGGGACTTTGCCCGGCGGGTTTCCTGGCCACGGAGGAAGAACCACATGGAGAGCGAGGCGCCAAGGGTGACAACAAAAACTACGGCCATAAGAAGCCAAAGGCCGGGTTTGATGGTGACTCTCATCTGGATAGTCTGATTGTAGGAGGACTGGCACCACCACGACTATGGTGAAAAAGTTTCTTTCGCGCTGGTACCCGGCGAATGGTACTTTCTCGGGGATTGGGAATTCTGGAGGGATGGGAGGTGGATTATGTCCTAAAGAATCTTATGGATACAAATTTGAAAAATTCTGCTAGCATGCTACTAGTGATGTACTGTACCTTCTCGCAGGTAATATCCTGCTCATCGCCCCAAGTGGCGTCCTTCCTTTAAGCATGTTTCCGAACAATAGACCCCCCTTTCGGCGCGTTCCCAAGATTAGAGAAAACGTAAACGAGGCTATCCGCGTTAAGGAAGTACGTGCAGTATTTCCTGACGGTGTGGTTGAGGTGTTGCCCACCGCCACCGCGATACGCCGGGCCCAGGAACTTGGCCTTGATCTGATTCTCGTTTCTCCGACGGCAGAACCGCCGGTTGCCAAGGCCATGGATTACGGCCAGTGGCAATACGAACAGAAGAAGAAGACACACGACGCCAAGAAGAAACAGCATGTGATTCAGGTGAAGGAAGTGAAATTCCGTCCGAACACTGATGACCATGACTATGAGTTCAAAAAGAACAATGCTCTGCGCTTCTTGAAGGAAGGCAACCGCGTAAAAGCGGTGGTGCAATTCAGGGGTCGCGAAATTGCGCACGTGGATCTGGGCAAGAAGCTGTTGTTGCGCTTTGCCGAGGACCTGAAGGACATTGGCGCAGTAGAAGGCCAGCCGAAACTGGAAGGCCGCAACGCACACATCATCATGAGCCCGGTGAAGATACAGGTGCAAGCACCTGCGTCCAAGCCGAAGGAAAAGATTGTTGTGCCGGCGCCGAAACCGCCAATCGAAGCTCCTCAGAGCTAGGTTTTTGATCCAAATTCCTGTTTGTAAATGCCCTGGCGGAAGCTGGGGCATTTGCTTTTGGTGGATCGGGATACTTGATGCACCCTGCATCAACTTTCGATGCGATACGCATTGAACTGATAAAATCAAGTGATGCGAACAACGGTAGCAATTTCCGACCCACTGCTTGAAAATGCCAAACAATATGCCGAGCAGCGCGGCACTACCGTCAGTAACGTCATAGAAGACGCCTTGCGTTTGCTGCTCTCCCAGCCATCAGCTAGCCAGGCTCCAACGTTCAAACTGCATACCGTCAAAGGCCGGTTGGTTGACCCGAAGCGCAACATTGACCGCATCTCGGCATTGATCGCAGAGGACGACGAAAACGAATACCGCAGGGACCGGTAAGAGCCGTGCAGATGCCCGATGTCAACGTTCTCATTTATGCGCACCGGGCGGAGTCTGCGCAGCATGAGCGGTATGCCGAATGGCTCACGGAGCTTTGTACCGGGACGGAACCGTTCGCACTCTCTGAACTTGTCCTCCAGGGCTTCTTGCGGATCGTGACTAACTCAAGAATCTTCGATCCACCCTCTAGTTCAGAGCAAGCATTCCTGTTCATCGATGCGCTGCTCGCTCAACCGGGTTGCATTCGCATCCGACCGGGCGCCCGGCATTGGGAGATCTTTCGGCAGATCTGCAAAGATCCGGGCGTCCGCGGCAAGTTAGTTGCCGATGCGGCGCATGCAGCCCTTGCTATTGAGAGCGGCTGTGTCTGGGTGTCGGCTGACACCGATTTTGCCCGTTTCGCGCCTGCCCTTCGCTGGCAGCATCTCTAAGATTCAAGCGCTGTTG
>JBIPMY010000597.1:0-3210 GCA_044376335.1 Bryobacter sp.
AAGCATCTGGTGGGCCTGGTTTTGTGCTCGCAGGGCATCCTTGCCCAAGAACGACCCTGCCGAGATTCAGGCGCTTGCGCTAGCCGAGGCCTGGATTGGGCAGCCCGTCGATGAAAACCGCAAGAAGGCCGGGGATTTTGCCGAAAGGGTTCCCGATGGGTCAGCGGCTCAAGCGGTTCTACAGGCCATTCATTACACGGGCGAAACGATCAATGAAGTGAATGGCGAAAAGATCCCCGTGATTCCTTACATGAGCAGTAAGTTCGTGAACGTGGCTGTGTTGACCTCAGTGTATGCAGCAGACCCGGAGAAACCCGAGACGGTGGCTCAAGAGTTTTTGAAGCAGGGGATGGATGTGGCGAACCGGATTCAGGTTTGGGCTAAATACTCCTAGTTCGAGAGCTTGCTCATTTCAATTTGCATCGTGCCCACGCGCCCGCTTGCGGAGTCTTTGATACCAACGGCAAGGATCTTTGCGCCGTCAATGAGCGGAAGATCCAATTGATAGTTGAAGCCTGAGGCCAACGCTTTGTCCCTATCTGCGGTAGGTAAATCAAAAGGAACTGATTTTTCTGAGCCCCCTTTGCCCTGCCCCTTGGCATCGAGATAAAGAAGTACCACTTCAAACGCTCCTTGCCAGCTGCCTTTGATTTCACGCATAGTGAGTGCGGCGGCATCGAGGCGCATGGTCACCCGGAGACGGTCTGCCAATCGTTCGCATTGAACTGCCATGGGGATTGCGCTTAGGCTAAGTGGCCCGGACATCGCATCCCACATTGCTTCGCGTTGTTGCTGGTCTTGTTGTGGCTTGAGTTCAGCGGCATAATAGCCGTCGCGATGGCGCAGGGAGATGCCGGCCTTGCCGGTCTTTACCTGAATGCGGCGGTAGCGGCCATTGTCTTCATAGTCGGCGGGATAGTAACCAAGCACGTAGTTGTCGCCCGAATCGTCAATCGCTTCACGAATCGATTTGGCAATGTCGTTGGAGGAATAAAAGGCCCGGCCACCGGTACGCTTGGCGAGGTCTTCCATGAGGTCGTGATGGGAGACGGTTTCATCGCGATCGGCGTGCACAAGGGGATCGGGGCTGGTGAACTTTGCCTTGCCGTCCCGACGGCCGCCACGGCTTCGGGATAGGGCGACTACTTGCCCCATCGCGTAATCCTGAAAACTGGTCTTGGCCCGGTACATCACATCTACCATCACACCGCGCGCATCTACAGGGTAAATCGAGACACCGGCATTGGCGATGGCTCTTGCGGCACGGCCGGCCATGTACTCAAAGCTCTCAGGCGAACCGGTGCCGGTGCGAAGGTCTGTTCCAACCACCATTGGGAAGGATGCTGAGACCCAGAGCAGGTTCTTACGGCCCGGGACGGGAGCAAGATGCTGGGCGATGGCTTCGAGCGTGTAGAAGGTTCTTTGGGCGCGTTCTTTGAGCTTCAGCACAGCAATATTTTGGTCGGCCGCGATTTGATCCATGGCGCGCTGCGCCTCGCCGCCATCAGACAAAATCTTGTCCAGTTTTGCGGAATCGAGAAGCTGTGCGAAGGTACTCTCGGTTGCAGGTTGGGTGAAGGTTTCCCCGCGGAATTTGCCGAGTTCGGCTAGCAGCGATTTGGCGTCGCTGGAGAAGTCATGCAGGATCTTGAGGCGTTGGCCCACAACATAAAGACCAACCCGGTCGTCCGGCTTGAGTTGTTCGAGAAACTTGACGATCTGCAGGCGGGCGTAGCGCTGGTCTTCGATCGGAGTATTCAATCCGTCGAAGAGAATTACGGTTACCGCTTTAGGCTGGGTGGGCGTCTGCTTGAAGTTGGTGAAGACGTTGGCTGGCAAGTCTTCGGGCAACTGCATGCGTGCTGCGATGGAATCCGGTGTCTGGGCATCGGCAGGACGCCGAAAGACCCGGATGTCCTGCTTCTTGCCGTTGTCTGTAACGGTGAAATCTGAGGCGCTTAGACCCTGGGCAAATTTGCCGTCTTTGTCGCGCGCAACGACGTCGATGGTGACGAGGCGGGTTGTGGTCCGGATCGTTGCATCCTGACCCAAAAGCAAGCCAACAAGCAAGAATCCAGACCACAACTTCATAAGAACCTCAGACTTCGCAAATCTTGAGCATCGCGTCGAGAGTCTTGACGGGATCGGGGTTGCCAGGACGGGGGCTGTACTCGTGGCTGATCCATCCCTGATAGCCGAGGTCGGCGATCTTTTTGCAAATGGGAGCGTAATTCATCTCCTGGGTCTGAAGGTCAAACTCATAGCGACCCGGATTGCCTGCGGTGTGGAAGTGGCCGATGTACTGGAAGTTCTGCTCGATGGTGCGGATGATATCGCCTTCCATGATTTGCATGTGATAGATGTCGAAGAGGAGCTTGAAGCGTGGGGAGCCGATACGCTTGCAGAGTTCGACACCGTAGGCAGTATGGTCGCAAGCGTAGTCGGGGTGGTTGACCTTGCTATTCAGGAGCTCCATGCAGAGAGTGACGCCTGCGTCTTCGGCACGCTTGATGATGCGTCGGATAAATTTCTCATTGTTATCGAGGCACTTTTCGACGCTTTGGCCCCACTTGTTACCACTTAAAAGGATTGCGTTGGGAGCCTTCAGTTCGGCGGCAGACTTGATCACCTCGGTGGCCATCTTGTCGAGCTCGTCGTGGCGGGAAAGGTCGGTTGAGTTATGCATCAGGGTACCGATGCCCGGAAGCATGGTTGGGGTGATGCCGTATTTTTTGAGGATCGGAAAATCCTTCTGACCGACGAGGTCATGACCGAGAGCACCAAGTTCAGCGGCAATCTTGCAGCGCTGTTCGAGATCGAAGCCCCGGCCAAGAACACCCCCGCACACACCCTGCTTCAATCTTCCCGGGCGGGCCTTGGGCGCAGTCTGTGCGCTCATAGCCAAAGTTGCTGCGGCGGCTGCACCGGTCATCAATAGGTCGCGTCTATTCATAGCTGATCCATATACTATCAAGAGATGGGCTTCGCACTGTGGCATCAAAAGCCGCTCCTCTATTGTTCCGGTACACATGAGTACAGACCCATGGGCACTGCGATCATCGGAGACCAGGGATTGTTTGAGCCACGCGACTTTGCGCAGACCAGAGTGTCACCCAAAAGAGGGATTGATGGCTTCGTTGGATACTTCGCCAGCCTCAATGAGGTGAACCATTTTCTTCGCTCAAAACCAGTTTCCGGAAGCGGGAAACG
>JBIPMY010000599.1:0-3208 GCA_044376335.1 Bryobacter sp.
GCTGTAATTCTTCATGGAATAGAGGCCATGCTGGAAGGCGTTGGAGGCCGAGCGGGCTTTGCCGGCGGCGGTGCGCGGGCCGGTGGACTTCTTTGCGTTGGCGCGGTTGGCGGCGAGGGCCGCTTCTGTCATGGTTTTCTTGCGTGGTTTGGTGTCCACGATCGATGGATCATTTGCAATTAATTCTTCATTGTTCATGGGATTTCTCCTGAGCAGAAATTAGCAGGCAGGGTGAGCGTCTTAATGTTTGGGCTAGGTTGGTTTTATCTGGAATCAATGGGTTAGGGGGAAAAGAAAGTTGAAAATAGTTGTGAATCGCTTTGGGCTTCATGTTGTGGCGGGGTTAATGTGAGCTATGGAGCCGCGAGCATTTACGGCCAAGAGGGCAGGCTTGCGGGTCGGGTAGGCGGCATGAGATGTCGGAAAAATAGTATTGAAGAGCACGGCGACTGGTCAGGATTTTGATTGCCTTTCACCTTGACCTGGTTGCTTCAGGGTAGTTTTGAGTTGGTGCGGGTGTGCCCCTCCCAACCGTGAATTGGTCAAAATCCGGGCTTTTGGGGTATTGTGCTAAGTTGCAGATTCCACGCCACTTGGGGCAGGATGCCGGATTTGATTGGGAAGTCTGGTGGCATGCTGTGGCTGCGAATGGGAGAATAAACCTCAAAAACATTGAGGAAAATTGGGTCATAGCGCTGGGACGAGTCATTCTGACAGCATTCTCAGCTAAGTTCGGTGACCATACGCTGCCGGAAGATACGCTAGCGTAGATGCTTATGCGCTTTTTGTATTTGTTGTTCCTCCTTACTCCAGCCTTTTGCCAAATCAAAACAGGGACTTTCCTGCAGCAGCTAGCCGAGCCAGGCACAACGATGCCCGCCGATACTGCAAACCGCAAAGGCCTCGAGGCCCGCCCGGATGGGCTATACGAAAAGGGACTGCGCCTGCTGCCGCAGGCAGGCAACCGTAGCTGGGCTCCGGTTCAGGTGAAAGCGGCTGCTTATGATTCGCAAAAGCGCCTCTGGTTTTGCTCGCCGCAAGGGCTTGGACTTCGCACGGGCAATACCTGGACACTGTACACAATCGAAGACGGGCTGCCCTGGGACGAATGCACCTCCCTTGCGCCTGCGCCTGACGGCTCGGTCTGGCTTGGAACCACACGAGGGGCAATTCATTTTGACGGTAAGACCTGGGAGTATCGCCAGGGGCGCCGCTGGCTGCCCGATGACCTCGTTCGCGCGGTTGTTGTAGATGCTTCCAATACCGCCTGGTTTGCTACCGCCAGGGGCGTTGGCAAGATCAGGCAGGTGCCGATGACGCTCGCCCAAAAAGCTAAATTTTTCGAAGATGAAATCGACTTGCGTCATCGCAGAACCGAATACGAATATGTGCTCGAGGTGCACCTGGATAAAGCGGGTGACAAGTCGAAGTGGACCCAGCACGACTCTGACAATGATGGGCTGTGGACGTCTATGTATGGCGCGGGTGAGTCTTTTGCTTACGCTGTCAGCAAAGACCCGATGGCGAAAAAACGGGCTAAGAAAGCTTATGAGGCGATGCGATTTCTCTGGACGGTGACCCAGGGTGGCACCCCGCCAGCCCCCAAGGGTTATATTGCTCGTACTGTGTTGCCAACGGCTGGCCCTGATCCCAATGCCAGCCGGTACACGCCTGAAAAGGATCGAGTTACCCAGCAGACGCGCGACAGCATGTGGAAGATTCTCAACCCGCGCTGGCCCAGGAGTGCCGATGGAAAGTGGTATTGGAAGGCCGATACCTCATCCGATGAACTCGATGGCCACTACTTCTTCTACGCTCTTTACTATGACCTTGTGGCCGCGGGCGATGCTGCCGAGCAGGCGCGGGTGCGTGAGCATGTAGATGCCTTGACCTCTCACCTGATCGATCACAATTTTCAGCTTGTCGATCACGACGGTAAGGTCACACGCTGGGGCGACTACAGCCCCGAAGCTCTGAATTTTGATATCCGCTGGGCCGACGACAGGCCCCTCGATTCCTTCTCGATGCTGGCTTATCTGAAAACGGCTGAACACATCACCGGGGACAAGAAGTACGCCGCTGCGGCCAAACTTTTAATCGAGAAGCATGGCTATGCCGTGAATTCCATGATGAACAAGCATCACATGGGTCAGGGCGGTGGCAATCAAAGTGATGACGAGATGGCTTTTATGATGCTCTACAATTTGTTGCGCTATGAAACAGATCCGCAGCTGCGCTCTGTCTATGGCATCGCCCTGCGCCGGCGCTGGGAAGTGGAAGAACCTGAGCTTAACCCCGTCTTCAACTATCTGGCCGGGGCGGTGCTGCAGTCAGTGGAATATCAGGATTCTCACGGAAAAGACAAATTAGCTTTGGATGGGCCGTGGCTTGAAGAATCTGCCGATACGTTGCGCCGTTTTCCGCTCGACCGCATCAACTGGCGCATCGAGAACAGTCATCGCAAAGACCTGCGACTGCTCCCTCGAGGTAACGGCCGGGGCTCCCGCAAAGACGGCCGAGTCCTGCCGATCGATGAACGCTTTGTGAGCCATTGGAATCATGATCCCTGGCGGCTCGATCAGGGAGCGAACGGTCAGGAACTGGCAACCGGGGCTGCCTATCTGCTGCCCTATTACATGGGTTTGTATCATGGATTTATCAAAGACTAGGCTTACCGGGCGCTTCGATTCGCCAATCGATAACGCCGCTCCAGGACATTGTCGAAATGGGTTGTCAGCGCTCACGTAAAACTGACCCTCATGGCAGCCGAGGCCATGATGTTGTCATCGGCAAAAACTTGAGCCCAGCCGGCGAAGGCCTTGTTGCTGGTGAGGATGCTTTTGGGACGGGGGATGCTGCTACGTTGACTACTGCGCATGATCTGGCAGGCCGGAAGTTGACCGAGACGGATGCTCGCGGGAATGTGACGCTGTTTGGTTATGATGCGGCTAGCCAGTTGACCTCTGTGACGGATGCGCTGAACCAGATTACCCGGTACGCGTACGATCTGTCGGGCAACAAGGTGTCGCAGACGGATGCCAACAACCGCGTGACCACTTATGTTTACGACAAGCTGAACCGGCGGACCTCGCGGACGCTGCCGTTGTCACAGGTGGAGACCATGAATTACGATTTCGTGGGCAACCTGACGAGCAAGGTGGACTTCAACGGGAAGACGACGAGTTATGCGTATGACTCGCTGAACCGG
>JBIPMY010000598.1:0-3208 GCA_044376335.1 Bryobacter sp.
GGGCTGCGCCGTCTGTTTTTTGTTAGCCTTATAGATTGGCTGCCAGCGAAGCGATCGTGCTTCGAACCTTCCCTTTGAAAGAGGCCGACTTGATCGTCAGCTTCTTCACACGCGACCACGGGAAATTGCGAGGTGTGGCCAATCGGGCGAGAAAACCCAAAGGCGGCTTTGGATCTTCTCTCGAACGGTTGAGCCAGGTGCAAATTCACTATACAGCGCGAGAAAACCGGGATCTGGTTCGAATTGATCACTGCGACCTTCAACACTCGCAGTTTGAGTTGAGCCGCGTGTATTCGACTGGTGTTGCCCTGGACGTAATGGCTGAAATCTCTGAACATCTCCTGCCCCTGGCGGAAGTCAACGAAAAGTACTTCCGGCTCATGGCCCGTGTTCTCGAATTCATGCGCCTGCGCGGAGAATCCGGCGTCTGGCAAGCCGTCACTTACTTCGAAGTCTGGGCAGTCCGCCTCAGCGGCTTTCTACCCGAAGTCCCACTCAGCGCGGAGTCAACAGGCATCCTCTCAGAGATCCTGAAATCCAGCGTCGAACAGATGCCCGAGCGCGAGTGGACCCAACAGACAGCCCGAGACCTGCGACGCGCCATGGTCCGGCTGATCGAATCACATATTGAACGGAGGCTGCTCGCAGCCCCCATGCTGGAGGATTTGGCATGAAGACCTATCAGGAAATGATTTTCCGCCTAAAGCAGTATTGGGCAGACAGGGGCTGCATCATCACAGAGCCCTACGATGTAGAAGTCGGCGCTGGCACCATGTGCCCGGAAACCTTCCTGCGCGTCCTGGGCCCCGATGAATACCGCGTTGCCTACGTCCAGCCCAGCCGCCGCCCGGCAGACGGCCGTTACGGTGAAAATCCCAACCGTCTCTACAAACACTCGCAACTTCAGGTCATCTTGAAGCCCACCCCCGAAGACGTCATCGAACAATACCTCGGCTCCCTCGAAGCCATCGGCATCGACCTCAAGAAGCACGACATCAAGTTCGAAGAAGACAACTGGGAATCCCCAACATTAGGCGCCTGGGGCATCGGCTGGCAGGTGATGCTCGACGGCATGGAAATCACGCAGTTCACCTACTTTCAGCAGTGCGGCGGCGTAGATCTCGATCTCGTCCCCGCTGAAATTACCTACGGCCTCGAACGCCTCTGCGCCTTCCTCCAGGACAAAGAAAGCGTCTATGACATCCAGTGGACCGACGCCTTCAACTACGGCCAGGTCCGCCTTAAAGAAGAACAGCAGTTCAGCGTCTACAACTTTGAGATGGCCGACGTCCCCACTCTCTGGAAGCTCTTTGAACTCCACGAAGGCGAGTGCCAGCGCCTCATCGACCTCTACAAGAGCTTAGAGGCCGGCAAAGAACGTTTCCCTGTATTGCCCACCTACGACCAGGTTCTGAAGTGCTCCAACCTCTTCAACCTGCTCGACGCCCGCGGCGCCATCAGCGTCACAGAGCGCGTCGGCGTTATCGGGCGCGTCCGCAAGCTCGCCGTCGGAGTCGCAGGCCTCTGGGTAGACCAGCAATTCACCCCACGTGAGGTGGCAGCATAATGGCAACCAAAGATCTACTCCTCGAAATCGGCGTCGAAGAAATCCCCGATTGGATGATCGTCGATGGCCTCAACCATCTCGCAACCAAACTCACAGACCTCGTCGCCCAACTCGGCGGCAAAGTCACTCTCGCCGACGCGACTCCTCGCCGCCTCGTAGTCCAGCTCTCAGGCCTCGCCGAACGCGAAGCAGACCGTGAAGAGCTCATCAGCGGCCCGCCCAAACAAGCCAACCCGCAAGCCGTCGAAGGCTTCGCCAAGAAAAACGGCGTCACCTCTGCTGACCTTGAGCTGATCGAAACCGCCAAAGGCACCTACTACAGCTTCCGCAAGCAAGTCGCCGGCAAGACAGCCATCGAGATCCTCTCCACCAGCCTCCCAGGCCTCATCCTGGGCATTCCCTGGCCCAAGACGATGCTCTGGCCCGGCAAAGGCGGCGCACGCTTCATCCGCCCCATCCGCTGGCTCCTCTGCCTCCTCGGCGAAGAAGTTGTCCCCTTCACGATCAACGGCATCAGCTCCGGCAACCAGACCGCCGGCCACCGCCAGCTCGGGGCACACCGCATCCCCGTCACCATCGCAAGTTTTGAGGACACCCTCCGCAAGAACTTCGTCATCCTCCGCGCCGCAGAACGCCGCGCGAGAATCGTCGACAACTTGCCCGCAGGCGTCAAAACCGACGCTGCGCTCCTTGAAACCCTAACCTACATCACCGAATATCCAACCCCGATCGTGGGTGAATTCGCCGAAGACTATCTCAATCTCCCCGAAGAAGTCCTCGTAACCGTGATGCGCTTCCACCAGAAGTACTTCAGCGTTAACGACGCCTCTGGCAAACTCGCAGCCAAATTCGTAGCAGTCATGAACACGGCAAACGACGCCGACGGCCTCGTCAAGCACGGCAACGAGCGCGTCCTCCGCGCCCGCTTCAACGACGCCCGCTTCTTCTACAACGTAGACCAGCAGAAGCCCCTCTCCGCCCGAGTCGAGGATCTCAAAGTAGTCACCTTCCAGAAGGAACTCGGCAGCTACCACGCCAAGACCGAACGCGTCATGCAGCTCGTAACAGAGCTCGGCGGCGACGCCACCGCCCTACGCGCCGCAGAGCTAGCCAAGACCGACCTCACCTGCGAAATGGTGAAAGAGTTCACCGAACTCCAGGGCATCGTCGGCGGCCTCTACGCCAAGGCGCAAGGCGAACCCGAAGCCGTCGCCACCGCCATCTACGACCAGTACAAACCGGTCAGCATGGAAGATTCTATTCCGCGCACCCGCGCCGGGCAAATCATGAGTCTCGCCGACAAGGTAGACACCCTCCGTGGCTGCTTCCGAATCGGCCTCATCCCCACCGGCTCCAAAGACCCCTTTGCGCTCAGAAGGGCCGCTCAGGGCGTTATCAAGATCCTGGCTGAAGGCGAAGTCCGCATCGGCCTCAAGCAACTCGCCGGCGGCGTCGACAAGCTCGAAGACTTCCTCATCGAGCGCGTCAAATACTATTTCGGTGACATCCGCGGCTACGCAGCCGACGAAGTCCTCGCAGTCCTCGCGGCAAACTCAGACGACCTGCAGGACGTCCTCGCCCGCCTCGAAGCCGTCAAGGCAGTAAGAGCCAGCGAAGACTTCGAACCCCTCGCCGCCAGCT
>JBIPMY010000199.1:0-10736 GCA_044376335.1 Bryobacter sp.
GCGCCGTCTGCTTTAGTGAAGGGGTTTGTCTTAGAAGCCGAGACGGATTCCGAGACGGATTTCACGAGGACCCTGGAAGCCACCGGAACCACCAGCGGCAAAGGCACCGCCTGGCAACCCATAGATCGGATTGAGGGGGATGGTGGGGCTGCCTGCGATTACGAACTTTCTAGGATCGTAGCCGGCGAAGAAGCCGCCCGGGGCTGCATCGGGGTTGATTCCGATAGCACCGGCGCGGTTTAGCTGGGTAACGCGGGCAATCACGGTTGCCTGGTTAAACAGGTTTGTCGCGTTGGCGTCAAGGCGCAGAGTGGCGCGCTCATTCAGCCGGATCGTGTGAGACACGCTCAAGTCTGTTTGAGTGAGCACCGGAGTGCGGCCCATATCACCACGGCCAAAGGGGAAGGTGGGTGCCGACAGATAGATGACCGACGTTGAATCGGGCGTGCCGCTGTAGGCGAGCTGGTTGAGGCCAAAGAAGGTGCTGCCAGCGCGAGTCTTCAGTTCGTAAGAGGCAAAAGCCTTGAACGTGTGAGGACGGTCTGTAGCAAGGCGTCCATAGGCGTTCTGCTGGCTGCCTGAGGCGTCGAAGTAGTAGTAGGGCAAGTCGAAGGCGCGGCTGACACCTGGATCGGAGCGGCCGGATTCGTCAGAATTGGCTGAGCCCGAGTAGTTGCCGTAGAGGCGGCTGTAGGTGTAGCTCGCCATCACGTTCAAGTTACGTGAGTAGCGGCCGTCCATACGGAATTCCAAGCCGTCGTACTGACGCTTGGCTTCAGGAACGAGGAATTCCTTGCCGTTGGGGGTCTTCTGGCCGTAGACGGACTTGGTGTCGCGGGTGAGACCAAAGCCGGGGTTGCCGATGACGTACTGTTCGCTTTCTTCTGCGTCGAGGACACCGATGTCTTCGATGGCCTTGAGCAGGTCTTTACGGGAGTAGCGAATGCTGGCGACCAGCTTTTCGGAGATCTGGTGGGCAACGCTTGCCGTGAATTCACGCGAGGTGTAGGGCTTGATGTTGGGATCGATGCCTTCGATTTCACCAGCGGAATTGATGGGCAAGGTGCGGTTGTCGTAACGCGTGATGGCTGGGCCACCTGCGCCTGGATTGGCCAGACCTAAAGCTAGGACGTTCGGGTTGTCGAGCTTGTAGACGTTGCTGACCCAGAAGTCGCCGCCGAAGCTGCCGCGGGCGAGTTCATAGCGGAGAACGTCATAGTAGATGCCGAAGCTGCCGGCGACTTTCCACTTGCCGTCGCCGAAGAGATCCCATGCTACGCCAAGTCGTGGAGCAATTTTGTCGCCCCAGTTGAAGCGGACGGGATCCTGCACTTTGCGGCCATTGACTTCGGCCTTGTAAGGAGGCAGGAATTCGTTTTCGAAACGGACACCGAGGTTGACGGTGAGGTTCTTGCGGAGCTGCCACTGGTCTTGCAGGTAGAAGCCCTGGTTGTTGCTGTGGACATTGCCGAGGTTGCGGACGCCGTCCTGCCAGATGTAGTAACCGTAGGCACCGGTCTGATTGCTGATGCTGCCACGAGTGAAGCGATCACCCCAATAAACCTGGAAGCGGCCATTGGGATAGAGGGTTTCGACGTCGTTTGAGACACGAGCGTTGGCATAGCCGAACTTGAGGATATGCTGCTGTCCAAAAAGGTTGGCGATGTAGCTTGAGTCGAGGTAAAGATTCCTGCGGGAGGTGATGTCCTTCTTGGTGAGCAGGTTGCTGGAAATGTTGGTGAATCCATTAGCGCCAGCATTTGCTGCAGGAACGGGCAAAGGAGAAGCGGAGGATGCCGTTACATAGGAGATGAAAGGATTGCCCGGGAGGCCGTAGTTGCCGACCTTATCGTTTTGATACTTGTAGCCCCAGCGGCCGCTGACGAGCCAGCGACTGGTAAGCGAGTAGTTTGCACCGATGGTTGCGGTCTGAGCGGGCTGGAAGCCACCCAAAACGCTGAGATCGTTAGAGGGTGCAGCTACGCGGATGTCAGGGTTAGGCAGGCTACCCTGCTGGCGCAGAGGGCTCCAGACCCACGAGCTATAGATTTGCAGATTGGCCAGGGGGCTGTAATCGACACGGTTCAGCATGTAGTGGGTGATGTCTTCGCGGCTGAAAGAACGGCCGCCCGAAGCGTAGGCGATGTTGCGTTCGCGACGGGTGAGCTCTGGCATGTAGCTGGTGCGGAAGAAGAGGCGATTCTTGATGATTGGGCCAGAGAAGTCGACACCGGGATACAGCGAGCGGTAGGTGTCTTCTTTGGGAGAGAAGAAGTCGGCTGCGTTGGCGCTTAGCGGCGAGCGCTGCCAGTAAGCACGAGGACGCGGGTTGAGCTGATTGTTGGTGAACTGACCCTGGAGGAAACCATGGAATTCATTGGCTCCACCCTTGGTGACGACGTTGATAACGCCACCGGTGGCACCGCCGAATTCAGCACCAAAGCCGGAACTCTTGATCTGAATTTCCTGAATGAATTCGAAAGGAATCGAGTTCTGAGCGCGGAGTGAACCACGGCGGACGTCGGAGGTGTCGACGCCATCGATCAGGAAGGCGTTTTCAGAACCAGAAGCACCGTCCACCTGGAAGCCACCCACGCCGGCATTGCCGTTCTTGACTTCCTGCCGCACACCCGGGGCCATGCCGAGGAGTGTGTGGAAGTTTCTGCCCTTGGGCAAATAGTCGAATGAAGTGGAGCTGATGTTGGTGGAAGTTTGAGCGGAGGTCGGGTCGAGAGAGACGGCCGATTCGCTGACTTCGATCACTTCGCTGACTGCGCCGACCTTAAGCGATGCGGTGATGTTGACGGCTGAACCCAGATTTACAACAAGATTGCGTTGGGTGTAGCGGGAGAAGCCATCTTTGCTGACGGCAAGGCTATAGGTGCCTGAGGGCACTCGTAAGAAGAAAAATTTGCCCTGTTCGTCGCTTTTTGCTTCGAGTGGCCGCGGCAGAGATGCGCTGGTCAGCTCGAGTTTTGCCCCGGCAACGCTGGCCCCAGTGGGGTCGGCAACGAGGCCTGAGACGGTTCCGTAATTTTCCTGCCCGTACATGCTGACAATGCATGCCAGGAGCAGAATTAGTGATTGCGAGAAGAATGATGCCCGAAAACGGGGTCCTTGTATTCTCATGTCAATGATCTACCCTTTCCCTTACGACCTTTAAGGTCGTCCTTGTACCCACCGATAAGTGGGATTTTGATGAAATATTAGCATACTGTTATCTAATTGACATTATTTTGCAAATGAAGGTGTTCTTATAATGTGATTATCGGATATAAATGTATAGATTAGAATTCAGTGCAATTGGAGGAATCTCAGCTGTCTTTCGGTATGGCTGAAGTTGAGGTTGGAGTAGAGGAAATTTTCTATTTTGCTCGGAATACTTGAGAGTTTTTGTTAAGCTGCCAGCGGGATCGCTGTGTTGCGAATCCATGAAAATCCTCTAGTCCAGGTTTTTTGCCATGAAAGTTGCTTATCTTCTAGTTGCTTCGCTTTTGACCAGTATTTGTGCCTTCTCGCAGGCGACGAGCACTTCGGGAGACATCCGAGGGACAATTATGGACTCTTCAGGCAATGCGCTGCCGAATGCGAAGCTGACGATTCTAAATCTGGACCGGGCCTTTTCGCGATCTTCTTCGAGCAACACAGAAGGCCGCTTTGCCATCTCGTCCATCCCTCCTGGCTTTTATAAACTGCGTGCCGAAGCGGATGGCTTTGGCTCAAAACTGACTGAGAACATCGAGGTTCGGGTTGGCGATGTGATTTCGCTATTGATCCAGTTGCCGATTTCGACTTTGCAAACGGAAGTTGTTGTGACAGCGGACATCGGTTCGGTCGAGGTGGAGCGTACACAGCAGGCCAATACGATTGAACAGAGCCGGATCAATAATTTGCCGATCAACCGGCGTAGCTATCTGGACTTTGCGCTGCTGGCTCCCGGGGTGGTAGAGACGACATCGCTGGTGGATGATTCCTCTTATCGCCCGATCCAGACACCGAATTCGGGGCTTTCGTTTGGGGGCTCGAATGGACGGGGGAATGGGTTCTTTATTGACGGGCTCGAGAATTTCTCGAATGCTGGAGGCGGGGTGCGACCGTCGATCAGCCAGGAGGCGGCGCAGGAGTTTCAGATCAACCGGAATTCGTTTTCGGCTGAGTTTGGCAATGCTCTTGGCGGAATCGTGAACGTCATCTCGAAGTCTGGATCGAACCAGTTGCACGGGAATGCCTTTGGGTTCTTGCGGCACCGGTCGATTCAGGCTCGGAATTATTTCGATCCGGGGAAGTCTTCGTTTACCCGGGCTCAGGCCGGGGCTACGCTTGGAGGGGCAATCAAAAAGGACAAGACGTTCTTTTTTGCAGCCTATGAGCTGCTGGCGCGACAGGAGACGAACTTTATTCCGATCCTGCAGGATCGCGAGGTATTCAGCAGGATCACTGGCTCACAGGACGAGTTGTTCCGGTTCTTTGAGGCCACTGGTGACCCGACACTTCGAGGTCTTGCCGCTCAAGGCCGGGTGTTATTGCAGCCCCGGTCGAGTGCCTTCCTCACGAATCTCTTCAATGCGAATTCGGGGACTTTCCCGTTTTCTCAGCTTTTGAATACGGTATCGCTGCGGCTGGACCATAAGTTCTCAGAGCGCAATAGCGGCTTCTTCCGATCGAACACTACACTCGACCGCCAGGACAATACTTCCTTCGGGGCGCTCGACGGATTTAATCGCGGGCGGCAGTTGAATCTGAGCGATTCTACTGTGGCTATCGGGGATACATGGTCACCGAATGCGAACTGGGTGGTGGAGACTCGGGCGATGTTTGGCTATGACCGTTTTGATGTCTACCCGGTGGATAAGAACGGGCCTGAGATCAATATCAACGGGTCGGGTTTTTTTGGCCGTCAGATCTTTTTGCCGGGGTCCAATATTGAACGGCATTATCAGGCGCTGGTGAATGTAACTCGGAGTTCGGCGCGCCATACGCTCAAGTTTGGTTATGACTTCAACCCCGTTCGCAACAACGCGATCAACGAGACCTTCCTGGGCGGGCGGTTTACCTTTGGTTCGCGCATTCCGCTGGCCAGTGTCCTGATTGCGGCAACGGGCAATCCGAATCTTCCGGCACAGTTGGGCCAGGTGCTGACAGCGGCAGGGCAGAGCCGCTTGATTCCGAATTTGAGCACCCCGGTTACGGCTTTACAGTCGGCTGCGCTTGGGATCCCGGAGCTGTATCAGCAGGGCTTTGGCAACCCGGCCTACGTGAACACTACCTTTAACAACAACGTTTATGTTCAGGATTCTTACAAGCTTCGACCGAATCTGACGCTGACGGCAGGGCTTCGGTATGAGGTGCAACAGAATACAGAGACAGCGATGCCGCGTGACTATAACAATATTGCTCCACGCGTTGGTTTTGCCTGGTCTCCTGGGAAATCGCAGACGACGGTGATTCGTGGCGGGTACGGGATTTACTATTCGATGAACAACGCCAACATTACAGGCACGGCCGTGCCGCTTTCGGGCAAGTTTATCAATCAGGTATTGCTGACGCCAACGTCAACGCTGTTTCGCGACCCCCGCAATGGTCAGTTTGTGACTTCAGCAACGATCTTCCAGTCGATGCTGGGGCAGGGGATTTTGGGTAGGCGAACGATCTCGCAGGATGACTTGCGCCCTTTTGGTATTACGGTTGGGCCGAATCTTCCTGGCTCGGTTGTATTCGGGATCGACAAGGACTATGTGAACCCCTATGCACAGCAGGGGAGCTTTGAGGTAGAGCGGCAGATCGCCGGGTTTGCTGTTAGCGTCGGCTATAACTTCAACCGGGGTACGCATATTGGCCGGATCATTGGGCGCAATGTGCGTTACTCGGGCAACCGGTTGCCGGATGGGCGTCCGTTGTTTGAGAGGATCAATCCGCTGATCCTGCAGCACAATGTGTTTGAGTCGAGCGCCAACAGCTTCTATCATGCGGGGATCCTGCAGGCGTCCAGGCGGTTTTCGAAGGGCTTTTCGTTTAATGCCAATTACACGTTTTCGAAGGCGATTGATGAATCGATGGATTTCAATTCGGATTATTCGCCGCAAGATCAATTGAATGCCCGTGCGGAGCGATCGCTATCGGCCTTTCATCAGAAGCACCGTGTGGTTGTGAATGCCGTGATAGAGCGGTGGGGCTGGAATTTTGCTCCCATCGTGCAGTACAACTCGTGGCGGCCATTTAATGTACTGACCGGTTTTGATGCTCAAGGTGACACTTATGTGAGCAACAAGCGTCCAGCGGGGCTCGGCCGGAACATGGGGCAGGGGCCGAACTTTGCCACCTTCGACCTGCGCTTGTCACGGCGCTTCAGATACTCTGCCAACGAGCGGCGCTTTGTGGAATTCACTGCCGAAGCTTTCAATCTGCTGAACCGGACGAATTTCCGGACGATCAACAATGTTGTGGGCGATGTGCCTTATGCGACGCTTGGTGCGCCCATTGTGGGGAATCGCAACCCGGCATCGACACCACTGGCCTTTACGAGTACGCAGAACCAGCGTCAGTTCCAGCTCGGGCTAAAGCTGTATTTCTAGGCGAGCAAGCCTTGTTTGGTGATCACTTCGGCGTTCAAATAGGGGCGCAGTGCCTCGGGAACGACCACGCTGCCGTCCTTCTGCTGGTAGTTCTCGACGATTGCGACCCAGGTGCGGCCGACGGCGAGTCCGCTGCCGTTTAGGGTGTGCAGGTACTCGCTCTTCTTTGCACCACGAAAGCGGATGCCAGCGCGGCGGGCCTGGAAGGCCTCGAAATTCGAGCAGCTTGAGATTTCCTTGAAGGTGTTCTGACCGGGCAGCCAGACTTCGATGTCGTAGGTTTTCGCGCTCGAGAAGCCCATGTCGCCGGTGCAAAGCGCCATCGTCCGGAAGGGTAGACCCAGCTTGCGGAGTATGTTTTCGGCATCATGGGTGAGCGCGTCGAGTTCGGCGTAGCTGTTGTCGGGGTGGACGAATTTGACCAGCTCGACCTTCTGGAACTGGTGCTGGCGGATGATGCCACGGACGTCGCGGCCGTGCGAGCCGGCTTCGCTGCGGAAGCAGGGAGTGTAGGCGCAGAGCTTGATGGGTAGCTTTTCGAGGTCGAGCGTTTCGTCGCGAAGCAGATTGGTTACCGGTACTTCTGCGGTGGGCGCAAGCCAGAAGTCGAAGCCTTCGCATTTAAAGAGGTCATCGGCAAACTTGGGAAGCTGCCCGGTGCCGAAGAGACTGTCGCTGTTCACCAGGAACGGAGGCAGAGTCTCCATATAGCCGTGCTCGCCCGTGTGGGTGTCGAGCATGAAGTTGATCAAGGCGCGTTCGAGCTTGGCACCCTGGCCGAAGTAGACGGCAAAGCGCGCTCCGGTGACTTTGGCGGCCCGTTCAAAATCGAGGATGCCGAGATCGACGCCGAGATCCCAGTGGGGCTTGGCTTCAAAGTCCATTGGGGCGGGGGTGCCTTCGCGGCGGACTTCGACGTTGTCGTCGGCGCTGGCACCGAGGGGGACGCTTTCGTGGGGAAGGTTGGGGATGCCTTTGAGGAGATCCTGGAATTCGGTGTCTAGAAGCTCCGAGCCCTTTTCAAGTTCGATGATGCGATCGCCGATGGCGCGGACGCTGGCCTGGAGTTCGGTTGTGTCTTCGCCGGCTTTTTTGCGGGCACCGATGTCTTTGGAGCGCTCGTTGCGCTCTGCCTTGAGGGTCTCAACTTCGGTGAGTGCTTCGCGACGACGGACGTCGATGGCGCGGAAGGCGTCTTTGTTGAGTTCAAACTTGCGGCTGGCGAGGCGCTCGGCCGTCTGGTCGAGGTGGCCACGGAACAATTGCAGATCGTGCATTACCTACCAGTGTAAAGACAACCAGGTGGTTAAGCGAAGTAGGTTTTGATTTCCTTCATGCAGAGATGGGCTTTTTCGATCAGTGTGCCGTCGAAGATGTGGGTTTCAAGGCCGATGCAGCCTTTGTAGCCATCTTTGTTGAGTTCTTTAATGATCGAGGTCCAGTCGATCTTGCGGGGGCCTATGACGTTGCCGGCCTTCATCTGGACGTTGCCGAGTTTTTTGAGGGGGAGTGCTTTGTAGCCATCGGGCCAGGCTTTTTCGCCGAAGGCGAAGGTATTGTCAGGATCCCAATTCATGCCAAGAGCTTTGGAGTTGACCTTGAGGGTCATGTCGGCCAGTTCTTTCGAGGTGGCTACGTTGCAACTGGATTCGTTTTCGAGCAGCAGAGTGATGCCGCCTTTTTCGGCAACACGGGCATATTCGCCGAGCTCGTTTGCTACACGATCCCAGATGGCGGGGACGTCAACGGCGCGGACAAAGGCGAAGACGCGGAGCTGGGAGACGTCGAGGGCATGAGCGGCGCGGATGGCGAGTTCGAGGTCTTTGATTTTGTCGGCGTACTGGGCTTGCTGGCGGGCTTCGCGTTTGGTCTTGTTTTCGGCGGACTCCGGGCGTGACATCTTGAGCTCTGTGCCGGGGAGGCCAAACTTGAGAAGACCGGTGTTGAGGAAGCTGATTTTGAGTCCAGCAGCTTTGAGGTCTGCGCGGACTTGTTTGAGCCGCTCGGGCTCCATGCGGAAGTAGGTTTCGCTTTTGCGGGTACGGTCCTGGGCGCGCGGGGTATCGCGAAGTTCGACCCACTTGAGGCCGTATTGTTTGGCGAAGGCGATGGCATCGGCTTCTGAGCCGGCGCATTCGTCGGTGAGGATAGCGAAGCGTGACCAGTCGAGGCCTTTGGCCTCAAGAAGACCGGCAGCGCTGAGCGCCAATATCAGTTCACGACGATTCATTTTTAATCTCCGAGCAGTTTTCCGTAAGGTTTCCAAGAGGTCACGTTATCACACACTGCTTTGATTCCGGCGACGATGGGCACGGCGAGGACGAGGCCGATGCCGCCCCAGATGAGGCCCCAGAACATGAGGGCGATAGTGACGGCGAGGGGGTTGAGGTGTACCCGGCCACCGACAATTTTGGGATAGAGCAGGTTGAGGGCGAAGAGATGCAGTGTGCCGACGCCGCTGGCGATCAGCAGGTAGCCGCTGAGCTGGGCGTAGACCGGCAGTGCTGCGAGCACTGGTGGGGCTAGGGCGAGGGGCAGGCCGATGTAGGGGACGAGGCTCAAGAATCCGCTCAAGGGGCCAATCAGTAGCGGATAGGGGAGCTGGATGAACATGAAAAAGATCGTGCTGAGGATAGCGAGGATCACGCCAAGAACGAAGTTGCCAGCCATGTAGGCGCGGGCCATCTTCGCAACACTCTCCATGCTCTTGGAGGCGATGGCGCGGTCTGGCCCCTCAAACATGGTGAGGAAGGCACGCTGGATGTGATCGCTCCAACTCAGCATGAAGTAGACGAGGAAGGGTACGAAGCTGGCCATCAGGGTGACGCTGTAGATGGTTTCAAAGCGCGAATAAAGGAAGCCCAGGAGTGGAGATTCTTCCTGTTTGATTCTGACTTCCTGAACCGGGGCCGGGGCGTTAGGGTCTACTGGCGGGGGGACGACGATGCGTGAGCGGCGGCCTTTCTTCTGAGTCTCGAGTTGCTGGGCCTGTTGCTCCTGAATCTTTTTGGGCATCATCTGGGACATGCTGCGTTCGAGGTCTGCGAGGCGGTCTGCGGCTCCATCGATGAGTTCACCTATCTTCTTGCCGTAGCCGGGCAGGTCGTCTACCAGGCCGCTGGCCTGAGTGACGAGGCCGAGGCCGGAGAAGTAAACGAGCAGAACGAACATCGAACAGACGAGGAAGCTGGCGATGGATCTGGGGATCTTCCAGCTCATGAAGCCGATGACAAAGGGCTGGAGGATGAAGGTGATGATGACGGCGCTGATGAGGGTTACGAAAAAGGCGCGGCCATAGTAGAGCATCGCGATGATACAAGCGACGGCGATAATGCGCGTGGCCACATTGGACCCGCCCGCATTGGCTGGCGCGCCCTTTGTTTCATTTGTATTTCCGGCTGAAGCGAGAACTGACATCCCTGTCCTGTTACTCCATACTAGAAGAGTCGCTACGATGGCTCAACCCTTTGGACGCATCTTGGGGCTAGATTTTGGCAAACGCCGCATTGGCCTTGCTCTTTCTGATCCTTTTGGTGTCACAGCACAAGCATTGCCCACCTACACACGGACGCGAGTTCGCGAGGATATCGCGTACCTGGCGCAGTTGGCCCGTGATCGCGAGGTGGGGCTTTTTGTTTTTGGCGACCCGAAATACATGTCTGGCGATATGTCGCGGCAATCTGAGGCGGTGCGCGAATTCGCCGGGCGGCTCGAGCAGTATTCGAAGTTGCCAGTGACGTTTTGGGATGAGCGTCTCACCAGTTCGCAGGCACACCGTGTGCTCGATGAATATGGCTGGAGCCGCGAAGAACGCAAGGGCAAGGTGGATCAGCTTGCGGCAACATTGATTCTGGAAGGCTATCTGCATTCCCTCGATCACCAATGAAGAAAGTCCTTCTACTCCTCTTTGTTGTCAGCCTCCCGGTACTGATTCTGTTTGGGATTTACCGCCAGCCGATTCCTTCATATGAAGGGGAGAAGTTTGTCGAGATTCCCAAGGGCGCATCCACAATGCGCATCGGCGAAATTCTCGAAGCGGAAGGCCTCTTGCGCAGCCCCCTGCAGACCTGGCTCTGGCGGGCTGTACATCCAGGCAAGAAGTTTCAGGCGGGGGAGTATGTGTTTCGCAAGGAGCAGACCCTCGATGCGGTGCTGTCGAAGATT
>JBIPMY010000033.1:0-24767 GCA_044376335.1 Bryobacter sp.
CCCCGTCTTCAAATCGGACGCGGTCGAGGACACGTTCGGTTTCAGCATTTTCTGTTGCGGCCTCTTTTGTGTTTTCACTGAGTTGTTCCTGGCTCCAGATGTCGATGCCAATGATTTCGCCGAACGGGGCTTTGCGTGCGGCCATGATCGTCAGGAGACCTCTGCCGCAACCTACGTCGAGAACTTTTTCTCTGCCACCCCACTTCAGCTCTTCCAGCATTTTCCATGCGAGGCCGAATTTACCCGACATGCTGGACCACAACATCACGCCCCCAACAACCAGAAGGAGGACTCCAATCCATAAGCAAATGGAAAGAATCAGCTCGGGCCAAATTTCTACAGTGCCCTGCAGTGCAATAAACTGCGCGAGTCCCGTGCCAATGAGAACAAGGCCCACCATGGCAAGTGCGCGAACTCGTTCCGGTTTGTCAATTCCGTAATCTGCGGTTTTCATTGTTGCTTGAACCAGTTTTGCAGAATCGGTGCAGCTCCTGCTGAAGCCGAAGCCGTCGCATGATATATTCACGGTGACTCACTGTCCCCCGGAAAGGAAAAGTGCGCCTTGAATTCTAAAGATTCCAAGACAAAAACACCATTCTCAAGACGAGGTTTCATGCAGGGTGTCGGCACTGGCGCCGGCGCTGTAGGCATCCTCGCCACTACTGAAGAAGCGCAAGCCCAGGCAAACGTGGCAGCTATGGGGCCCGCCGCTGTACCCATCACTCTTACCGTGAATGGTAAGCCTCTGAAGCTCAGCGTAGAGCCTCGAGAGACCCTTCTTGACACGCTTCGAAACAAGCTGGATCATACCGGTGCCAAGCGCGTCTGTGATCGCGGAACCTGCGGAGCCTGCACAATGATCGTCGATAACAAGGTTCAGTATGGCTGCACGATTCTTGCCATCGACGCACAGGGGAAAAAGATCGAGACGATTGAAAGCCTGACTGCCAATGGCCGGATACACCCGATTGTTCCCGCCTTTGTGAACAACGATGCCCAACAGTGTGGCTATTGCACCCCCGGTTTTGTGATGGCTTCGAAGGGCTTTCTCGACAAGAATCCCAACCCGACTTATGAGCAGGTGAAAGAGGGTCTGGGCGGCAACCTTTGCCGTTGCGGCACCTACGTGGGAATTCGCAAGGCCGTGCTGGAAGCCGCGCAAGCGCTTCGTGGCGGCAAGTCAGTCAAAGGAGCCAACAATGCCTAATTATTCATGGCCCCCGATGGATCAGCGGAAGGTGATCGGCAAGCCGCACAACCGGCTGGACGGCTTTGCCAAATCCAGTGGTCGCGCCAAGTACCCGAGCGACGTTAACCGCCAGGGGATGGTTTTCGGAATCATTGTGACTTCGCCCCATGCCCACTGTACGATCAAGAGCATTGACGCGACCGAGGCCAAGAAGATGCCTGGGGTAACCGCAATCCGCATCACGGCTCCGGCTGGAACGGAAATTCAATGGGCAGGTGCTGAGCTGGCCTGGGTGGCGGCTGATACCGAGCCTCGTGCCCGTGATGCCGCGCGCGCGATCAAGATTGAGTACAACGTGCTGCCGCACTTTGTAAGTGAAGAGAAGAAGTCCAAGGCCGGTACTCGTGCCAAGCCTGCTGGTGAGCAAACCACAGGTGACGTTGATGAAGCAATCAAGGCCGCCGATGCTGTTGCCGAAGGCTATTATGCGATTCCAGTTCTCACCCACTCTTGCCTTGAGCCGCATGGGCAGGTGATTGAGTGGAAGGGCGACAAGATGGAGTATTGGCCCTCGACGCAGGCTGTATCTACTGTTGCTGGCGATCTGGCACAGCAGCTGAAAATTCCTGCCTCTCAGATTCACGTCTCAATGGACTACATGGGCGGCGGCTTTGGCTCAAAGTTCCCATCTGACATTTGGGGTTCGGAATGCGCCAATTTGTCCAAGGATTCTGGCGGCAAGGCCGTTAAGTTGTTTTTGGATCGCGCTACGGAATTAACGATTGCCGGGGTACGTCCTTCGGCCTACGCCAACATCAAGGTGGCGGGCAAGAAGGATGGCACGATCACTGCGTGGCAGAGCGAGAGTTGGGCGACGGGTGGCTTCACCGGTGGCGGTATGCCTCCAATTCCTTACATCTACACGGGGATTCCGAATCGGCGGTTGAACCACGCTGCCGTATCAACGAATACTGGTGGAGCTCGTGCATGGCGCGCGCCGAATCACCAGCAAGCCTGCTTCTTAACCTTCTCTGCAATCGAAGATTTTGCGGCGAAGATCAAGATGGATCCGGCTGAAGTTTTGATCAAAAATATTGGCTTCACCGCTCGTGCACCGCTGTATGAGCGCCAGATCCGCAAGGCTCAGGAAATGGCCGATTGGAAGAAGCTATGGCATCAGCGTGGTGACAGTGGCAAGGGCCATATCAAGCGCGGGCTTGGCATTGCAATGTCCACCTGGGGTGGCGCTGGCCATCCGAGCGAATGCCGCATCAAGATCAATCCCGATGGAAGTGTAGAACTGGAGCAGGGAACTCAGGATCTTGGAGTCGGTACTCGCACTGTTGTTGCAATGGTAGCTGCCGAATCGCTTGGCCTTACCGTGCCCGATATCAAGGTGAAGATCGGTGACAATGCTTACCCCGTGAGCGGCCCCTCGGGCGGTTCGACCACGGTTGGCGGAGTTTCTTCTTCTACTCGCAAGGCTGCGGTGAATGCTCTCGAAGAGTTGTTTGCCAAGGTGGCACCTGCACTCAACGCCGACCCGGCGAATCTCGAAGCTGTCGGTGGGAAGATTCAGGTGAAAGGCGACCCAAGCAAGTCGATGGCCTGGAAGGCTGCCTGTCAGAAGTTGGGGGTAAGCTCCATCTCGGCAACCGGCAAGAATGACCCGAAAAACCCGATGGGTTTGAATACTCAGGGTGCTGGCGGAGTTCAGATTGCTGACGTCAGCGTTGATACCGAAACCGGTGTGGTGAAGATGAACAAGATGGTTGCTGTAGCCGATTGCGGATTGGTTGTGAATCCCAAGACGGCTGAAAGCCAGGTCTACGGCGGCATCATCATGAATATTTGCGGTGCGCTGATGGAAGAGCGCGTGATGGATGAAACTCTTGGTCGTGTCCTCAACGCTGACATGGAGTTCTACAAGTTAGCTGGCATCAAGGATATCGGCGAGATTGTGGTTCACATGGATGTGCATCCCGATAACGACAAGCGTGGAGTGATTGGCTTGGGAGAACCCTCGGCGATCTCAACAATTGCAGCCATCTCCAATGCTGTTGCCAATGCAATTGGTGTTCGTGTGCCACGTGTTCCGCTAAGCCCGGATCACGTTCTAACTGCGCTTTACGCAAAGAACATGGAAAGGAGCCGCGCCTAATGAATCAGTTTTCTTATGTCAACGCTACGACCTTGAAGGAAGCTACCGCAGCGCTCGGTTCTTCCTGGTCTGAGGCTGTAGTACTTGCTGGTGGAACCGATGTTTTGAGCCTGATGAAGGACTACGTGATGAGCCCGGCCCGCCTCGTCAATATCAAAAACATCAAGGAACTGGGTGGCATTTCGAAGTCCGGGACCGGCCTTCGCATTGGTGCGACTGTTACCTTTGATGAACTGGCGAGCAACGCAATGGTTCGCCAGATGTTCCCGAGCCTGAGCCAGGCTGCGCTCGGTGTGTCGAGCCCTCAGATTCGAAACATGGGTACCGTTGGCGGCGACCTTTGCCAGCGCCCGCGTTGCTGGTACTTCCGGCTTGGACATGGCGTTCTTGGCCAGAAGGACGGCAAGAGTCTGGTCGCTGAAGGCGAGAACAAGTATCATGCAATCTTCCCTGAAGGCGCTGCGCATTTTGTGAGTGCTTCGAGTCTCGGGCCTGCTCTGGTTGCTTTGGGTGCCAAGGTGAAGCTGGTAAGTGCTTCGGCAAGCCGGGAAGTTGACGTTGCGAAGTTCTTTGTTGCGCCACAATCGAACACCGCACGGGAAATCGCTCTTCTGCCCAACGAAATCCTTACGGAAATCACGATTCCGGCTGGCGGCAAAAACGCTACCTACGAGGTACGCCAGAAGGATGCACTCGATTGGCCACTGGCTACTGCCAGCGTGAACCTGACGATGAAGGGCAATACCGTTTCTGCGGCCAGCATCGTTTTGGGCCATGTTGGGCCTACGCCTTATCATGCGGCCGGGGCAGAGAAGGCTCTCATTGGTAAAACACTCACGGCTGATCTGGCAATGGCTGCTGGCGATGCTGCTGTGCAGGGTGCCAAGCCGCTGAGCCAGAATGCTTACAAGATCCAGCTTGCGCGTGTTGCTGTGAAGCGTGCGCTGCTTCAGGCTGCAGGGGTCTAACGTATGGAGCTACCGGGAATCGTTCGTCTCGACCGCGATGACGACCGTTGCGCCAAGCTTCGCTGGAAGGGAATGTTTATCGAGGCGGAATGGGATCCGACTGTTCCGCACTCGAATGATCGCCTCTTCTGGTGCCACAATACGCAGAAATGTCTCGGGCCTGATTCGAAGGCTGTCGATGAGTACGATTGCAACGAGACACGTCCGTGCTATCAGCCGTTATAGACTTAGATTAAGGATTGAATCGATGAAAACGCTTATTGGCTTCGCTCTTACCCTATCCATCGCTTCGGCCGCTACCCTGCCGACCGCGAAAATCTCTGGCTCTTATATCGAAGCGCGCAATGCCGACGTCTATACCGGCGCCTGCTATGCGAATTCTGAAATCAACCTGGTTGGTGATCTGGCCGTGATGGGCTGGAAGATCGACCAGGGGTCGATCGATGGTGTTTCGCTGAAGGGGCTTGGTGTTGTTGGTGTGATTCGTGCCACCACGACTCTGGGTGATATTGCGAATCCGGTAAATCCAACCAAGAGCGTATTGATTGTGGATGAGAAAGCGAGCTCGATCCAGCGTGCGGCTCTCATCAAGTTTGCCAAGCGGATGGGTGGTGACCTCTTTGCGGATGTGGTTTCGGTGGAAGTTCGGCCAATCAGCCTGACTTTTGCTGACAATAACATGCACACTGTACGTGCCAAGCTGAGCGCTGGCGAATTGGCTTCGATTGAAACCCGTCCGATTGTGACGTCTGATCAGATCTGCCGTCATGAATCTACCTACTACCCGCCTCTCACGCCGACATCGCATGCGATGGCTGGCTACACTCTTGCGAATACCTTCACCGGAAAAGGGCTGGGGACCAACTGGTCGATGCCTGAAAAAAGATCGGCTTTTGTTGCAAATTTCGAAATTCCTGTGCTAGACTAGTAAAGGTTGAGCGAGCGGAACTTTAACGGATTCCAAAAGCTCCCAACCCCCCCTATATATTTCCCCAAATATATAGGGTCCGCACCCAAACAAAGACCCCCATGCGCGAGCATGGGGGCTTTGTTCTTCTGGCTAAAAATTAGACGACGCCTAGCTTTTGCGCAATCTTTTCCAGCAGTTGCCTGTCATTTACCGTGAAGGCGTTGACTGTAGACTTGTACGCATCCTTAATGCGGACAGCTACTACGCCGCCGAAGGTAAATACTAATTCCTCGGTCGCCTTCAGGGGACGCATGGGAACCGGGATCGGAGCAACTTTGGAGCCAGGGCCGTAATCAACCATTTTCTCACGGGGTAGCATGTTGACTCGTGCGGCTTCTTCCCGCAATAGAGCCAATTGCTCTACTTGGGGTATGCCCTTTTCGTCTGGCAATACCATGCCATTTCTGTCGTACATCAGCACGACATCGTACAGGAAGGTGCGCTTGTTGGTGTTCCGGGCTGCCGGATCGAACCAGGATTTGACTGGACGATTTGGATCCCATTCGGGGGCCTCTTCGCCAGTGGCTTTGAAGTAATCATCCCGCGTCTGAAAAGACGGGAAAACATAAAGATCATTGATTGGAAACATTCCGCTGTCGCTCATTTGAACCTCGAGCTTCAATACTGAAAAGCGGAGAGAATTGTGTTCTCCCGCCAACGCCACGATAACCACAGCGTATTGACGGTTGATGCGAGGAAAATCCCAAGTATTTGAGAACAGGGGAGATTTAGTTCAAAAATATGTCCAAACGCAAAAAAGGACCCCGGTGAAAACCGGGGCCCTGGAGATCTTTGCAAATGGAGTGCGGAAAGAGTCTAGTGATCTTTCTTCTTCTTGTGGTCGTCCTTGTGTTCCTTCTTGTCGTCCTTCTTCTTGTCATCGGACGCAACAGCGGACAAGCCAAATACGAGCGCGAGGCCCAAGGTCATGGTCATGATTTTTTTCATTTTTGTGTAGTCTCCTTCAGTGTCAGTTCCAAGTAGCTTATCTACTTAGATTCCATATCGTACTAGTGGGGCCAACCTTGAAGAATTCGCTCAATCTGGAAAAAACTTAACCTAACAACTCTATTTGGCGTGGATCTCCTGAAGACTCCAGACGCGATTTGGGGTTGTCTGTTTGGCCTCCATCGCTTCTGCTGCGGCCTTTGCCGCGGACATTGTGGTGATGCAAGGTACACGATACTGGATGGCGGCGCGGCGAATGGCCTTTTCATCCCCGAAGCTCACGCTACCCATCGTTGTGTAGATGGCGAGCTGAAGGGTGCCGGTCTTCATGAGGTCGACTGCGTTGGGGCGCCCTTCATTTACCTTGTAAACGATTTTGGAAGGCACACCTGCAGCATTCAGCGCGTTTGCTGTGCCGCGTGTGGCGACAAACTGGAACCCAAATTCCTTAAGCTTGACGGCAATCGCAACTGCCTCAGGCTTGTGTTTATCGTTGACGCTGATGAAGATGGTGCCGCTGGCCGGGAGCGGAACTCCCGCGCTCAACTGAGCTTTACCGAAAGCTTCACCGAAGGTATCGCCGACGCCCATAACTTCGCCCGTAGAACGCATTTCTGGGCCAAGTACCGGGTCAACCCCGAGGAACTTGTGGAAGGGCAGAACGGGGCTCTTGACGAAGAACTTGGTGACGCTGAGGACTCCGCTGGTTCGGCCACCGGTGAGGTGGGCCAAGTCTTTCAGTTTGTGGCCAAGCATGAGGCCAACTGCCACCTTCGGCAGCGGGATCCCGGTTGCTTTGCTGACGTAAGGAACCGTTCGCGAAGCTCGCGGGTTCACTTCAATGACGTAGACCTTACCGTCCTTGATTGCGTACTGAACGTTCATCAAGCCGACCACTTTGAGTGCGCGGGCGAGTTTTACTGTGTACTCTTCGATCGTTTTGAGATCGGTTTCGGTGAGTGAATAGGGCGGGAGAACGCAACTGGAATCGCCAGAGTGGATGCCGGCTTCTTCGATGTGCTCCATGATGCCCGAGATCAGCACGTCGTCGCTGTCGCTGAGACAATCGACGTCGACTTCGACGGCATCTTCGAGGAATCGATCCACCAGGACAGGGCGATCTTGCGAGAAGTGAACGGCCTCCTGCATGTAGCGCCGCACCATGTCTTCGTCATAGGCGATAACCATAGCGCGACCGCCGAGAACGAAGCTGGGACGAACCAGGACCGGGTAGCCGATCCTTCGGGCAACTTCGCAGGCTTCTTCTACGTTGGTGGCAGTGCCGTTTTCGGGCGAAGGAATATCCAGTTCCACCAGTAGCTTGGAGAAAAGCTTGCGGTCTTCGGCCAGGTCGATACTTTCGGGTTGGGTACCGATAATGGGGACGCCGTGCTTCTTAAGGCTCACGGCGAGATTCAAAGGAGTTTGGCCGCCAAACTGTACGATAGCTCCGTCGGGCTTTTCCGTATCGAAGATATTGAGAACTTCTTCGAGGGTGAGTGGCTCAAAGTAGAGACGATCTGAGGTGTCGTAGTCGGTGGATACCGTTTCGGGGTTGCAGTTGACCATGATGCTTTCGTGGTCAAACTCGCCAAGGGCATAGGCCGCATGGCAGCAACAATAATCGAATTCGATGCCCTGGCCGATGCGGTTGGGGCCCGAACCAAGGATCATGACTTTTTTGCGTGTGCTTGGCTCGGCTTCACATTCGCTCTCGTAGCTGGAGTAAAGGTAGGGAGTGAAGCTCTCGAATTCAGCGGCGCAAGTGTCGACGCGATTGAAGACAGCGGCGACTCCGAGATCTTTGCGGTAGCTGCGAACAGCGTCAGGGGTGGCTCCTGTGGCCTTGGCGAGGTAGACATCAGAGATGCCATCCCGTTTCGCCTGGCGCAGCGTGGCGGCGTCGAGGTCTTCGAGCTTGCGGCCTTTGAGGCTCTGCTCTTCGTCGATTACGTCCTTCACTTGCCGCAGGAACCAGGGGTCGATTGCGGTCAATTCCTGAACCTGATCGATGGTCCAGCCGCGCTCGAAGGCGAAGCGGATGTAGTTGAGGCGCTCGGGAGTGGGCGTAATGAGTCGCTGACGAATCAAGCTCTCTTCGTAGACGTCAGCCTTTTCGCTCTTGCCAGTCTCGAGTGACCGCATCGCTTTGCCCAGGCTTTGGCGGAAGGTACGTCCAATCGACATGACTTCGCCGACGCTCTTCATCTGCGTGCCGAGAGTTGAGGAAGCCCCCGGGAATTTTTCGAACTGCCAGCGTGGAATCTTCACCACGACATAGTCGATGGTGGGTTCAAAGCAGGCTGGGGTAACGCGGGTGATGTCGTTCTTCAGTTCGTCAAGACGATAGCCCACAGCGAGCTTTGCGGCGATCTTGGCGATGGGGAATCCAGTTGCTTTCGAAGCCAGCGCTGAACTGCGGCTGACACGCGGATTCATCTCGATGATGATCATCCGTCCATTGGCCGGGTTGATGGCGAACTGTACGTTCGAGCCGCCAGTGTCGACCCCAATCTCGCGAAGGCAGGCGAGGGACGCATCGCGCATCATCTGGTATTCGCGGTCTGTGAGCGTCTGGGCTGGAGCGACAGTGATGGAATCACCGGTGTGGACGCCCATCGGGTCGAAGTTTTCGATTGAGCAGACGATGATCGCGTTGTCGGCCAAATCGCGGATCACCTCCATCTCGTATTCTTTCCAGCCGAGCATGCTCTCTTCCGCGAGCACTTCGTGGACGGGGGAAAGGTCGAGGCCGCGCTCAAGGATCTCGATCAGTTCTTCAGTGTTGTAAGCAATGCCGCCGCCGGTGCCGCCGAGGGTGAAGCTGGGGCGGAGAATGAGCGGATAGCCGATGCGCTGGGCAAAAGCGAGGCCGTCCTCGACGTTGGTGATCAGTTGGGATTCCGGGAGATCGAGGCCGATCTTCTTCATTGCATCTTTGAAGAGCAGGCGGTCTTCGGCCTTCTTGATGCTTTCTACCTTTGCGCCGATCAGTTCAACGCCGTACTGTTCGAGCACACCTGCTTCGGCGAGGGCAATCGAAAGGTTGAGGCCAGTTTGCCCGCCTACTGTGGAAAGCAGTGCGTCGGGGCGTTCTTTTTTGATGACTTCGGTAGCAAATTCAACCGTTAAGGGCTCGACGTAGGTGCGGTCGGCGAGGTCCGGGTCGGTCATGATCGTAGCCGGGTTGGAGTTGATCAGGATGACTTCGTAGCCATCGTCGCGCAGTGCCTTGCAGGCCTGCGTGCCTGAGTAGTCGAATTCGCAAGCTTGGCCGATGACGATTGGGCCGGAGCCCACGATCATAATTTTCTTGAGGTCGTCTCTACGTGGCATTTTCTACTTGCTCCCTTTCCACTCGTCCATCAGCTTGACGAAATCGTCAAAGAGATATTGCGAATCATGTGGGCCAGGGGCGGCCTCGGGGTGGTACTGCACGCAGAAGAGAGGCAGATTTCTGTGGCGCAGGCCTTCGAGCGTGTTGTCGTTGAGATTGATGTGTGTCAGGTCGATTTCGTTCTGGTTGAGCGAGTCGGGATCAACGGCAAAACCATGGTTTTGCGCGGTGATTTCTACTTTGTTGGTGATCTTGTTCAGGACGGGGTGATTGCCGCCGCGGTGACCGAATTTCAGTTTGAAGGTCTTGCCGCCGAGAGCCAGGCCAAGAATCTGGTGGCCGAGGCAAATGCCGAAGATCGGAGCTTTCCCCATCAGTTTGCGGATCTGTGCAGCCTGGTATTGGAGAGGTTCGGGATCTCCGGGGCCATTAGAGAGGAAGATGCCATCCGGCTTGAGCGAGAGAACATCTTCAGCACTGGTGCCAGCTGGCACTACAGTGATGTTGCAACCAACGTGGGCGAGACGCCGGAGGATGTTGCGCTTGATGCCGAAATCGTAGGCGACTACATTGAAGCGAGGAGCCAAGCCGGCAAGCAATACTTCTGATTCCGAGACCGGGGATACGCCCTCAGTCCAGGAATAATTTTGCTGAGTGGTGACTCTCGTGGCGAGGTCCATCCCTGCCATGGAGGGGATGCTCTTTGCGCGCTCGATCAGATCTTTGTGGTCGAGGTTGGTGGACGAGATCACCCCGCGCAAGACACCGCCCATGCGGAGTTTTCTCACAAGAGTTCTAGTGTCGATCCCGGTCACGGCGGGGATGCCGTGTTTTGAGAGGAACGAGTCCGCATCGGCATCGCTGCGCCAGTTACTGGCAACTGGGGAATACTCTCGGACTACCAGACCCTCAAAAAAAGGCCGTCCGGCCTCATTGTCGGCATCGTTGGTTCCGTAGTTCCCAATTTGCGGGTTTGTCAAAACGACAATTTGCCCCGCATAGGACGGATCCGTGAAAATTTCCTGATAACCGGTGAGCGAGGTATTGAAAACCACTTCACCCGCTTTATCTACGGGCGCACCAAAGGCTTTGCCTTCGAAGACCGTGCCGTCTTCCAGGGCGAGCAAGGCAGTGTTCAACCTTGTGTTCTCCTTGTTGGGGGGATTTTTCCTAATTTAACACGACACCGTGTGATTGCTAAACTTGGTTTCACACTATATATGTCCACGTCAGCCAGTACGACGCTCCAGGCCTTTACGCAAATCGCTCACTTTGAGTCACTCTCTCTTGAAGCGGGAGCCGTGTTGAGCCCGGTGGAGGTGGCTTACCAGACCTACGGTACATTGAACCCGGAGCGGACCAACGGCGTGCTGATTTGTCATGCGTTTACGGGAGATTCGCATGCTGCCGGGGTATCTGAGGAAGACGGGCAAACCGGATGGTGGGACAACATGATCGGCCCTGGCAAGGCGATCGATACGAACAAGTATTTCGTTATTTGTTCGAATGTGCTTGGTGGCTGTCGTGGTACTACCGGGCCAGCATCGATCGATCCAAAGACGGGCGAACCGTACGGAATGCACTTTCCGATGATCACGATCGGCGATATGGTGCGGCTGCAGAAACTGCTCGTCGAGAGCCTTGGTATCCAGAAGTTGCT
The DNA here is from genome assembly GCA_044376335.1 of Bryobacter sp. Taxonomy (GTDB): domain Bacteria; phylum Acidobacteriota; class Terriglobia; order Bryobacterales; family Bryobacteraceae; genus Bryobacter. Next base: position 11,234 of record JBIPMY010000033.1, read on the forward strand.
GGCTGTGGCCGGTGGCTCGATGGGTGGGATGCAGGCGCTGGAATGGACCGTTGCCTTTCCTGACAGTGTGGCCAGTTGCCTTGCGGTTGCGACTACTGCGCGGCATGGCGCCCAGCAAATTGCTTTCAACGAAGTGGGTCGGCAGGCAATTATGGCTGACCCGGAATTCCACGACGGCAATTACATCGCTCACAATACGAAGCCGGCGCGCGGGCTGTCGGTGGCCCGCATGGTGGGGCACATCACGTACATGAGTGATGATTCGATGCGCACGAAGTTTGGCCGGCGGTTGCGCAGCAAGGACAGTTTTTCATTCGATTTTTCCGCCGAGTTTGAAGTTGAGAGTTACCTTCGCTATCGCGGGAGCCGCTTCGTCGACCGTTTTGACGCCAACTCGTACCTGTACATCACTAAGGCGATGGATTATTACGACCTGGCAGCAAATCACGCGACGTTGCCTGCGGCGCTCGATCAGTCGAAGGCGCGCTTCCTGGTGATTAGCTTTACTTCGGATTGGCTGTATCCCAGCTATCAGTCGCTGGAAATTGTGAGTGCCTTACGTGCCCGGAACAAGGACGTGGCCTACGTTCAGTTAGAGTCCAATTACGGCCACGACGCTTTTCTGGTGGAAGTGGATGAGCAATCAATTCTGGTTTCTGGTTTTCTCGATACAACAATGCGGATGGAGCGGCATGAGCCGAGATCCAGCGCAACCGATCAGGACCTGTTTGCGCGGAAGGATTTCTCGGTTATCGCAAACTGGGTTGCTCCCAACAGCAACGTGCTTGACCTTGGTTGTGGCGACGGGACACTGATCGCCTGGCTGGGACAAAACAAATCTTGCGACGCCCGTGGAGTGGAGATTGATCGTGATCTTGTACGCCGGGCGATTTCCCGTGGGGCCTCGGCCTACCAGGGTGATATCGAAAGTGGTTTGAAGGATTACGTCACAGAGGCCTTCGATTACGTGATCTTGTCTCAGACGCTACAGCAGGCAAGGCAGCCGCTGGATTTGCTTCGAGAGATTTTGCGGGTCGGGAAACACATCATCATTGGCTTCCCGAATTTCAGCCATTGGTCGGTGCGCTGGTCTCATCTTGTCAGTGGGCGCTCACCACAAAATGAGCTATTTCCGTTTGAGTGGTATGAATCTCCCAACATTCACTTTGTAACCGTCAAGGACTTTGAGATGTTGTGCAAGCGCGAAGGCTGGGTGATTGAAAAGCGGGCATTTCTTGCCGGTGACAGCGAAGTCACAATGCTCCCAAACCTTACGGCCGAAGTTGCGGTTTATCTCTTGCGCCGCTAATCCGCTTTGCGTCCCGCCTTCAGTTGTATTAACATCGCTGTAATTGTTGCTTAGGGCTTGTAGAATCCTTCCTCTCTCGGATTGAGTCCCTTTCTGCACAAAATCAAATTCCGCACAAGGAAAAGGCAACCGGATGTCACTCTCTCTCCGATCCGCAGCGACCGCTGCCCTGTTGTGTTTAAGCAGTTCCATCTTGCCGGCGCAGGTTCTCAATGGCCGTCTGGAAATTGTTGTTCAGGATTCCTCTGGCGCATCAGTCGCTGGAGCTAAAGTTTCTCTCACCGATCTTCGACGCAAGTCGAATTTTGGTACGCCCCTTTCAACGGACTCCGCTGGGGTGGCTTTGTTTGCCTCTGTGGTTCCTAGTGAATATCAAATTAGCGTTGAGGCTGCTGGCTTCCGCAAGTCTGTCGTTTCTGGTGTGGAATTGAATGCTTCGCAGACGATTCGGCAAGTTGTTGGTCTCGAGGTTGGCGCTGTGTCGGAATCGATTTCCGTTGAAGCCAATGCGGTCAACGTAAACGTATCGGATGCCACCATTGCCCGAACGGTGAATATGAAGAGCATTGATACACTGCCACAGTTGGGACGGTCGCCACTTTCGCTGGTGGCTTTTGTGCCTGGAGCATCGGTGGATCCAAGTGACACTACCTTTACCCGCATCAACGGCGCACGGCAGGGTTCTAACAACTCGCGCCTCGACGGCATTGACGTCAACGATGCGGTAACGCCCAGACTCGGGCTTAGCATGACGTCGGTAAATACCGATTCACTGGAAGAAGTTCGAATCATTACTAATGGCGGTAAAGCAGAGTATGGCCGCAATGCCGGTGGCCAGGTCGAGATGGTGACCCGTTCGGGCGGCAACCAGTTTCACGGAGGTGCCTTCAACTTCCTGCGCAACACGGTACTGAACGCGAACAACTGGTTTAATAACGCTAGCCGCACGAATCGCCCCGTTTTTATTCAGAACATTTTTGGTGGTCAAATGGGTGGTCCGATCCTGAAAGATAAGCTTTTCTTCTTTGGCAACTTCCAGGGCCGCCGTACAACTCAGGGTGTTGTAAGAAACCGCACAGTGCTGACGGCATCGGCCAAGCAGGGCATCTTTACCTGGGCAAATGGAAACTTCAATATCGGCGCCAATGACCCAACTGGCCGCGGCATCGATCCCAAGATGCGGGAGCTTATGGCTCTTATGCCAAACCCAAACAACACCGACGTCGGTGATGGCTTCAACACTGGTGGATTCCGCTTCAATGTTGCCGCTCCTTCTCTGGAATACCAGGGTACAGGCAAAGTGGACTATAACTTCAAGCCAAACCATCGTGTTTTCTTTCGCTACAGCCGCCAGTTCAATGAATCGATCGACTCGCTCAATAATGCCGAACAGCGCTATCCCGGTTTGCCCGATGGAAAGCAAGGCGGTGTTCGTTGGGGTTGGGGTGCTGGATCGGACTGGACCATCAACTCGACAACCGTCAATGAGTTTCGCATCGGCCGCCAGAGCGCTTCGGTGGATTTCATTCGGCCCTATCGTGACGGTGGCATTGCCGTGGTTTCGAATCTCTACGACAACCCCATCAACAATGGGCTAGGGCAGGGGCGCAATTCTCCGGTGATTGATATGACGGATAACCTTTCCTTTCTCAAAGGAAAGCATACCTACAAGGTAGGCTTTACCTTCCGCCGAATCCTGCAGTATGGCTACAATTTCGGAGGTATCTTCCCCAACGTCAATCTAAGCCGCACCTCTGCTGGAAACGCTCCGGCTGCGAGCTTCGGCCCACAAGGCCTTACATCGGCCCAACGTCAGATTTTCGATGGCCTTCACAACGACGTGTTAGGCAGAGTTGGCCAGATAGACCAGACCTTTTATAGCGACCTCGTTACCTTTCAGGACGCGGGTTCTCCGCGAGTGCGCAACACAGTATTCAAAGATGTTGGAATCTTCTTTCAGGACGACTGGAAGATTCTTCCGAACCTGACCTTAAATGTTGGTATCCGCTGGGAGAACTTTGGAGTGCCGAAGGAAATCAATGGCTTCCAGGGTTCGCTCGACCGTATCAATGATTTCAATACCACCGCAAACATCAACAATGCCGTGATCCAGAAAGCCGACAGCTGGTACAAGAACGATTACAACAACTTCGCTCCCCGTTTTGGTTTTGCGTGGGACATCTTCAAGAATGGCAAGACTGTGATCCGCGGGAATTGGGGAATGTTTTACGACAGGATTGTAGGTGCAACCTCCAGCCTTGTCGATGGCAACACTCCTGGATTTGCTCAGGCTACGCAGACCTTCCCGAATGGCGCTGGAGGCGCAGTGCGCACGGTGAACACTCTCGCTACTGCAGACTTCCCATTGAAGCCCGGCGCACCGGTCACCAATTTGCCTCAGAATCGCAACATTTCCATTGTGGTCTTTGATCCAAATCAGCGTACTGGTTATCTGCAACAGATCAATTTTGGGATCTCTCACCAGTTGACCAGCAAGACCGTGCTCGACACGGGTTTTGTGCGTACCGCCGGAACGAAGCTCTTCGCCTGGCAGGATATCAATCAACCGAGAATTTACGGAGACTTCCTGAATTCGTTTAAGGAACTGCAGGCCTTTTCTGCCAGTGGCACTCCTGTCAGTGCCGGCAATACTCTGGCTCGCATTTTCGGAGGTGCTGCGCCCGCAGTGACTGCTCTTGGTGCGACTAATCTTGCTCAAGGGCTTGCCGGTACGGTAGCCGATAATTTGGATCGAACCGCTAGCAACTTCAATCGATTTGCAGCTGCTGGTGTTAGCAACTTCTATCTGCGCAACTATCCACAGTTCAACCAGGTAATTTATGGCATGAACGGTGGCTCTTCCAGCTACAACTCATTGCAGATGACCTTGTCGCACCGCACGAAGAATGCGCTTGCGATTTTGAACTACACGTTTTCAAAGTCTATCGACAACACCTCTGTTGACGGGAATGGCTTTACCGCGCCGGTGGACAACTACAACTTTGTCAACAACCGCGGCCGAGCCGACTTTGATCGCCCGCATGCGATTAACTTCTCGGGTAGCTATACTCTCCCGTTCGGAAGAGGACAGCGCTACATGAGCGGCGCCAACGGTTTTGTCAATCGCGTCGTTGGAGACTGGACCATCGGTGGGCTGGCAGTGTTGCAGTCTGGCACCGTCTTTTCTGTGACCAGCGCTCGACGTACTCTGGGCTCGACACTCAATACCTATGCCAACTACGCCGGCGACCGTAACATTGGTGAAGTGGTGAAGGATGGCCGTGGCGTGCAGTACTTCTCTGCGGCGCAGGTTGCTGCCTTTACCTTCCCTGGTGCTGGCGAAATTGGCAATTCCGGTCGCAATGCCTTCCGTGGCCCCAGGTTCTTCAACACGGATGCTTCGATCGTCAAGCCGATCCCGATCACCGAGCGGATTAAGATGCAGTTCCGTGCGGAGGCCTATAACCTCCTCAACCATGCGAACTTCACCACGCCTGGTACGAACATTTTGACGCCCACTACCTTTGGTCGTCTTTCAGCAACAGCTAACACCTCCAGCGGCACCGGAGCACGCGTTATGCAAATGGCACTTCGCGTTGATTTTTAGTCACTGGTAACGCTTTAAACCCCAACCAGCCCGGCGAAGCCTCTCAATGGCCCGCCGGGTTTCTCTTTGCGAATCTTCAAAAGCTGAGCTAACATATTCTGCAACGCTTCACGAGGCTACGATCCAGGTTGCCGATCCCGCCCAAAAGCAAATTTTCTCCAGGGGATCCTCATGCGAGTTCTTTTGTCCGGGCTGGTATTGGCTATCAGTCTTTCTGCTCAGATTCAAAACGCACGCCTTGAAGGCAGTGTGCTTGATAATTCCGGTGCTACCATTCCAGGAGCCAAACTCCTGATTGTGAATACCAAGACTCAGGTGAAGGCAAACGTAGAATCAAACGCTACGGGCTTTTTCACCTTCCCGACACTTCAACCTGGGATCTATACTCTGACTGCCGAAGCGGGTGGATTTCGGAAATCGACTTTGACTAACATCGAAGTCAACGTTGGAGTTACCATCCGGCAGGACATCAAGCTTGAAGTGGGTGCCGTCACCGACAGCATTACTGTGGAATTTAATGCAATACGGGTGCAGACCACAGAAGCCACCATTCAGCGTGCTGTCACGCTACGAGACATCGATACCCTTCCACAACTTGGCCGCGGCCCGATTGCACTGGCTACTTATCAGCCGGGTGTGCAACTCGGCACCAGCCCGAATGACCCCAGCTTTGCCCGTGTGAATGGAATGAGGCAAGGGTCTAACAACACCACCCTGGATGGAGTCGATGTCAATGACGCGGTGCTGCCACGCCTCGGCTTGACCATGAATGCCAACAATACCGACTCTGTGGAAGAGTTCCGAATCATTACCAATGGAGCCAAATCCGAGTATGGCCGGAATGCCGGCGGTACGGTGGAACTGATCACCCGTTCGGGCACGAACCGCTTCAGCGGCAATCTGTTTGAGTACCACCGCAATACGGTACTGAACGCCAATAACTTCTTCAATAAATCGAGTGGAACGGAGTTGCTGCGTCCCAAGTTTATTCAAAATCAGTTCGGTGGTTCGATCGGTGGCCCGGTTATCATTCCGAAGGTCTTCAACGGTAAAGACAAGCTCTTCTTCTTTTACAATTTTCAGGGCACTCGTACGGCGCAGGAAGTGGTGCGTAATCGCACGGTTTATACGCCTGAAGCCAAGGCCGGTATCTTTCGTTGGGTTGTGCCAGCCGGCCAGCCTGGGGCGGGCGAGACACGCAGTTTCAATATTCTTCAGAACGACCCCCGGCGCATTGGAATCGACAGAAAGGTTGCTCAAAGTCTGGCTATCCTGCCTGCTCCAAACAACCTGGATGTAGGGGACCGCCTGAATACTGCGGGGTTCCGCTTTAATGCTCCGGCCAACAACAACGGAGACCAACACACCATGAAGACGGACTGGAATGCTACCAGTAATCTTCGAACTTACTTTCGCTATTCGTGGTTCCGGACCCAGACGCTGGCCGATTCTCTCAATAACGCTGAGGCGACCTTTCCCGGGCAACCGAATGGCACTCAGGGAGGGATTCGTGCTGGCTATTCGGTTGGTGCCACCTGGACGATCAACCCCAAGTTGCTGAATGAATTTGTGATGGGCTATTCAGAGTCCTCTGTGGTGTTTGGCCGCGTGCGGGGCACAAATTATCCTGGCGAGGCGCTTATCGGCTTTAACCTGATCACAAATCCAATTCCCACCGGATTTGGGTCGGCACGGAATTCTCCCGTAAATCCGCAGATTTCAGACAACCTTTCGATCATCCGTGGAAATCACACTTTCAAGACAGGCTTCCGATTCTCAAAGACAACTCAATACCAGACGAATGATGCCAATATCTGGCCCACGATCGGGGTTGGCCAGGGCAATGGGAATGCGCCAGCTTCAGCTAACGGACCTACCGGAGCGCAAATTGCCACGGCTGACAGACAACGTTACGACAACATGTACAACGACCTGCTCGGCCGCGTAAGCTCCGTCAATACAACCTTCTATAGCGATCTTGCGACCTTCCAGAAAACGGGAACGCCACGTGTTCGAAATTTCATCTTCCGGGATTATGCCGGCTACTTCCAGGATGACTGGCGCGTTCGTCCAAATCTGACTTTTAACATTGGGCTGCGCTACGAATTCTATGGTGTCCCTTTTGAGAGGGACGGCCTGCAGGGCGACATTATGCAGAATGCGGCAGGATTGGTGAATACAGTGGGTCAGATTTCCGACCTGACGGTTAAGAAGTCCAGGTCCTGGTACAACAACGATTACAACAATTTTGCTCCTCGTTTCGGTTTTGCGTGGAGCCCGTTCAAGAGCGGCAAGACTTCTCTTCGCGGATCGTGGGGTATTTTCTACGACCGCGTGATTGGAGGTGCCAGCATTGACCCAGACTCAACTACTCCAGGCTTTGCGCAAGCCGTTAACATTTTCCCAAATCAGACTGCGGGTAGTGATGTGAGGGCAAGTGACAACTTTGCCTTGCCCGCCCCACCGGCGACGCCTACTTTAACGCCTCAGGCAGACCGGGCATTTGGTGCGATCAACCTCTTTGATCCGAATTTCCGGCAACCATACGTGTCGCAAACGAACTTTACTTTGCAACATGAGATCTTGCGAAATACAGTAATCGAGGCCGGGTATGTGTCGAATCGCGCGATCAAGCAAGTGCTGGACCAAAACGTGAATCAGACTCGCGTCTATGGGGGCTTTCTGAATGACTTTCGGGAATTGCAGGCGTTCCAGGCGAATGCAACTCCCACCTCGGCCGGAAATGTGCTGACACGGATGTTTGGAAGCCCGACGGCGGCCATCAACGCAATTGGCGCGACTCCAGTTCGACAGGGAAGCCTTGGCGCAGCAGCCAACACGATTGATACCAGCAACTTCAGCCGCTACGCGAATGCTGGAGTTTCCCAGTTCTACTTGCGTAACTTTCCGCAGTTCACCAACGTGATCTTAACGACAAACGCGGGACGCACCTACTATGATTCCTTCCAGTTCAGCCTTCGCCGTCAGGTTGGCGCACTCCGTGGGGCCGTTAACTATACGTGGTCAAAGACGATAGACAACGCCTCGGCCGATGGCAGCGGTACCACAGGAAATTTTGATAACTACAATCTTTCCCTGAGTCGAGGGTTGTCTGATATTGACCGCCCTCACACGATCAACTGGTCTTCCAGCTATGTACTGCCGATCGGTAAGGGCAAGCTCATCGGTGGCAACATGCCTGACTGGTTAGATCGCATTGGTGCCGGGTGGGAAGTTGGATCTCTTGGATTCTGGACTTCCGGTCAACCACTCAACATCTCTTCGGGGCTAACCACGGGACCCAATAATGCAGTGAACAGCAACGCGGATTACAGAGGTAAGGATCGCAGCATCGGGAAGGTGGAGCGATTCGGAGGCGGTGTGCGGTTCTTCACCCCGGAGCAACTGGCACTATTTTCAGTTCCAGTTCCCGGATCAGTGGGCAACACGGGCCGCAACAGTTTCCGCGGGCCAGGCTTCTTCAACACCGACTTGTCGATTGTAAAGAGGTTCCGTTTGGCTGAGCGGAAATTCATCACGTTTCGTTCGGAAGCTTACAATCTGTTGAACACGGTGAACTTCAACGCGCCTTCGGTCAACCTGCAAACACCGCAGACGTTCGGTGTCATCTCGGGCACGCCCACGGGTGCTTCGAATCAGTCCGGTGCGCGTATCCTCCAGTTCGCCCTGCGCTTCGACTTCTAGTCCTCGGTAGTTTCCGCCGGCAGATTCGCATCGCGAGTCAGCCGGCGGTATAACCACGCCCGGGCCACGCGGGTCTTTCGATCCACCGTCGATTTCGAAACTTCGAAGATTTCCGCCGTCTCCTCCACACTGCAACCCAGCAGATAGCGGGTTTCAAACAACTCCGCCTGTTCAGGGTCAAGAGCCGCCAATTCGCGCATGGAATCGTCGAGATCCAGCGCCTCGGGGCCGACCGCGTTGAACCAGGATAGATCCTCATGCAAGGGGACAAACTGTAGTGCGCCACCCCGCTTCTCCCTTTTCACTCCTCTCGCGTGGTCGATCAGCGCGAGCCGCATCAGGCGGGCGCAGGCATTGTAAAAGTGCAGCCGGCTTTGGAACTTGGGCTCACGCTGCGCGATCAGCTTGAGAAACAACTCGTTCACCAGGGCCGTGGCCTGCCAGGTGTGGCCGGGCTTCTCGCGCAGAAAAAACGATCGAGCCAACTCCCGCAGTTTGGGGTAAACCGCGGGCGCGATCCGGTCGAGGGCAGCGGCATCGCCCGCCGCCCATCGCTCCAACGCACCTGTGATATCCGGCTCCATCGTTTCCCGAGATCGTACCATGTGACGTGATTTTCCGGCTGGCATCGCATACTCAATACAGGCAGGCCCGCATGAGTGTTGATCCACGTTGGCAACGAATTCAATCCTTGATCGAAAGTCTTGAGGCGGTGCCATCCGTTGCGCAACGCGGATGGCTCGAAGCTCGAGAACCAGATCCCTCTATCCGGGTCGAGGTGCTCGACATGCTTGAGGCGATGAAGGCCGAGGCCAACGAGAATCAGAAGCGAATTCCGCCTGGGCCGGTTCCGGTTCCTGAGCGCATCGGGCCCTACCGGATTGAGCGCAAACTGGGCGCCGGTGGTCGAGGCGTTGTTTATCTCGGGACGCGCGAGGTGGCTGGTACGCAGCAACCGGTCGCCATCAAGGTGTTGATCGATCATCTGGCCGACTCCGTAGATTTGCTGCGTTTCAGCCGCGAGCAGCGGATTCTTGCCGCTCTCAATCATCCCTCGATCGCCCGGTTTCTCGACTCGGGCCTCGATGGGGAGGGCCGTCCCTATCTCGTGATGGAGTGGATTGATGGCGAGGCGGTGGATCGCCACTGCGATCGCATTCATGCGAGCCGTCGGCAACGGATCGAATGGGTCATCGCCGCACTCGAAGCGGTGCAAGCCGCTCACCAAAGCCTGGTGGTGCATCTCGATCTCAAGCCGTCGAATCTGATGGTGGACCGCAACGGTCAAATGAAAATCGTGGATTTTGGGACCGCCAAGCTTTTGGACGACCTCACCGATTCCACCCGCACGCTTCTAATGACGCCGCGTTACGCCAGCCCCGAACAACTGCGCGGCGAGCCGCTTTCCACCGCCTCCGACATCTATAGCCTCGGCGTGACGCTACGCGAACTGATCACCGGCCAGACCCCAGGCCACAAGGTTTTGTCGCTTGCCGCTCTGGCTGAGCGGGCCGCTGGCGTGAGCACCGCGCCCGCAACGGGAACCGACCCGGATCTCGACGCCGTGCTGCGCAAGGCCATGGAGCCCGACCCCAAGCATCGATACGCCAGCGCAATCGAGTTTGCCGAAGATCTGAAGGCTTACCTCAATCGCCGCCCAGTGCGGGCTCGCCGGCCCACGTTGACTTATCAGTTGTCACGCTTTGTCGCTCGCAACCGCGGTGGCGTTTCGATTGTCGCGACCCTTGTGGTGGCACTGCTTGGCTTTGCCGGATATGCCCTTTACGAGCAATCCCGACGTCTTGCCGAATCCCGGCGGGCGCAGGAGATCGCAAAATTTCTGACTGCGATGCTCGAGAGCTCGGCTACAGCGCAAACCGGCAATCCGAATCTGACCGTGCTCCAGATGGTGGAGCGCGCCGATGCCCGCATTGAGCGAGGCTTGGCACCGCCAGCCGATGTCGCGGCCCGTCTGCAAAGTGCGTTTGCCTATGTCATGCGCGAAGCAGGCCGTGATCAGCAGGCACTGCAGATTGCCGATCGAGCTCTGCGGCGGGCCGATCAAAGCCGGCAGCCCTTGGCTCAATTGGTGACTCGGCAGAGCCGCGCCGAAATCCTCATGCGTTTTGGCCGTTGCGCGGATGCGCTCGCCAGCTTCCGGGAGGCGGATGCGTTGTTGCCCGCCGCACGCCAGGAACTGGAGCCGGGTGCTTTGGCTGCTTATCTGCTGGCTCGAGCCAATGCCGATTCCCGCTGCGAATCAAGGCCAGCGGATGCCTTGCGAAGGCTGGGAGAAGCCGCTGCGATCGAAGGCCTCCAACCAGTCACACAAGCGGCCGTCGCCAATGCAGAAGCACTTGAGTTTTCGAGACTGGGGCGCAATGCCGAGGCGCTGGCCGCGATCGAACGCGGGCTCGCCGCCGCACGGTCTCATCCCGATGGTGGGTACTTTCAGGTTGCTCTGTTGCGGATGCGCTCACAGGTCGAGCGGCTCGCGGGTAACCTTGAATCTGCTCGCCAATCGATGGCCGAGGCCGTCAAGTTGTCTCCCGGCAAAGTGAATATCTTTGAAGAACTGAGACTGCCGCTACTCGAGGCGGGCATCCTCGCTGACCTCAAGCAGTTTGAAGAGGCCCGGAGCCTGGCTGCCAACTCGCTATCCCGAGCCTCAGAGGCCGGCGCCGCCGCCTGGATGCTGCATGCCGATGCCGCCGAAGTCTATGCCAAATGCGGCGAGTGCGCTCTCGCCATTCGAACCTACGAGACGGTGGATCAATTGACTGGCGGCAAGATCCCGAACGACTGGCGGGGCAATCGCTTGTTCTTCACCGCCGAATGTCTCGCGACAGCGGACCCCACCCGTGCGGCAGCACTGGCGCGCGAAGCCCTCACGGTATACGGTGCCTTGCTGCCGGAAGCCTCTCCGCGTCGGCAACGCTTACTAGTACTATCCAGCGCAAAATAGCTGACGCTCATTCGCGGCAGGCATCGCGATCCCCATTGAAATCTCATTTCATTCGGAGGATCACTATGAAACACAATTCTATTCTGGCCTTGCTGCTGTCTTGCTTGAGCCTTCCAGCCGTACTTTCTGCGGCACCGATTCAATGGACAGTCGCCTCAGGCGGCAATGGTCACTACTATGAATACTTCGGATTCAGTATATTTGAGGGAATTAGCTTTGGGACCTCGAAGTCCAACGCCGAATCCTCAACCTTCATGGGGATGAACGGCTATCTGCTCACGATCACCTCTGAGGCGGAAAATGAGTTTGTTCGGACTTCATTCCCCTTTATATTTGGCTTTGGTGCTACTAGTAGCGTGTGGCTCGCTGCAAGCGATGTCGATGTGGACGGACAGTTCCGCTGGGTCAGTGGGCCGGAGTCCGGGCAATTGCTGACCTACAATAACTTTTTTCCGCAGGGAACGACACCGGGCGCGGGCGCGCCAAATTACCTCGCCATGATCATCAATGCGCAAGCGCAAGGTGCGCCGACCACGGCACGTTGGTCGGCATACAACACCACCGGCGACAGGGCGTTCGGCTACATCGTGGAATACGGGGCCCAATCTGGAAACAACAGCACCGTTCCGGAGCCCTCAAGTTGGGCCTTGGCGGCGGGCGCGCTGATGGCTTTGGGCGCGGCGCGCTCCCGTTGGTCAAGCGATTCGAACCGTTAAGCCCCGCATTTTGGGATTTGGTCCCAGATGACTATCCGGTAACAGGCGGGTCACCCTAGACTGCGAAACAAGGGGTGATCCGCTTATGTTGCGCTTCTTCGCGTTTTTTCTGTACTCTTTGGCCGCGTTTGGCCAGGTGGTCAATGGCCGTATTGAATTGCAGGTTATAGATGCCGCTGGGGCGAGTGTGCCCGGTGCGAAGGTAATTCTAAAGGACAGTCGCCGCCAGATCACCGTCGGCGCTGAAGCCACCACCACGGGCGATGGAGCGTTCGTCTACGCCAGTCTGCGCCCTTCCATCTATGAGATTCAAGTGGAGGCCACCGGATTCCGCAAAGCGGTTCTTGGCAACATCGAACTATTCTCTGGTGCCACCTTGCGCCAAACCGTCAAGCTCGAACTCGGCCAGATCTCCGAGTCGATCTCGGTGGAGGCCAATACGGTTCAAGTCAATACCGCCGATGCCCAGGCGGCACGCAGCATCAGCATGCGAGAGATCGATACTCTGCCGCAGCTCGGCCGCGGGCCTCTGGCGCTGGCTGCGCTAAACCCTGGCGTAAGCGTCGATGCCGGGGACCAGAGCTTTTCGCGGGTAAACGGACTTCGCCAGGGTTCCAACAATACCCGGCTTGACGGTATAGATGTCAACGACAACGTTGTTCCGCGTTTTGGGCTTGCGCTGACGCCTTCCAATACGGATTCGGTGGAAGAAGTGCGCATCATTACGAACGGTGGCAAAGCTGAATTTGGCCGCAGCGCCGGGGCTCAAATCGAGATGGTGACCCGCTCCGGGACCAATCAATTCCACGGCAATGCGTTTGAGTTTCTTCGCAACAGCAAACTGAACTCCAACACGTTTTTTAACAACGCTGCAGGCACAGCCCGCCCGAAGTTCAACCAGTCCATCTACGGAGGCAGCTTTGGAGGACCCGCGATTCGGAACAAAGTATTCTTCTTTGGGAATTTTCAAGGAACCGATTCCCGGCAGGATGTCAGCCGCAACCGAACGGTGGCAACAGCGGAGGCCAAGCAGGGGATTTTCCGGTGGCGGGATACAGCCGGTAATGTTCAGAGTTTTGATGTCGCGCGAAATGATCCGGCCGGCCGCGGAGTTGATCCCACAATGAGGAGCATCTTCAATTTGATGTTGCCATCAAACAACACTGAGGTTGGGGATGGGCTGAATACGGCCGGGCATCGTCTCAACATTGCAGCACCCGTGAAGACGTATC
>JBIPMY010000439.1:0-5049 GCA_044376335.1 Bryobacter sp.
TTCCAAATTGAAATCCGAATCTGTAGACAACCTGAATAATGCTGAGCGTACTTTCCCGTCGCAAAAAGATGGTGCCATTCTGAATGACCGCTACGGATTTTCGTTCGGATCGGATTGGACTCTTTCACCCTCGCTGATCAATGAGTTTCGGGCTGGCCGGCAGTTTGGACTTACGCAGTTTTTGCGCCCGGATCGTCCCGAAGGCCCAGCTGTTATTTCCATTCTCTTTACCGATCCAATCAATGCAGCCTTTGGCCAGAATCGGAACACTCCAGTTAACGACTTTACGGACAATCTCACGATCCTTCGAGGCAAGCACACGTTTAAGGCTGGGGTGAACTTTCGTCACGTCAAGCAGTTCAATGAAAACTTTGCGGGTATCTATCCCAATGTCAGCCTCGCGAGGGTAAACGGGAATATCGCTCCAGCAACGCTTGGCCCTCAGGTTGGACAGAGCGGGGTGACTTCCGCCATAAGGCAACAATTCGAGAGTCTTTATAACGATGTTCTTGGCCGTGTTGGCCAGATCAGCACAACCTATTACAGTGATCTGAATCAATTCCAGGATGCGGGCCTACCACGAACCAGAAACTTCGATTTCAAAGAGTTTGGAACCTTTTTTCAGGATGACTGGAAGATCCGCCCGAACCTGACCTTGAACATCGGGTTGCGGTGGGAGTACCTTGGTGCGCCGACGGAAATCAATGGCTTCCAGGGGACGCTCAATCGGGCTGCTGAGGTAAATGCAAGTGCGAATATCGCCGACTTCAGGATCGTTCGACAAAACTCCTGGTTCGCCTCCGACAAGAACAATTTTGCGCCGCGTTTCGGCTTTGCCTGGGATCCCTTCCAGACTGGCAAGACGTCGATCCGGGGCAGCTACGGGGTCTTCTTTGACCGCATGATTGGATCTGCTGTGAATACGGCTGATGGCAATACTCCGGGTTTTTCGCAAACCGTAAATACTTTTCCGAATGCTACTCCAGGGGCGAACCGAAGTGTTGCCACGCTGTCGAATTCTGAGTATCCGCAACGGCCCGGTGCGCCGGATCTTGCTCCAGGGCTGACTCGTCAGACCTCAGTCGTGTTGATGGATCCGAATCTGCGCACCGGTTACGTGCATCATTTCTCGTTTGGGATCCAGCAGGAAGTAGCTCGCAACACCGTGTTCGAGATTGGCTACGTGCGTACGATGGGCGTGAAGCTATTTACCAACCGGGATCTCAACCAGCCAAAGATCGAGGGAGACTTTCTGAATTCATTCCGAGAATTGCAGGCCTTCCGTGCAAATGGCACTGCACCAGGTGCGAACAATACATTGGTTCGCTTGTTTGGTTCTGCAACCAATGCGGTCTCCGCGCTTGGTGGTGGGACGATCGATCAGGGGCTTGCCGGTACTGCGGCGAATACGGTCGACACCTCGGCTGCAAACTTCAACCGTTATGGTGCTGCCGGTATCAGTAACTTTTACCTTCGGAATTTTCCCCAGTTCAATCAGTTTGTTTACGGGGCTAACGAGGGCCGGAGTCACTACAACGGCTTGCAGATGTCACTTTCCCGCAATGCTGGTGGGCTTAGGGCAACGCTGAACTATACCTATTCAAAGGCACTCGACAATTCGTCAGACGAGGGCAATGGCTTTACTGCGGCCGGTTCGCCACTCGACAACTTTGATCTTCGCTCCAATTATGGACGCACCACGGCAGATCGTCCTCATGTGATGAACTTTCTGGCGAGCTATGCCTTGCCCTTTGGCCGCAACAAGCGATTTCTCCCGGACGCCCCTGTTGTTGTGAACAAGATCATCGGGGATTGGGATCTGGGCGTGATTGGAATCTTTCAGTCTGGCCGGCCCCTGCCGATTCTGAGTGGACGTCGAACGGCAGCCTCTACTGCCAGTCATCTTGCCGACTTCACCGGGACAGATCGGTCTATTGGGCAGGTTGAGGTTCGCGGTAACGGTGTGTTCTATTTCAATGCTGCGGAGCTGGCACAGTTTGCGTTCGCTCCAGCGGGAAGCACAGGTTCGTCAGGACGAAACAACTTCAGAGGACCCGGTTTTTATAACCTCGACGTGTCACTTGTGAAGAAAATTCCAGTGACAGAGCGATTGAAGGCTGCGCTGCGCCTTGAGATGTTTAACGCGCTGAACAAAGCCAATTTCGATAATCCGAACAACAACTTCTCAGTCCCGAATTCCTTTGGCCGGATCACGACGCTGGTGAACGGAAGTTCGGGCAATGGCGCCCGTGTTATGCAGGTGGCTCTTCGCATAGACTTTTAGTCATGCGCCGTCGACATTTCCTGGCTCTTCCTGGGGGGGCAGCCGCCTTGCTTGCTACGCCGAATCCGAATCTTCAGATTGGTGTCACAGACTGGAACCTGGGTCTTGCTGGTAAGCTCGAGGCCCTTGACCTAGCTGCCGAAATCGGATTTGCCGGCGTTGAAGTCTCGTTAGGCCGCAAGCCGATCGAGGGCAAACTGCCCTTTAACAACCCTGCTGCTCATATCGAGCGTGCCAAAACGCTCAAGCTTACACTCGTGTCCACGTGCCTCGACATACTTCACATCAATGGGCTCAAGAACGACAAGCTAGGTGAAAAGTGGCTTTCTGATGCCATCGACATCAATCAGGCGCTTGGAGTGCGAAACATGCTGCTTCCGTTCTTCGGCCCGCGCGCGCTCGAGACACAAAAAGAGATGGACTACGTGGCAGACCTTTTGCGGAATATTGCTCCGAAGGCGGAAAAGGCGCAAGTGACGTTTGGGCTGGAGAACACTAATTCTGCGGCCGAGAATCTTCGGATTCTGGAGCGCGCAAAATCGAACGCGGTCAGGGTCTTCTATGATGTTGGCAATTCGTTTTCTCGTGGCCACGATATTTACAAGGAGATCCCGCTTCTTGGCCGGGACCGTATCTGCCAGTTCCATCTGAAGGATAATCCGAGTCTCCTCGGGCAAGGCGGAATTCATTTCCCGACAGTTTTGTCCCTGATTGAGCAGATCGGATATCGCGGTTTTGCCGACCTCGAGACGTCCTCACCCAGCCGAAATATCGCAGCCGATATGGCCAGAAATCTCGGCTACCTCCGCTCTCTAGTGAGCGCATGAGTATACACCTCGGCGTGGTGTATTCTCTTCGGGAAGGAGCTTTATCTATAGAATTCGCTGATGAAGTACCCAACGCGAAAAAAATGAATCTTATCGGCTCAAAGATGAGAAAAAAACGACTTTTTTGCAACTACCTACGTTGACAATCGTCTAACGGCGATCTACCCTTCAATTAGCCATCACGTTTCAACGATGTAACAACAATCTCAAGTGCACGGAGGGTCCTCGAATGACTTTTCAAGTCGGCGAAAAAGTGGTTTACCCAAACCATGGCGTCGGTACCATCGAAAACATTAGCGTTCGTTCATTTGGCGCGCAAAACGAACGATTCTATTTGCTCCGTTTAGCCTACAGTTCGATGACCGTTATGGTCCCCTTCTCACACGCAGAAGAAGTGGGTCTTCGCAAGGTCACTCGAAATACTGAAACGGCTAAGGTCTTAAACTTTCTCGCTTCTGGCACCCCTCGTTGGAATCCGGATTGGAAGCATCGGTTTAAAGAAAACACCGAAAAGATGAGCAAGGGTTCGCTTCTCGAGATCGCTGAAGTCTTTAAGACTTTGTTGCTGATCCAGGGCGACAAGCCGCTGAGTTTCCGCGAAAAGAAAATGCTGGAGCGGAGCCGCCAGATGCTGCTTTCTGAAGTAGCCATCTCTCGCACCATTGTTGAGAAAGAAGCGATTGAGATGTTGGATCGCTCTTTGCAGAAGTCGAAGTTGAGATTTCCCGAACCTATCTAAGTCATTCTGACCAATCATTCATCCTCCAGGATCGCCGGGCTCACGCCCCGCGATTACTTTTTCAAAAGTGAAAAAGGGATATAAGGAATCTGCGTAGACCTGCCGATAGTACCCCTGACGGTAGTGTCTCTGATGAATTGCATTTACTGCGGCAAGAAACTCCCAATGGTGAAGAAATTCACCTCGGAAGAGTTTTGTTCTGTCGCGCATCGACAGGCCTATCACCATGAGCAGGAACAACTTGCAGTTGCTCGTCTGCTGGAAGATCAGAGTCGTCGCAAGCCCTCTCGCAAGCCGCCACTCGGCAAGGTGAAGGAAAAAGAGAAAGCGCCAGAATTTGCAGAGTATCTATCCGAACAGATCTCGCCGCGCAAGATTGCCTCTCGTCCCTGGCATTCCGAAATGGAAATGCTTGTGGCCTCAAAGGCGTCAGAATTTGAGGCTAGCTCCGAAATTTCCATGACTTGTGCTGGCTTGGCTGACCCAGCGGAATTCAGCGGCCTGGTATCTCCTTGTGGAACTGCGAGTGTTGAGGAGGCAATGTCGGCATTGTCCGCTTGCCAAATGCCGTCAACACTGTGCTTAATTGATTCCTGCCCCTCGTCTCACTCGGCCCCTCCTGTTTTAGGAATTCCGATGGAAGGTGGTCTCGGGCTACAATTCGCCCAGGAGCCTCCAGTTGATCCTTGTTTTGCACCCTCGGCGCTAGAATGTGGGGTCGCTGCAATCTTGCCTGGTTCAGGATTAGAGCCATTTCAGCATCTGCCTCTCGACGCTGTCGACTTTACCCGGGCAGCTGGTGCGCAACTTCCATTCGATCTATCTCGTTGCTTTCAGGCAATAGTTCCTGAGCGGGCCGATTTACCAACCGCATTCGGCCCGGAAAAACTGTCAGGATTCCATCTACCAAGCTCTCCAATAACCCCAGGCAGCCCGTCATTGACTGGTGTCGAGAGCGCAATCGAGGTCAAGAGCTTGTGGGCGGCGTCCGAACCGGATTACCATCCCAAAGAAGTTTTGGTGGCGGCATTAGATGTGAGTCTGACCGCACCCGGGCCTATCCATTCTGTTGCCCGAATAGAAGCGCAAGAGAGTGTACCGGCGGCCGACTCCATCATTTTTGACCGTGAGACGCTTGGGGCCATCCTTCCAAAAGAAGAAGCTCTGGCGCAGCCCAAACCCTATCTCTTTAACCTGCT
>JBIPMY010000201.1:0-10682 GCA_044376335.1 Bryobacter sp.
TGTCTCGATCAAAAGGGACTGCTGACCGGAGAGAGACCGGACGCTTCGTCAGAAATTCCCTCATCGTTTTTTCGGCCTAGCGCCGAATCCAAAAACTGGCAGCGTGGCGTAGACGAGGAGGGAAAGAGTCTCGGCATCAACCTGGCGGAGGTTGTGCATCGAGTTTGGCCCACAATGTTGATTGGCGTATCGGGAGAACAGGATGCATTTGGCGAAGAGATGATCCGGGAGATGGCCCAACACGCGGCCCGGCCCATTGTGTTTGTCCTGTCGACGCCGTTATCCCGTTGCGAGGCAACACCAACAGACCTTGTTGCGTGGACTGAAGGAAGAGGGCTGATTGCAACGAGGACTTTTTCACCTCCTGTCACTTACAAGGGATTAACTCATGTCATTGCGCACATCACAAACACGCTACTGTATCCAGGGCTAGCATTAGGGACAACTGTCGCAAAGGCAAGTCGAATCAGTGATGGCATGATCGCGGCAGCAGCAAGTGCAGTGTCCAGTCTAGTTTCAGTGAGGCAGCCGGGAGCATCGTTGTTGCCACAGATGGACGACTTGCGAACCGTTTCGCTAACAGTTGCGGTTGCCGTGGCTGAGACGGCTGAAAAAGAGGGGATCTCCTGCACGCCCATGGACGACATCGTACAGATGGTGCAGGATGCGATGTGGCAGCCGGAGTACCGGCCAATCGAGGCCATATGAAATACGTCGTGTTGTTGATTTTGCTGACGGTGACGGTGAAGGAATCGATTGCATTAGCAAGCCAGGACGGGTTTCAGATATCTGTAAACGTCGACCTTGTTGTGCTAAACGCTACGGTACGTGATCGTAACGGGCGACTGGTTGCGGATTTGACGCAGCGCGATTTCTCCGTTGTAGAGGACGGGGTGGCGCAAACGCTGCGGGTATTCCGCCGTGAGGACATTCCAGTAACGGTAGGCCTGGTGATCGATCACAGCGGCAGCATGAGAAGCAAACTCGACAACGTGATTGGGGCAGCACTCGAGTTTCTTGAATTCAGTAACTCAGAGGATCAACTATTTGTTGTTAACTTCAACGAAACGGTGAGCTTTGGATTGCCGCTGGCGATGGAGTTTACGAGTGTACCTGGCGCGCTGAAGTCGGCCATTCTGGAGGCGCCTACTGCGGGCAAGACGGCGCTGTACGATGCGGTTTCGATGGCATTGAAGCGCCTGGACTTTGGCAAGAGAGATCGAAACGTCTTATTGGTTGTAAGCGATGGCGCCGATAATGCGAGCCGGATGAACCTGGATGAGTTGCTAAAGATCGCAGGCCAGTCGAGCGCAATGATTTACGCGATCGGCGTTTTTGCTGCTGCCGATCCTGACCGAAACCCGGACGTATTGCGAAAACTGGCGCAGGCCACAGGCGGGGAGGCGTTTTTTCCAAAGGAACTGAAGGATTTGCCGGCGGTGTGCGAACGAATCGCACGCGAGATTCGCAATCAATACATCCTCGGCTACGTCTCAACCAACTCCCAGCAGGCCGGAACGTACCGGCGAATTCGAGTCAAGGCTAAAGCGGAGAGTGATGAGAAACTTTCCGTGCGGACACGCGCGGGCTATACCAGCGAGGTGAAGAAATGAAGCTGCGCTTAAACCTGGGTTTATTCCGCCAAGGTCTGGTATGGATTCAAATGCTACTCTTTGCAACTGGCATTGTACTGACCGGTTATTGCTGCATTGTGCTTATCGACGCAAAGATTTACCAGCAATCCGAACACCCCGAGTTGCGCCGACAGAGAGTAAATCTGAACGCAAACCCGGTATGGCACGACGGCAGTCTTGGACGAATCGAAATCCCCAGGCTGGGAATTTCAGCATTGATCGTTGAGGGTACCAGCACGACTGCCCTGAATCGAGCGGTTGGACACATCGAAGGAACGAGTTGGCCGGGAGTGCCTGGAAATATCGGCCTCTCGGCACATCGGGACAGTTTCTTTCGACCTCTGCGAAACATCAAGAAGGGTGACGAAATCAGCCTGACGCATTCAGAAGCTGATTTTCGCTACCGAGTGGTGTCGACGAAAGTTGTGGCACCGACCGATGTAGCGGTGCTGGAACCAGACGGGCGCGAGATCCTGACACTGGTGACTTGTTATCCGTTCTACTTTATCGGCCCGGCACCCAGCCGCTTCATCGTGCGAGCAGAGCGGATTGATCAGCGCAAGTTGAAACCCTCGGAATGCCTGTCCTGCTTTAGCGATGCGATTCAGGACTCTGCGCGCTTGAGGACGATTCAATCTGAAGCGAAAGCTGGCCAATAACTAGGCAGCAAGCCAAGCCTGGATGGTTTCGCGGGGGCAGTACTTGAGGTCGGGGTAACGCTCAGGCTTCCACCAGCCCTTGAGGACACGATCCTGGCCTATGGTCTTTTCGTCTTTTTTCATTTGACGGATGAGCCTTCGCACATTCTCAATGCTGGCCGCTCTTCCAGTCACAAGCTGGCTCACAATCTTAGGCTGTGCTGCCAGGCGCTTGATGTCGATGTCATACCTGTCGATCTGCATTTGCAGATTTCGGCCTTCTCTCGGATGCTGCTTGAGCCATTGGAGGACGGAATCTTCGGTCTTGAAGTCTGCCATATAGGTATCCACTCCTGCGATGTTATCGGTGGAGAAGGACTTGTCCGGAGAATCCAGAGTCCATCCGAGATTTTTGGCAAATTTCACATTTCGGTTGAGCCGAAGATCGATTCTTGTACCGTTTCCAGCGCCGCCGTCTACAGTGCTTACGGCCTTGCCACCGAAGGAGTCTACGACGACACCAACGTGAGCAGCTACGGCACCGCCAGCCCGGAGCAAGAACCTGAAATCACCTTCGCCATCGATGTAATAAATGTCGCCAACTTCCAGTTGAGGGCGGTTTGCTTCGTTAGCATTATTGTCGTCAAAGCCCTTACCGCCGAAGGCGTACTGGTCATCTCGAAGCATACTTGCTTCAGCGTATTTCTTGCCCGAGTTGGCGACTTTCTGAACAGGAATTCCAAGTTCCAACTGAGGGCCGCCGGGAGTGCCGACAACAGGTGCCTTGTCTCCGAACATTTGCAAACCTGCAGCATGGTAGGCAGCTCTGGCCGTCATGACACAAGTGGTGCCGCCCGACTTCTTTGCGTCGCGCAGACCGATGTTGGTTTCGACATTGCTGAAATAACCGCCGAGGGAATAGAGAACAGTCAGGAGATCGTTGCCCATTTCGATACCGGTGTGGGCCCTGGCAAGAGCGGCGATTCGTTTTCTGGTGTTCCAGAGCGACTCATAGAATTCGGTGTAGAAGATGTAGGTCCCGGCGTTTTCCTTCATCTTTTCGCGCAGTGGCGCGCAGGCGATCATGGCCTTTCTGAGGTTGTGTAGGAACGGGTTCACGCGATAGCCGCCTTCATGATCAGCCAGCATGTATTTGCCGCCGAGGCAGATGCCAAAAAGGCCAGCCGCGAGGACGTTGATCGAGCACTGGTGACTTTCGCGTTCGTTCTTGAGCATGTTGCTGAGGTGCCCGCGGAGACCGGGATCGTTCGGATTGGCAGCAATTTTGTTCAACAAATCGAGGAGTTCAGCTTCAGGGGTGACCTGATTGATTTTGTCGAGGCGATCAATGATGTCTTGCATGGCGTTCTCATCCAGCAATGCGGCAGCGAATTCAAAGATCGATCAAGGAGGGGCGATTATTTTTTGCGATTCTCTGGTGGCTGCTTGACTGGTTTGTGAGAATGCGTTCAATACGGCGTATGCTTCAGTTAGCTATGGAGAAATCGAATCTGGTGGTCATGATGAAGCGCAGATCTTTACTCAAGGGGGCAATGGCAATGGTTCCGGCTGGGCTCCAGGCTGCACCAAATTCTCTCGACATGCCGTCCATTGAGCGAGTGCGGGTGCTCGAAGATGCCGGCAAATATTTATCGCTTAAGCCAGTCACCGTTACGGCAACCCGAAGCCCTAGAAGCGCTGGCGGGCTGAATGATTTCTTTTCCGAAGGAGACTACTGGTGGCCAGACCCTAAAGGAACTGAGCTGCCCTATGTGCGTCGCGACGGGATGACGAACCCGGCCAACTTTGTAGAGCACCGGAATGCGTTGATGCGGGTGAGCCAGGAGGTTCCTACGCTGGCCGCCGCATCAATGCTGTCGCGCGATCGTCGATTCGCTGCCCACGCTGCGGCTCATTTGCGGGCCTGGTTTTTGAATCCGAAGACCAGGATGAACCCGAACCTGCAGTATGCGCAGGCGATTCAAGGCCGATCAACTGGGCGTGGAACTGGGATCATTGACACGATCCACTTTGTTGAGGTGGCCAAGGCGATCCCGATCATTGCCAGGACAGGCGCTTTGACAAGAAGTGAGTTTGCGGGAATTCAAGGTTGGTTCGTTTCGTACCTGGATTGGATGACCACCAGCAAAAACGGGATCGAAGAGCGCGATACCAAGAATAATCATGCGACTTGCTGGGTGATGCAGGTTGCTGCATTTGCGGAACTGACTGGTAACCAGAAGCTGATGGCCGATTGCGCCAATCGATTCAAGACTCTGATTGTTCCTGAACAGATCGGCACCGATGGAAGCCAGCCGCTGGAGCTGAGCCGTACCAAGCCTTATGGCTATTGCCTGTTTAATCTGGACGCGCTTACGACGCTGTGCCAGATTGTCTCGAAGAATGGAGAAGATCTGTGGAAGTTTGAGACGGCCGATGGCCGTGGGATTCGCAAGGCGATTGAGTTCATGTATCCGTTCATCGCTGACAAGAGGAAATGGAAGCTTCCGCCCGATGTGATGTATTTTAACGAGTGGCCCATGCGTCATACGTCGCTACTTTTCGGTGGCCTTGCATTTGGCCGTCAGGACTATCTCGATCTTTGGAAGAAGCTGCCGGCGCATTCCAGGGTTGAAGAAGTGATTCGGAATTTCTTTATTCGCCAACCGCTCTTGTGGACTTAAGACTATGAAATCAAAACTTACACGTAGACAGCTCTTCATGGGCAGCGCCTTTGCTCTTGGTTCAGTGGCACAGACAAAGAAACCGAACATCCTGTTCTTTGCGGTGGACGACTTGCGTCCCGAGTTTGGTTGCTACGGGTTTGACTACATCAAGAGCCCCAATCTGGACCGGCTTGCCAAACAGGGGATGGTCTTTGACCGGGCTTATTGCCAGCAGGCTGTTTGTTCGCCTTCGCGGACCAGCTTGCTCACTGGTGCAAGGCCCGATTCGACGCAGGTTTGGGATCTGGTGACTCACTTTCGCAAGGCAATGCCGAATGTTGTGACGCTGCCGCAGCACTTCAAGCAGAACGGGTATTTTGTTCAGGGGATGGGCAAGATTTTCCATGCCGGCTATGACGATGCGGTTTCCTGGACGGTACCGTGGCAAACGCCCAAGGCTCCGAATTATGCGAAGCTTCAAACGGCTTCCATTAAGGACGATGACAAACCGAATGCGAAGGATGGCCCGGCATATGAATCGGCTGATGTGGCAGACGATTTCTACAAAGATGGCAAAACTGCAGATCTTGCCGTCAGGACTCTGCAGGAACTGAAATCGAAGAAAGAACCATTCTTTTTGGCCGTTGGATTTTCCAAGCCTCACCTGCCCTTTGTCGCGCCGAAGAAGTATTGGGAGCTGTATGATCCGGCAACCATTCAGCTTGCGCCCAATCCGTATCATCCGGAAGATTCACCCGAATACGCCCTGACAAGTAGTGGCGAATTGCGCAACTACCAGGGGATGCCTGCCAAGGGGGCCATTCCAGAAGACCTTGCACGAACGCTGAAGCATGGCTACTACGCTTCGCTCAGCTATACGGACGCGCAGATTGGCAAGGTGCTCGATGAACTGGATCGTCAGGGACTGCGCCAAAACACGGTAATTGTGCTGTGGGGGGATCACGGCTGGAAGCTGGGCGAACACGGCGAGTGGTGCAAGCACAGCAATGTCGAGAACGACACAAATGCACCGCTACTGATTTCTGCGCCGGGGATGAAGACGGCGGGTAAACACAGCAGGGCGCTGGTTGAGTTTGTTGACATTTATCCGACGCTTGCAGAATTGGCTGGACTGTCATTACCTGCGCATCTCGAAGGTACAAGCTTCAAGCCTTTGCTTGAGAACCCCAATCGGCCCTGGAAGCAGGCAGCATTCAGCCAGTACCCGCGCGGGCAAAAGGTGATGGGCTACTCGATGCGGACGGACCGGTATCGCTTTACGGTGTGGGTTGGGCGGAAAGACCACTCGAAGATAGAGGCAATTGAGTTGTACGACCACCGGAAAGACCCTCAAGAGAATCGCAATATTGCGAAGGCACCGGAAAACGCAAAGCTTGTAGATGCACTGATGCTGCAGTGGAAAGCTGGCTGGCAGGGGGCGAGGCAGAAGCTGTAGTTTTATATGCTGAGAGTAATGCTACATTTTCTCGCTCTCTTTCTGTGCATCTGTACTTTCCCTTTACTGGCACAAACAACGTTCGACATAGTGATTTCCGGTGGACGTGTGATGGATCCGGAAAGCGGGCTGGATGCAGTGCGGAATATCGGCATCAAGAACGGGAAGATTGCCGTGATCAGCGAGCGCCCCTTGCGCGGGGCGCGCATGATTGATGCAAAGAAGATGGTGGTATCTCCCGGTTTTATCGATCTGCATTCGCACGGCATCAACAATGCCTCGAATGAATATCAGATGCATGACGGAGTGACAACCGCGCTTGAGTTGGAGGCAGGATTGCCTTCGGTGGCGGGATACCTCAAAGCTCGCGAGGGCAAGGCGCTCCTCAATTACGGGACGACCGTCGCACATGCATCGGCACGGGTGAAGGCGATGAAGGAGTTTGCCTCGAAACTTGAGCCTGATACGAATGCGCCGATGAGTGGGATTCCACTAGCGGGACGCAACGCAAAAATCAAAGACGAAGAGGAATACAGCAGGATGGCCTTTCTGATGGAGCAGGGGCTGAAGGAAGGCGGGCTGGGCCTGGGCGTGATTCCGGCATACTTGCCAGGGGCGACGAGGGCAGAAATTTTTCGCGTTTATCAAATGGCTGGCAGGTGGAAGGTGCCTGTCTATACGCATGTTAGAGGGCGTGGCGAGGAAGGAGTGCAGGAAGCGATTGCGAATGCCGCTGGCAGCGGGGCTAGCGTGCATATCGTGCATTTGAACAGTTCGGCCCGGGGATCACTACCGCTAACGCTCGAGATGATTGCGATGGCTCGCAAGGGCGGGATCGATATTACGACGGAGGCTTATCCTTACACGGCGGGATCGACCTTTATTGAATCTGCTATTTTTGACGATGGCTGGATGGAGGCACAGAACAGCACTTACAGTGACCTGCAGTGGCAAGCCACTGGAGAGAGGTTGACCAAGGAAACCTTTGAGAAGTATCGCAAGGAAGGCGGCATCGTGATTCAACACAGCATGAAGCCGGAATGGATCCGGCTGGCGATGGCTTCGCCATTTGTCATTGTTGCTTCCGACGGTATGCCTTATGCCAAGGGCGCGCATCCTCGTGGCGGCGGTACGTTCAGCAAGGTGTTGGGTGAGTATGTGCGGGAGATGAAGGCAACAACGCTGATGGAGGCTTTGCGGCGGATGACGTTGCTGCCGGCACAGAGGCTGGAAGCGATGGCACCACAGATGAAGAACAAGGGGCGGATTCGAGTGGGGGCAGATGCCGACATTACGGTGTTTGATGCTGAGACAGTGAAGGATACGGGCACCTATGAGACAGGCCCTCAATTCTCCAGAGGGATTGCGCAGGTAATCGTGAATGGAGTGGCCGTTGTCGCTGACGGCAAGACAGTGAAAGATGTTTTTCCTGGACAGGCGATTACAGGAAGCTACGGCAAGCGCAATTAGGGCTTTATGAAAAGCCAAGACAAGCTTCGTATTGCGATCGCCGGGGGTGGCGTTCTGGTGCAGCAGGTTCACTTGCCGGTGCTCAAGACGATGGCTCGTGTTGAGGTTGTAGGTATTGCGGACCCGCTCGCTGGGGCCTGCCGATTGGCTGCTGAACAGATTCCGGGACTTCTCGCATTTGAAACCTTATCGGAATTGTTGGACGAAGTGGAGTGCGACGGAGTGATTGTTGCTTCGCCCACTCATCTTCACGCAGAACATGCTTGCCTGGTTCTAAGTCGAAAGAGGGCGCTTTACCTGGAGAAACCCATGGCTTCGACACTCAACGAAGCCAACCAGGTAATCCAGATCTCGAAGACATCCAATGCTGTGGCTATGATGGGATTCAACTACCGATTTAATCCACTCTGGCAGTATGTGGCGCAGCAGGCAAAGAGCCAGACACTGACAGGAATTGATTCTGTCTTTTCACTGGCTACGCGGGAGTTGCCGGTATGGAAGCACAAACGTAGCTCTGGCGGTGGGGCATTGCTCGACCTTGCATCGCATCATCTGGACCTGATGTTCAGCCTCTTTGAGTTGAGGCCGTTGTCGATTGAAGCACAGATCCGTTCGCAACGAACCGAACACGACTGCGTAAAGATCCAGATGATTTCCAATACAGGGATTGCAGTAACTGGTTCTTATTCTTTGATGGGCGAAGAGGCAGACGAGATTCGCTTGCGGACGGCCGCCGGGTTGAGCCGCTTCAGCAGGTACGAGCCGTTTTCTTACCCGATGTTTCCGCCACATAAATTCGTTCGTTACCACCTGGAACGATGGGGGCGCCCCTGGAAAGAGTCGTCGTTTGCGCATTCAATTGATGCGTGGATTTGCGCCATAGAAGAGAATCGGCCCAGCCCCATTCCGCTTGCGGACGGGTACAGAGTAATGCAATGGATCGATGCAGCGGAATCGAGTGCAAGATGATGTTCTCGATTGTTATTCCCACCTTCAACCGGCCAGAAAAGATCCGCACTTGTCTTAATAGCATCGCGAAGATCAAGTATCCGGTGAGCCAGTTTGAGGTGATCGTGATCGATGACGGGTCCAGTATGCCTGTACGACAGGTGATTGCCAAAGATCAGTTCCCGTTTGCCCTCAAGATACTTCGGCAGGAAAACAATGGTCCGGGCCTTGCTAGAAATTATGGAGTTTCTGAGGCGCAGGGCAGGTGGATTGCATTTACAGACGACGATTGTGAGCCTACACCAAATTGGCTGATGGCTCTTCAAGCCACATTGGAACGAAATCCCGGGGCTTTGGTGGGCGGGCTTACGCTGAATCAGTGTCGCGAAAACATCTGCGCAATTACCAACGAGCTACTTTTGACTACGGTTTGCGAATGGCTTTCCCGGTTTGCGCCCGACTTGAATTTCTTTACCTCAAACAATCTAGCCTGTGAACGGATTCGATTTGGGGACGTGGGAGGATTTCATGCGAATCTGGTTTTGGCAGCGGGGGAAGATCGAGAGTTCTGCATGCGCTGGAGCGCTGCGGGAGGGTTACTGATCCGGCAAAGTGAAGCTGTTGTGCATCACGGGCATTCTCAAAATCTGCTGCAGTTTACGGAGATGCATTTCCGATATGGGCGGGGTGCCAGAATGATTCGTGATAACTCACCTGCACCACGGGTGTTGGGTTCGCGACTCGACCTATACAAACAAATGCTCATGGCGCCGATTCGGCAAATGCCGTGGACGCAGGCGATGCGGAGCATTCCGCTTCTAGCATGGTCGCAATGGGTGAGCCTGTTGGGGTTTGCATACCAGCACTATGTGACCAAGCCATCGAGCAACAAATTGAGCTCCTGATCTATTACATAATCCATTCGAGAAATCTCAAAGGCCTGGTAGATCGACATCACGTGACCGACTCCAAAAAGATAGCCGGTAGCTTCTCCAGCAGCGTGGCAGACGAGTGCAGCGAAAGTGAACGGTAAGGCCTGCAGGAAGCGAACCTCAGACCTGGCCTCCTTGCGATCGAGCCATTGCGAGAGACGGTAAGTACGAAGTAAGGGAACCAGGGGAAATGCTGCAGCCTGAAAGAGCCTTCGAAACAATGGCCAGGACTTTGACCGCTCGCTGCCAATAATACGGCCGCCATAGTAACTGTGGCTGAACAACGCTCCGAGTTTGGACAGGTTCACGTGATGGGTTGCGACATCGACGTCCAGGAATATCCGGTAGCCGCGGGCCTTCATCGCTTCATGAAGGACCCATTCCGAGACTAGCCAGGCAGCTAAATCACCGCCCATTGAGAGTAATGCTTTTTTGTCGTAACAAGAATTGTGACCGGGGCCACGTGATACTTCCCCGCTGGCTTGCGGCAAATAGAACTCGATGAAGGTCAGTTGAAAGTTGGCCCAGCTCACCAAGGTGCCGGGATTGCCATTGAGGACTCGCGGGGCGACAACATGGAAACCTTGCTTCTGACGTTGGATCAGGACTTCGGCCCAACGGGGTTCCGGGAAAGAATGGTCTTCGGCCAGGACAACCGCCTGACCGGAGGCAGCTTCGATGCCAGCAGCCCAACCTATCGCACCATAGGGGACCTTGGGCAAAACTACCTGCCTCCAATTTGGAATCCGATTGAGCTCTGAAAGGTCGAGGTCTGATGCGTTGGAAGCATTAGACACCAGTATCAATTCCAGCTCTTGTAAGGCAGTCTGACGGGCGATGTGGCGGACTGTTTTCCGGATCCGATCAAAGGATGATGCGTGGTTCAAAACAATCGACAAATAGCTATCGGACACAAACTCTCTCTCGAAACTATGTTA
>JBIPMY010000467.1:0-4599 GCA_044376335.1 Bryobacter sp.
GTCTGAGATTGAGTTGCGCGTTGGGGGCCTGTATCAAAAGAAGGTCTATGATGGCTTCCCCATTCGTTTTGGAGTAGGCAAGGCGACGCAGGTTGAAGTGGTTCGCATTACCTGGCCGAACGGATTGATCCAGAACGAGATGAAGCAGGCGGTGGCGACGCCTTGGCGCTACAAGGAAGCGCAGCGCCTTTCTGGCTCTTGCCCCATTGTCTGGACCTTCAACGGCGAGGGCTTTGAGTACATCACCGATGTGTTGGGCGTGGCACCGCTAGGGGCCAGTGCCGGTGACGGTACTTTTTTTGCTGCCGATCATGATGAGTATGTTGCGATTGCAAGCGAGCAACTGAAGCCCAATGCCAACGGGCGGCTGGAAGTGCGTATGACTGAAGAGTTGAGCGAAGCGGCCTACTTCGACCAGGTGCGACTGCTTGCCATCGATCATCCGGTGGGCACCAGTATTTACTCCAACGAGAAATGGAAAGCACCGCCTTTCCCTGAGTTTCGGCTTTTTGGTGTGAGCCAACCAATACACGCTCGAAAGGCAGTAGACCACCTTGGCAACGATGTAACAGCCTTGCTGGCGGCTAGAGACAAGAGTTATCCGAATGCGTATCGACGCAACACAGCTGGCGTGGCTGAGCGTCACATGTTGACCCTTGATTTCGGGAATGCGGCTCAGAAGAATACCGCCATTCTGGTGCTGCAGGGCTGGGTGGATTGGGCTGACGGCTCTACGTTTCTAGCTGCGGCGCAGGAAGGTAATCCGCTCAAGGCACCTTCGTTGCAGGTGAAGAACAAGAAGGGCGAATGGGTAACGGTGGTGGAAGATATGGGGATGCCGTCGGGCAAGCCCAAGACGATGGTGGTAGATCTGACTGGAAAATTTCTTAGCGCCAGCCGAGAGGTTCGCATCATCACGAACTTGTGTGTTTATTGGGATGAGATCTTTCTTGGCGAAAGCAGTGTGAGGCCAGAGCATCGCCTGACACCTTTGACGCCCGCTTCTGCAACACTTCAGTTTCGCGGGTTCTCACCTTCAGTGATTCACCCTGAACGCAAGCAGCCGGAAGAGTTCTTTTATCCGAACCCTGAGCCGACCTCGCTTTGGAACCCAACACCAGGCAACTATACGCGCTATGGCGACGTGAAGAGTCTGGTGGGCGGCATTGATGACCAGTTGGTTGTCATGGGATCTGGGGATGAATTGAGCCTGGAGTTTGACGCGGCTTCCCTGCCCCCGCTAGCGACTGGCTGGCGTCGTGATTATCTGCTGCATGTTGATGGCTGGGCGAAAGATCGCGATGCCAACACGGCCTATTCCCAGAGTGTGGCACCGCTGCCATTTCACAAGATGAGCGGCTACCCATACAAAACAGAGTTTGAAAAAGCACCAGGAGCAGAAGAACAGCAAAAGGTGAATACTCGCCCAGCGCTTCGGCTGCTTCGTCCCTTGACTCAATAGAGGTAGTAAATCCATGTCAACGATTCAGCGAATTGTCTGGGCTGCGTTTGCCCTTCTGCTTTTAAATAGCGCGTATCTGGCAGCATTTGCGCAGGCCAACATCTTCTACATGGCGAACGTGCTTTTGCACATTGCCGGTGGTGCGTTGGTGGTGGCGGCAATGGTGTGGATCTTGCGCAAGGAGAACCCGGTTGCGGCGGTTCTTCTCGCCACCACGCTCTGCATAGGCATCGCACTTGCGGTTGTGGGAAATACCTCAGACAAAGTGTGGGTATTGGCCGCACACATTGCGATAGCAATCCTTGGCGTTGGGTGGATCAGCAAGCAGTACCGGGTGGCTGTGGCGTGTCTGGCAATGCTGCCGCTGGCAACCTATTTTTACGACCGCAATTACTATCAGCCCACACAGCGGATTTCCAATCGAACTGTGATGATTCCGACTTCGATGAATGAGGAAGGCCGGGGCCCGGTGAGCCCATTCTGGCCCTCGCCGGCAGACACCGACGTCAAGAAGACGATCCCCTCAAACTTCTTTATGGATTCGAAGTTGTGTGGAGAGTGCCACAAGGATGTCTACGAGCAGTGGAATAGTTCGATGCATCATTTTGCGAGTTTCAACAATCAGTACTATCGCCGCTCCATCGAGTACATGCAAGAAAAGCAGGGCTCGACGCAGGGGTCGAAGTGGTGTGCCGGTTGTCATGATCATGCGGTGTTCTTTAATGGCCGCTGGGAGAAGCCGATCAAGGATCAGGTGAACACGCCTGAAGCGCAGAACGGTTTGGGTTGTTTGTCCTGTCATTCCATCGTTCACGTGAATGGAAGCGTGGGGAATGGCAACTTTGTCATTGAATATCCACCGCTGCATGATCTGGCATCAAGCCGGAATCCGTACATCCGGATGCTCGACAACTTTCTTACTTATGCTGACCCTGAGCCGCATCGCAAGACCTTCATCAAGCCGTTTATGCGTGAGCAGTCGGCAGAGTATTGTTCTACCTGCCACAAGGTGCACCTCGACAAGCCGGTGAACGATTACCGCTGGCTGCGCGGCTTCAATGATTACGATAACTGGCAGGCCTCGGCCGTATCGGGCCAGGGCGCTCGCAGCTTCTACTATCCACAGAAGTCGAGCACGTGTAACGACTGCCATATGCCGATGGTGAAATCCGACGACCCAGGTGCCAGAAACGGCATGGTGCGTTCTCATCGCTTTGCGGCCGCAAATACTGCGGTGGCACATGTCAACGGAGATAGAAAGCAACTCCAGGAGACTGTGAACTTCCTCAAGAGCGGATTCGTGACGGTGGATCTATTTGCGATCACACCGGTAGAGCAATTTGAGGGGCAGGCGGCGATGCCACGGAAGAGTGGCGACGGGCCGACGCTGAACTCGACGATGGCAGTAGGGGAAGAAGCAGAAACAGCCGGGCAATACTTCATCCGTGAAGTATCAAAAGTAGCAGCGCCGATTGACACGGCCAAAGTGCAAGTGGAACCCGGGTCGACTGTGCGGCTGGATGCTGTGGTTCGGACACGGAAGGTTGGGCATTTCTTTCCCGGGGGCACAGTGGATGCTTATGATCTTTGGCTTGAGGTGCAAGGCAAGGATGCCGACGGGAAGATTTTCTTCTGGTCTGGCAAGGCAGAGAACGAAGGCAAGGGGGCTGTAGACAAGGGCGCCCACTTCTATCGAAGCTACATGCTGGATGGCGATGGCAACCACATCGACAAGCGCAATGCGTGGCAGGCGCGCAGCGTTCTATATGTGCGACTGATTCCGCCCGGTGCGGCAGATACGGTGCACTATCGTGTACAGATCCCGAAGAATGCAAAGCCTCCTTTCCGATTTGAGGCCAAGCTGAACTACCGTAAGTTTGCCCAGCACTACAACGAGTTCGCTTATGATCAGCGCCCCAATGTTTCCGGGCCAATCAAAGATCGGGTTCCGGTGATTCCGATTGTGACGATGGCTGAGGCGATTGCTGAAGTTGGCGCTGGTGCCACGAACTGGAAGCCTACGATCCAGAAGAAGGATCGGGAACGCTGGAACGACTGGGGCATCGGCTTGCTTTTGCAAGGCGACTTGAAGGGCGCCGAATATGCCTTCTCGCGGGTGACAGAAGCTGAGCCCGAGTATGCCGATGGCTGGCTGAATGTGGCAAGAGCACTGATCCAGGAAGGTGAAATCGAGAAAGCCAAGGGCTATCTTGCGAAAGCGATGGAGCGGAATTCAAAACTGGGCCGCATTCACTTCTTCAAGGCGATGGCTGAGAAGGCTGACGGTGATTATGATGCGGCGCTTGCGTCATTGCGCCGAGTAGAGGAGCAATATCCGCGCGACCGGGTGATGCTAAACCAGATGGGCCGCATTTTGTTTTTGAAGCGAGACTACGCAAATTCTGTGAAGTATCTGGAGCGAGTGCTCGAGATAGACACCGAGGACGTGCAAGCTCATTACAACCTGATGCTGGCTTATCGCGGGCTGGGCGATACACAGCGCGCTGCTTATGCCGAGAAGCTGTTTCGACGATTCAAGGCTGACGAAGCGGCGCAAGCGATCACTGCGAAACCTCGTCTGTTGAGCCCTGAGGACAACAACGAGCGGCAAACGATTCACGATCATGAAAGTGGCAAGATTCGATGAAGATTCTGTTGATGTTTATTGCGGCGCCTTTGCTCGCGCAAACGTTTCGCGAGGCCAGTGTTGAAGCAGGAATCAAGTTCACGCACAACTCTGGCCGTGCAGGCAAGAAGTGGATGCCCGAGACGATGGGCAGTGGTGTTGTATTCTTTGATGCCGATGGTGATGGTTGGCCAGACTTGCTGCTGCTGAATTCAAAAGACTGGAGCCCGCGCGGGCGCAAGAGTCTGAGCGCGCTTTATCGCAACAACAAGAATGGAACATTCACAAATGTAACGGCTGGCAGCGGCCTCGACTTTGAAACTTATGCCATGGGCGGAGCGGCTGCCGACTACGACAACGACGGACGCGAGGATCTCTACATCACGTCGCTCGACGGGGACAAGCTGCTGCATAACGAAGGGAACTTCAAGTTTCGTGATGTAACTGCAACAGCTGGCATTGCCAACAAGGCCTTTGGCTCCAGTGTTGCGTGGCTTGATTATGACCGCGA
>JBIPMY010000024.1:0-27031 GCA_044376335.1 Bryobacter sp.
CGTGCAATGGAATTCGAAGGGCGACTTGTATTGCTCGCTCGACGGAGCAACCAAGAGTTATTGCACTCCTGAATCCTACAAAGGACAAAGCGTAAAGCTGTATCGCAACCTGGGGGGAGGCAAGTTTGAAGATGCCACGCAGAAGGCGGGAGTGGGTGAGGCTACGTCGAAGACTTTAGGAGTCGCGATTTTCGATTTCAACTCTGACGGATGGCCTGACATTTTCAGCGCTAACGACACACAACCGAACAAGCTTTATCGCAACAACAAAAACGGCACTTTCAGCGAAGAGGCTGTGTCGGCGGGGATCGCCTTTGGTGAAGACGGTGTGGCGCGAGGGGCGATGGGAGTGGACGCTGCCGACTATGACCGTTCTGGAAGAGCGCACCTGCTGGTTGGTAATTTCTCCAATCAGATGCTGGGGCTTTATCACAACGAGGGCAAAGGGCTTTTTGTCGATGAAGCACCGCGACGCACCATCGGCAAAGCAAGCTTGTTGAGTCTGGCCTTCGGTGTCTTCTTCTTTGATTTTGACAATGATGGCTGGCTGGACATTCTTGCGGCGAATGGTCACATTGATGAAGAGATCAATCGTGTGCAGCCCAAAGTGAGCTTCAAGCAGGCGCCTTTGTTGTTCAGGAATAATGGCAAGGGCGGCTTTGAAGATGTATCAAGGACACGTGGTGCAGATCTGATGAAGCCCATCGTGGCCCGTGGGGCTGCATATGCAGACTATGACCGCGATGGCGATCTGGATGTGGTGATCAACAACAACCATGGGGCAGTATCGGTTCTCAAGAACGATGGGGGCAACAAGTTGTCCTGGATTGAATTGAAACTCGAAGGGGTGCAATCGAACCGGTCGGCTCTTGGAGCAGTGGTGAGGATCGAATCGACGACGGGCAAGCAGTGGCAGATGGTAAGGTCTGGATCGAGCTATCTGAGCCAGTCGGATCTAGCGCTGCATTTCGGGCTCAGTCAGGACACGAGCCTGAAAACGATTGACGTTGAATGGCCCAGCGGAAAGAAGCAACGATTCCAGAATGTTGCGGCAAAAAAGCGTTATCTACTTCGTGAAGACTCTGAGAAACTGATAGAGAAATGAACGATCTGAAGCTTCCGATTGCGGCAATCACTGATGAATTCTCACCCACCGACCTTGATGCGGCGCTAGCGCCGATGGCGTCGATTGGCATGACTGGCGCTGAACTGCGCGTGGTGTTTGGCAAGAACATCATGGACCTCACGGACGAAGAAGTTTTGCGTGCGAAAGACATGTGCGCCGCCAAGGGTGTTTCCGTCATTGGCATCGCTTCGCCGATCCTCAAGTGTGTTCTGCCGAACGGCCCGGCGGTGGACACACGCTTTCAGCAGGACATCTTTAATTCGAAGCACAGCTTCGAGGACCAGCCACGGTTGCTCGATCGTGCCTTCCGGCTGTGCGATCTGACCGGGGCAAAGTTCATCCGTGTCTTCAGCTACTGGCGCACGGTAGAACCTGAAGCCTGCTTTGATGCGGTTGTTAGCGCATTGAGCGATCTTGCCGAGAAGGCCGCCAAGCAGGGTGTGATCATTGGCATCGAGAACGAACATGCATGCCACATTGGAACTGCGGCGGAATCGAAGGCGATTCTCGAAGCCGTGCAGCATCCCAATCTGAAGCTGGTGTGGGACCCGGCAAATGCGCTCGTTGCGGGGGAAGTACCTTTCCCTTATGGCTACGGTCTCCTGCCGGCAAATCGTATTGCGCACGTGCATGTGAAGGACTGCCACATGGAAGGCCATACGCCCATCTGGGGCCCCGTGGGCTCACGCCACGTCGACTGGAAGGGCCAGGTGGCTGCTTTGATTGCTGACGGCTACAAGGGCTATCTGAGTCTCGAGACTCATTGGCCGGGTCCGGATGACAACAAGATGCTGGGCTCAACCATCTGTGGATGGAATATGCGCGGCCTCGCCGCTGTCTAGTGCTTTCCGGTTATTGAGACTCGCCGCATAAGTCTCTAATATTTCTCTTGTGTCAGTTCGTCTCCACGCAAGAGAATTTTGTCTACTGTTGATCCTGTCAGCCATCATCCGGGGGCAGTTAACAGACGCAACGCTCAAGGGCTCGGTTCGCGATGCTTCCGGTGGAGCTGTTCAAGGCGGGTTAGTAAAGATCCTGAACCGGTCTACGGGCCAGGGTCGCAGCGCAGAGACCGATAGTTCGGGTTCCTTTACTATGCCCGGACTTGCGCCGGGTCTCTACACGCTGACCCTCCAGGCCGTTGGGTTCAAGACCTATGAAGAGAGCAGCCTGCGATTGAGCACAGGAGAATCGCGCGATATCTCAATCTCGCTTCAAGTGGGCCAAGTAGAAGAACGGGTAGAGGTAACAGCAGAGGCCGCGCAGCTTGCAGTTAAAAGCGAGGCAAGGTTGTCAGAGAACTTCACCCAGAGCCAGCTTGTGGATTTGCCGGTGCCACAGCGGGATGTGTTTGGCTTGCCGAAGCTGAACGCGGGTGCAACGGCAATCCCGGGCGCCGCCTCTTCTACCAAGCTCTCCAATTCACCAGTCATCACGGTTAACGGCAATCGATACCGGGGGAACGAGTATGTACTTGACGGGGCGATCAACGTCAACCCGAACAATACGGGCGAACCCGCTATCGTGCCGACGCTTGATTCGGTAGAGGAAGTGCAGGTGCAGACAGGGAACTTTTCCAGCGAGTTTGGACGTGGGAATGGCAGTGTAGTGAACCTTCGCACGAAGTCTGGCACCAACGAAGTGCATGGACGCCTCTGGGGTTATCACCGCAACACCTCGCTCAACGCGCGAAACTTTTTTGCCCCAACCCGGCCGCAACTGATCTACAACCAATTCGGCGGTAACGTCGGGGGTCCGGTGATCAAGAACCGCACCTTTTTCTTTGGCTCTTTTGAAGGGACGCGTAATGCTGTAAGCACGGCGCAGGTCTTTCAAGTTGAGACACCAGAGTTTCGCAATTATGTTCGAAGTCTCAACCCCAACAGCATCGCTTCGCGCCTGTTGACAGACTTTCCAGCGCCCACCCCGTTACCGGGTGCTGGCACGCGCAAGTATGCAGACCAGGTGGATCTGACCACACCTGGTGGCCTGATTCCCGCACTCGGCCGCAGTTCTACCAATCTCAAGGACTACATCCGTTTCAATCAATGGCTTGCCAAGCTTGACCATTCTTTTCATGAGGGCCGCGACAGACTCACCTTTCGCTGGATCGACGAAGGGCAGGCCAATAACGGCGGCACATCATCGAGCCGCAGTGTATTGGGACGTGCAATACGTGGCAGCCGAGGGGCATTTGATGGGGCCTTTGGGAACGGGAATCTGGGCTACACCAAAGTTTTTACACGTCTGGTGAACGACGCCCGATTCTCATTTCAAACGATTCGCACGGCGACAGGCAATCCCAACGCTGTAGTGCCCGAGATCGCGATTACTGGCCTTGCGGCCAACTTCGGCGATGTATTCCAGAACGAGACCAGACTGCGGACTTATGAGTTTCGTAACACCACTTCCTATCAGCGAGGCCCGCACCTGATTCGCTTTGGTGGTGAGTTCCGGCACATCTTCAAGGGCCTGTCGATTGCGCCTCCTACGGCGGGGACATTCAACTTCAATAACCTGAGCGATTTCGCAAACGACCGTCCCTTTCGGCAAACCCTCACGGTGAATCCAGGCACGGGGCAGCCCACAAACTTCCCACGCTATTTTGGCGTGCGCGAGATTGGTCTCTTCATACAAGATGACTGGAGAATCTCGCCAAAGCTGAGCGCGAATTTTGGCTTGCGCTACAACTACTTTGGAGACCCACAAGAGCGCAACGGAATTCTGTCTTCGATTGTCTTCGGCCAGGGAAACAACTATTTCAACAGGCTGGCAAGCGCCTCGCTCACGAGAGTTGAACGCTTGTATCGCCCACAGAGAATGAATTTCGCACCGCGTGGCGGCATTGCTTATGACCTAAAGGGCGATGGCAAACTTGTGATGCGTGCGGGTGGAGGCCTCGCCTATCAGCCCCACCATGGGCAGTCTGTTGGCGGCGCACGCGCTTTGCCGCCCGATGCCGTACAAGGAATTCTGCAACCCAACGTAGGCATCGGCACTACAATTCGATACGGCATCCCGGTGCCATTCAATCCTGAGTTCGCAACAGGCGTGAGTGCCAGAGGGGGCGTGCGGCCAACAGGCTTTGTAGTAAACCCTGACCTTAAGACTCAATACACAATCAACTGGTTTGCCAATATCCAGCGCAAGCTCTTCGCGTCCTGGGTGGGCGAAATTGGCTATGTCGCAACACGTGGGGTAAACCTCGAGAGAATTGATGACATCAACCGGTTTGCGGGCGATCTTCTGGATGGCCGTGAAGACCGCATCAATCCCAATTTCGGCCCACTGCTTTTTGTCTCAAACGGAGTGAATTCCAGTTATCACGGGATGACGCTCGAAGTACGACGGCCCATGTTGCGGGGGCTCTCGCTACAGGTGAATTATCGCTGGTCGAAGTGGTTGGATAACTCTTCTGACACATCAACCGGGCAGTTTGCAGACAATGCGGAACCTGGAAAGGGAGCACAAGATGTCAGCCGTTTAGACCTCGAGCGCTCCCGATCGATGTTCGACATTCCGCATCGCTTTACGGGGATGTTGATCTGGGCACCTTCCACTGCCTTCTCCGCGAAGTGGATTCAGCAATTGGCCAATGGCTGGCAAGTCTCAACGATCTTTGGTGCCCAAAGCGGCCGGCCTTTTTCTGTGTGGACCAATGCATCGTTTCAAGCGGGAGGGGACTTCAATGCCGACGGTGGTGGCGGGGCTGTGGGCGGCGGTTTCTACGATCGCCCTGACGCTCCAGCCAGCGGTGTTCTTCGTAGTTATAGCAAGCAGGAATTCCTGAGTGGAATCTTTCAAGTGGGGGATTTCCCCAAGCCTGCCCGTGGCAGCAATGGTGCGCTGGGCCGCAACACATTCCGCGGCCCTCGACAGTTCACCAACGATGTCGCTTTAACTCGCAGCTTCAAGCTCGGTGAAAAACGGGCGCTGCAGTTTCGTGCAGAGGCTTTCAATTTATTCAACACGGTCGGCCTTGCGCTGCCGAACAGCGATCTATCGGTGCCCGGTGCATTTGGTAAATCGACAACAGCATTCGATCCAAGGCAAATCCAGCTAGGGCTTCGCCTCCAATTTTGATAAGGATAAGAACATGATTCGCATATTGATTGCCGGTTTCGCGTTGCTGCCTGTGCTGGCAGCCCAGTCCAATTACCCGCCGGTGCAGAGCCTGATCGAGCGGTCGAAGTCTGCGATGAATCGGACGGCGAGAGTGCCTCTGGCAGAGGATCCCGCCGGGCACACACCCAATTTTGTGCGGGCACTTTCACTCACGCCCAAGGCTCAGAAGCCGATGGCGGATCTCTTTGAAACGATGATTTATCAGGGGAGTGTCGAGCCTGAACTGAAGCTGGCGATTGGTCTGCGCATCGCCCAGATTTACAATAGCCCTTACCTCGCGGTGCATACCGAGCGCCGTCTGCGATCTACCGAGCGTGGGCGCGAGGTGCTTGCGCTGCTCGGCACCACGCCAATCTCATCCAGCTCAAAGACCCCTGAATCGCT
The DNA here is from genome assembly GCA_044376335.1 of Bryobacter sp. Lineage (GTDB taxonomy): Bacteria > Acidobacteriota > Terriglobia > Bryobacterales > Bryobacteraceae > Bryobacter. The sequence goes on from JBIPMY010000024.1 coordinate 5,636, forward strand.
GGCCATCGGCTATGGAGAAGCTCTAACCAAAGCAGTGCTTGGGGTGACCAACGATCAGTTTGCTGCAGTGAAGGCCCGCTACAACGACAGCCAGGTTGTCGAACTTACAACCACCACCTGCATGTTCAACTATCTCGTTCGCTTTGTGGAAGCGCTTGCTCTGCCGACAGAGCCCTGGGCGCTTCAGGCTGAAGACGCATCGAAGCGCGGTTTCCATGCACCGGAGGCTCGCATCTCACTGATCTCGGACGCACAAATCACAGCCGTCGAAAACGCACAGAAACAGGCCCGCGAAAACAATACGCTTGGAGTCGGCTTTGCCAATTCGATGCGGGCGATGTTTCTGAATCCTGCTGGCGCCACAGCATGGCGCAACTATGGGAATGCAAGTCGCGAGTATGCCTCAGTAGATCGGCCCTTGAAGCTGCACATCTCTTTTGCCGTCTCGATGGTGAACGGTTGCCGCTACTGCACTGTGCATCAGGTAGTGGGGTTGCGTAGAGCCGGAGTAGATCCCAACAAGCTGATGGCGATGAAGAAGGACGATTCGCAGCTGAGCCCACGTGAGCTGACTGCGGTTGAATATGCCCGCAAACTAACGCGGGCACCCAACTCCACTACCGATGCCGATTACCAGAAGTTGAAGGAAGTCTTCGGCGAACAGGGTGCGCTGGAGGTGGTGATGCAGACTGCGAACTTCGCCTATATGAATCGCTTCACAGACGGGCTGCGTCTGCCATCAGAAGACGAAGGCGTAAAGATCTATCAGGAAGTCTACGGCGAAGGCAGCTACGAACAGTACCGCGTCAAGCGTTAAGATCGCGGTCTTTGGTTTCGGGTAAAAAGAAAACAAGGCCTGCACCGAGCAGGAAGTATCCGGCGTTGAGAACCAGTGCCATGTCGAGGCCACTCTTGTCTGCCACCGCGCCCACTGTAAGAGGTGCCAGTGCGCTGAGGCCGCGCCCGAAGTTGTAAACGAAGCCTTGCCCAGCACCACGCACGGAAGTTGGATAAAGCTCTGCGAGCATCGTCCCGAAGAGGGCAAAGAAACCGGTGCCAAAGAAGCCGAGAAGCGGGCCACAAACCAGCAGCACCGTCGAAGCAGAATCGCCAGCCCAACGCGGCGCGCTGCCATAGACGATCGTCATGATGGCAGCCGCGACAACGTAGATGGCGAAAGCTGTGCGACGCCCGATGCGGTCTGCCAGAAGTCCGAAGCAGTTGTAGCCGGCGAAGGCGCCAACCTGCATTGCAATGATCCAGCCGCTGGTCTTGACGATTCCGAAGCCAGCGCCGCCACCCGATTTAGGAGCCGCCAGGAAGCCAGGGAGCCAGGTGAAGACGCCCCAATAGGCGAAGAGGACGGTGGTTGCCAAAGCAGTTGCGATGAGGGTGACTCGCCGCAGTGGCCCACGGAAGATCTCGAAGAAACTGCCGGCTGGCTCGGTGCGGTTGAGCCATACTGGCGGCTCGGGTACGTTACGACGAATCCATACGGTGATCAGGGCAGGAAGTACGCCGATCCAGAACATGGCACGCCAGCCGTAAGTCGGAAGGATTGTGGCTGCGACAATCGCTGCCAGAATATAGCCGATCGCCCAGCCGCTCTGCATGAGGGAGATCGCCCGCGCTCGTTTATCGCTGGGCCAGTATTCGGCAACCAGCACTGCGCCAGCGCTCCACTCGGCACCAAGGCCCAGCCCCACTAGCGATCGCCAGAAGAGAAGTTCCACCAGACTGTTGGAAGTGGCGCTACCGCCTGAGGCGAAGGAGTAAAGCAGGATCGTGGCAATCAAGGTGCGCTGCCGGCCGAAGCGGTCTGCGGCGAGGCCGCTCAAGATGCCACCAAAGGCAGAAGCTACCAGTGTGTAGGTGAAAACCAGACCGGCCTGTTCGTTACTGAGTCCAAATTCGGCGCGGATACTTTGCAGGGCGAAGGAATAGAGAAGGACGTCCATGGCGTCCAGCATGAAGCCGAGCATGGCGGCCCAGAGGGCCAGCCAGCGGGCACGAGATTCAGTCAATGAAGCAGTCACGATCTAGATGAGTATACAGGTAACGAATTCGAAACTTCGTGCGCCTTTTTCTTCAGGTGAACCTCTAGTAACATAGAGATGTCCACCGCTCTATTCAGTTGAGGCTCTGATGTCCGCAAATCCGAATCCACTCCCGTTACCCTCTGAACCAGCCAAAAAGCCGGTTCTGGTTCCTGCGCCAGAAGAACCCAAGGGCAAAACGTCCTGGCTGATCTGGGGCTCACTGGTTGTTTTGCTGGTTGCCAGTATTGCCGCCTGGCAGTGGTATTCAGCCCAACAAGAAGCTGAAAAGCTGGCGGCGATTCCTGCTGTGCGGACAGCAAAAGCGCGTGTGGCACCGCTGCATCAGACGGTGCGAATTACCGGTGTAACCACTGCTCGTAACTTTGCCAACATCACCGTACCCAAGCTGACCGGCCCGGAAGGCAATCGTCCCATGACGATTCTGAAGATGGCTGCGAGTGGAACGATGGTGAAGAAGGGTCAGATCGTACTTGAGATCGACGGACAATCGCTGCAGGATCACGTGGATGATGTCAATGCCACAGTGATGCAGGCACAGGGTGACATCTTGAAGCGCAAGGCTGAGCAGGCTCTTGACATCGAGAACCTGAACCAAAACATCCGAGTGGCAAAATCAGAACTCGACAAAGTTCGGCTCGACGCCAAGACCAAAGAATTGCGTACCGCGCTCGATCAGGAAGTTCTTCAACTGTCTGTAGAAGAAGCCGACGCGAAGTACCAGCAGTTGCTTAAGGACATGGATTTCAAGAAGCAATCTCAGGCTGCCGAGATGCGAATTCTGCAATATACGATGGAACGCCACATGCGTCACCGCGACCGCCACAAGGCAGACCTCAAGAAGTTTGTCGTCTCTGCGGCAATGGACGGACTCGCTGTAGTACAGCCAGTCTTCCGAGGTTCGGAAAACGACACGATCAAAGTGGGCGACGTGGTTGCTCCTGGCCAAGTGGCATTGAAAATTGTCGACCCGAAGAGTATGCAGGTGGAAGGCAACATCAATCAGACTGAAGTAAGCCAGTTCCGCATTGGTGAGACGGCAAAGATCACGGTAGATGCGTTTCCGGGGATGAGCCTTAAGGGCCGCCTATACTCAGTGGGTGCGTTGGCAGTGATGGGCGGGCGGCAGCAGAGTTTCATCCGTACCATTCCGGTGCGAGTTGCGATCGAGGGCTTTGACCCGAAACTGATTCCAGATCTCTCTGCTGCGGCTGAAGTTCTGACCGGCACCGGCGACGACAAGGCAGTATTGATCCCTCGTGGGGCGATCGTCGAGCAGGATGGCAAAACCTACGTTTTCGCCAAGCAGGGCGTGAACTTCGTGAAGCGGGAAGTCAAGACCGGGGACATGAACGACACGCAGATTGTGATTCAGTCTGGGGTTAGCGCTGGCGAAGAAGTTGCGTTGAACTACTCGCAGCCGCTGCCTCAAGTGGCTTCGCGTTAATTTTGTAGCTGCCTTTACCGCGCGCTACTTGCACCCTTTCTATGCCGGCAGAAGATTCAAGCACGAGCGTTCCGCTCCCGCGCGAATCGAAACGGATTGTATAGCCGCTGTCATCTTGAGTCAGAGATTCCAGCCTTACATTCAAATCTCGAATCCGCGTCGCTGGCATCTCGTTTGCTCGTTCAATATGCCACTGCCCTTCAGGCAGGATTAACGACTCACCATCTGTCATCGGCCAGAGGATTCCGTTGACGCGTGCAGCACCGCTCCATAGCAATCGTGCAGGGCCGGTGAGCTTCACATCCACTGCATCATCCCCCTGCTGCCAGGATGCAACCCGTGCTGCAGCCAGGCCCAGAATCGGCAGATCAACCGGGCGCAAGGAGTATTCAAAGTACAGGGCTACCTGGCTGAAGTTCGCTGAAGCTTCGTGCACCAGTTGAGCCAGCTCTGCGCCAGTCTGGCGTCGAGTTGGATACACGTCCTGATAACGATCGACGATATTCAGGTCGATCGAGAGACGGTCTGGCTCCTGGGTGAGGCCCTCGTAGCGCTTGCGGATTTCGCGGTAACGCGCTGGCCCGAGATGCCAGACGGTGGCTGGATCTTCGATGAGAAAGCCGGTTCCCTGCCCTTCGGTACCACGCAAGAGACGTGCAGCATCTGCGCCGAGAGCGTCACGCATTCGCGTGTCAAAGCGATCATCGATGTGGGTCAGAACAATGTCGAAATTGGGCTTCTCACGGCGAAGCGTTTCAAGCTTGCTCAACCAATCTGCCTGTAAGCGCGCTGCGAGATTGGCGCGATATTCGAGCAAGGCTGGCAGCCCTTCGCCCTTCAAATCATCCAGGGGATCACGACCATGAAGCGCTCGATATTCAGCGCGAACATCATCGTTGAATGGCGTGAATCGTGCGGGGTTTTGATGGCCTTCGAGGGATTCAAAGTAGAGCTCACCGAGGTTCACCCCGTCCCAATCGAAACTTCGCAGTAGGCTCAAGACGCTGGTTTCGGCCATCGACGCACATTTCGGATTGACGAGATTGGTAAGGCGGCGCCAGTCGAGGCTGGCCTCCATGCCAGTTGCCGTGCGCTCGCGGCACTCGGGATGATCGATCCAGAAACGTTCACTCACATGCGGCAGCTCAGCCCAGGCATAGACCTGGATCAGGCTCTCATGGCAGAGAGAGATCAGTTTTGCCAGCCACTCAGCCCTTGCTGGCTCTGCCCCATCAAATTGCCAACTGGTAACGTGGATGGCTCCGATCCCGGCGAGCTTCCACTGGGATACGAGATAAGCAAGGTCTGCCCGCTGCCGGTAGCCTGCATCAAAGAAGGCCCATAGCCCGGTGCCGCGCACTTGCCCTTTCAAGCCTGCTGCCAGCAATGCCTGCGGCAGGAAAGGATAACGCTCATATCCGGATGCTCCGATCGAGGTAGCCGTCCAGAGTACCGAACCAGTTGTGAATTTGCGAATGGCAAGAACCGGGGTATCGCTCCATCGATCCTTTGCTCTCACCTGCCAGGCATCGCTCAATTCGCTTCTAAGAATTTGTTCTTCCGATTCCCAGACGATAGGTAAGTCTGGACTCGAAACGTCACGAATCTGGCGAATCGAAACACTGTTGCCGGAAGCTTTAATGCCAAAGTGTGTAGAGAGCGGTGAGAAGCCCACCAGGATGATCTGCGTTCCGGAATCCAGCAGAGACTGCGCAGTCTGGGGACTTTCTTTACCACTTAGCCAAACCGTGTTTGCTTTGCCCTGAAGAGAGGGTACCTGGCCCAATGAGCGCAGTACTGCACTCCAACCAGGCTCTGCACCATCGAGATCGAAGGTCTGGGCATCAACGGCAAGGCAGGCAAAAACAAAAACACTAATAAGTAAGCGCATACCAGACTCCTGCTCGAAAATCAGTAAAGCGGCGGGCTCGCGACGGATCGCCCTTCAACATGTGGCGACCATAGATGAAGTCAGCAAAGAGATAAAGCGACTTGGGCAAACCGGGCGCGCGCCATCTTATGCCGGGGCCTGCTTCGTAATAGTTGGCCCAGTCCATACGACGTAGATCCGTCGTCAGGTTCAGATTGATGTAGAACTGGACTGGCGCATTTGGGGCATGGTAGCCAATCCTGTTTTGCCCATAAAACAAGGTGTTGTTGTCAAAGCGGCTGATGAAGACTCCATCGAAGGTGGTGCTGGCAAACCAGCCCCCCTCGCTGCCGAGATTGGCGGCACCAAAGCCCCGGCCAAAATTTACACCGCCCCGGTAGTCAGAGCGAATCGTGGCTGTGTTGTTGCGTTTGGCGAAGTACTGCCAGGAACCACCCGCCTCGCCCCAGGCCATCCAGCCATGCTTCCGTGCGCTGGCAAGGCCACCTGCGACAACGACAGCACTTTCGCTCAGCGCTTGCGGGGCAGCCTGCCCCAGTGGCCCACGCAGCCGTCCTCCGTTGCGATTCAGATCGCCAATGAATCGCGTTGAAATATAAGGCCGAAGCTTCGAGGTGGGCAATCGGAACTCCATCTTGGCTTGCCCGTAGGTAAAGATTTCATGCCAGCGAGAGGAATAGAAGGGCAGCACCCAGGTTGTAGTTCGAACCGGGGCGAGCGAAGGGCGAAGGTTGCGATAAGCCTGATCTGCCTCGGTTGCCAGTTTCGTATTCTGGCTGCGCCGGGCAATATCAAAACACCGTACAGCATCGCGATCGAGCTTCAGCATGTTGTAGGTCCAGCCGAGGCGCAAGGTAGTGGCATCATCCTCAGGGTTGGTCTCGTGCAGTTGCTCGAGGTAGCGGAGCGCGTCTTTGAGATAACCCTTCTCGAGGCTACGATCGGCGAGTTCTTTGACTGCGGTGAGCCCGCTCTCGGCTGAAGCAACCGGTGCAGGCCGGTTCACTTTGAGAAAGGCGAGTTGCGCCACGCTAAGTGCATCGTCAGGAGCCAGCTTCAGGAGTTTCTCAAAAACTGAGATTGCGTCTTTATCGCGATTCATCTTGAGGAGGAGAAAGCCGAGTTCGCGTCGGAGGGGCACGTTCAGAGGGTCCATCTCGACGGCCATCTCGAATTCATAAACGTAAGGGTAGCGAGGCAGAAGGATCTCCCGGGCCTCCTCAGCAACCATAGCCGGAGTACCGCGCGAGGCCGCGATCAAGGCTGCGTTGGCATAATCGGGCCGCAGGGCTTCTTGCTCTACACGAGCGATATCGAGCAGGAATCGCCGCTTGTCCGGCTTAAGCCCGAACGCAACACGATACTCTGCAGCGGCAGCCACCCAGTCATTACGATCTTCGAGATGCCGGGCGAGTTCTTCGTGCACGCTGTAGCTGTCTGGGGACTTTGCGGCAGCCTCTGTCCAGCGGGCGATACTTGCCTGGAGGTCAGAATCCAGCCGGGTCCAGGTTTCAGTTGCCTGCTTGCGAATGACTTCATCTTTAGCATTGCGAAGGCGAAGAAAGACTTCGAAAGCTTCAGCCCGTTTACCGGTTTCGTAGGCTAGGTATGCATATTCCAGCGAGAGCCGTTCCTCATCCGGGCGAGAGTTTAGAACCAGCTTGAGTTGATCGCGGCCGGCCGTTGTCTCACCGAGGCGCAGAAGCAGGTAGGCGTAGTCCAGACGAGCGTTCACTTGCTCTGGAACAAGCCCAAGTGCAGACTCAAACGCAATACGGGCGTCGGCCAGACGCATTGCCTTGAGATGGGCATAGGCCTGATCGAGCGGTTGCTGGCCTGCGTTTTGACCGTAAAGGCCGAGCGCGCAAGCCAAAGCGGCAAGTCGGGTAATTCGAAACATCAGAGTGCAAGGAGGTAGTGGCGCGAGGAGGCAATTATTCGCACACTTTTTGCGCAATCCTAAGTCAATGACCTTGCGCCCTTTCCTGCTGGAACGTTATTTCGCTCAATATGAATTCCAACCTGCCCTGCATCTGGCCAGTTCCGATTGTGAAGCGCTCACCATGCCTGAGTTGCTCGGGCTTGCCAGTGCCGAAGATCTTTCGGCGTGGAACTCGATGAAGTTTGGCTACACCGAGACGGCAGGCCACCCTGAATTGCGCCAACTGATCGCAGCCGGCTACGAAGGAATCGATTCGGCACATGTGATTACAGCGGTGCCCGAGGAAGCAATCTACCTGACAATGCGCGCATTGCTCAAGCCCGGGGACACGATCGTCTCAACAGCACCGGGTTATCAATCGCTCTATGAAATCGCGGTTGAGATTGGCTGTAAGGTGCAGAAGTGGCTTCCTCAAGAAAGCCCGGAAGGCTGGCACTTCAACCCTTCTGATTTGAAGCTGGAAGGAGTGAAGGCGCTGGTTGTTAACTTTCCGCACAATCCTACGGGCGCGCAGCCTAGCGAGGCAGAGTGGGCACAAATCTGCGACTTAGCAAGGCAAAGCCGATGCTGGCTCGTTTCCGACGAAATGTACCGGGGGCTTGAGCCAGATGCGAATGCTCTAGCGCCTGCGGCATCGGCTTATGCCAGGGGCGTTTCAATCGCAGGTCTATCCAAGGCTTATGGCCTGGCCGGCCTGCGCTGTGGATGGATTGCAACGCAGGACAGCGAATTGCTCGCCGCAATCCAGCGCTACAAAGACTACACAACCATTTGCGCCAGCGCGCCTACCGAGCGGCTTTCCATTATTGCGATGAAGAGCGGTGAGCAATTGAGAAAGCGCTGCCGCGACATCATCGCTACTAACCTTCCGGTGTGGAATGACTTTCTCGCACGGCACACGCACCTGTTGGCTGCGCGCCCTGCCAAAGCCGGCCCGATCTGCTTTCCGCGATGGATGGCGGGCGAGACTTCCAGCTTTTGTGAGCGGCTGGTGGAGGAAGGTGGGGTGATGCTTTTACCATCCAAGGTGTATGAGGCCGGAGAGCATCACTTCCGTGTTGGCATGGGGCGCGTCAACTTTCCTGAGGCACTCCATCGTTTCGAGAATTACATCAAAATGAATATGTCATGAGCAGCTCAATCTCCCCGTCTGACTATCTCGACATTGACTCGCAGTTGAGTGAAGAAGAAAAGCTGGTACGGGCCTCAGCCCGGCGCTTTGTCGCCGAGCAAGTTCAACCTTTGATTCGTGAAGCTTATGCCAAAGGCGAGTTTCCGAAATCTTTGATTCCAGCCTTCGGGGAAATGGGGTTTCTTGGCGCGAACATCGAGGGTTACGGCTGCGCTGGCATGTCGAATGTCGACTATGGATTGATCCTGCAGGAACTCGAGCGTTGCGATTCCGGTATCCGCAGCTTTGCCAGCGTTCAGGGCGCACTGGTGATGTTTCCGATCTACAAGTTTGGCACTGAAGAACAGAAGCGACGCTGGCTGCCCGAACTTGCAGAAGGCAAAGTGGTTGGCGCCTTCGGGCTTACCGAACCGGAGTTTGGGTCTAACCCTTCGGGCATGCTGACAAGGGCGGAAGCCGATGGCGATGGATGGATTCTCAATGGCGAAAAAACCTGGATCACCAATGGCGGCGTTGCGGATGTCAATGTCGTCTGGGCAAGAACTCCACAAGGCATCCAGGGCTTTCTGGTGGAGCGGGGGATGAAGGGCTTTTCCACCAGCGACCTGCATGGCAAGATGTCGATGCGAGCTTCGGTAACATCGAGCCTCTTGTTTCAGGATTGCCGCGTTCCGGCAAGCCATGTTTTGCCGGAGGCGAAGGGGCTAAAGGCCGCGCTGCAATGCCTGACGCAGGCTCGCTACGGAATCGGCTGGGGCGTCATCGGCGCTGCGCTTGACTGCTTTGAAACCGCAAGGCAATACAGCATCACACGGCGTCAATTCGATCAGGAGCCCATCGCCTCACACCAATTGGTGCAAGCAAAACTCGCTGACATGATCACTGAAATTTCGAAGGCACAATTGCTGGCGCTGCACTGCGGCAGGCTTAAGGATCAAGGCCGTCTGAAACCAGAACAGGTATCCATGCTGAAGCGCAACAATGTTGCGATTGCCCTGGATTGCGCCCGTGCCAGCCGGGATCTTCTGGGGGCTAACGGGATTATGGAAGAGTATCCGATTATGCGCCACATGGCGAATCTCGAAAGCGTCAAGACGTATGAAGGCACAGATCACATCCACACGCTTGTGATCGGAGAAGCCGTCACCGGCATCCCCGCCTATCGCTAGAGGGCCGCGTGCAGGGCTTTCTTCATGCTCGATTCAAAGCTTTCTCTTGATATCGCTACAGCCTTACGCAGTTCCGCGTCTTCGTAGTCTTTGCGGACGGAGTTCGGCAGCTTTTTGAGTAGCGTCTGAATCTTCGCCTGGCCCAGTGCATCCTGCATTCCGCGAATCGCGCGAAAATAACCCTTCTGCCCGGCGATCTTGCGGGAGCCGGTAATGATCGCCCCCAGCGTCTCGGCGCGGGTCTCATCGTTGACGCTGGGGTGGGTTGCGACGATCGCGCCCCACTCATCCAAGAAGGGCCCGAGCGGCAGCAGCAGGTCCGGGCTTTGGCGCAATCCGCGAATCGATCGCAAGGGATAGTGCCGATGGCCCTCGGCCGACATCACCCGCTTGTACACTTTGGCGGCCTGCGCAAAAACACCGCCGAATGGCTTGGTGTTTTCGTGGGCCAATCGACCGTAGTCTGCCCGCACATCGTTGTACATCTCGTGCTTGGACCAATAAGAAAGCCCCTGATCGATATCCCCGACATTGTGCGTAATCGAGGCGACAATCCGCAGAGCATCCAGCTCAAGGCCCTTGGTCTCTATGGCTGTAACAAACTCGATGGCCTCGCGGCGAAGCTCTTCGTCGATTGCAGCGCGAGCCTTGGCCACGTACTCTGCATCTTCATTCTTGAGGAAGGCTTGCAGGGCCCCCATCAGAACGCTTAACTGTTCCCCGTTGTGTCCAGAAACAGGCCCGAGCCCGGCTACCTGCGTGTAACGTCGCGAGACATTTTCGAGCGGCCACTTCATAGCCCTTAAGGCGAAGTCAAACATGCGCCGGTGCGAAGCCGGCTCTTTGTTGTCCTTCCACAAGAGACCACGAATTTTCGAGTCAACGTCTGTCGGGATAAAGGTGGCGACTGTGGCGTGATGTGCCGACAGGCAAAGCGCGAAATAGTCTTCGACGTATTCGGTGAGCGTTTCCGGCCAAACATAACCGAGCCTAACCGAACGCAGGATGTCGACAAAATCAAGATCGATCAGGCGCTTTGCAGGCGGCGGAGTGGAATCGAAAAAAAGAAATGGAGCGGTATTCTCAACCCATTCAACGAGGGTGACAGGGCTTATGTAATCGAGCATCGGAGTTTAGGGATGAGACGGCCAGCGCGGAGCACGCTTTTCACGAAAAGCCTTTACGCCTTCTTCAAAATCGAGACTCTTGAAATTCTCAGCACGAGTGGCAAGTGCAAGCGACATTGCAGACGCCGCATCGAGCGAGCGGCTTTGGTGTACAAAACCCATTCCTCGACGAATGGTGTCTGCCGGAGCGTTGGCCAGAGCCATCGCGATTGCCTCGCCGCGCTCTTCCAGTTCAAAGGGCGGCACCACCTCCTGAACGAGGCCCCAGGCCAATGCCTCAGGTGTATTGAAGATCTTGCTGGAAAGGGTGAGTTCGAGAGTACGCCGAGAGCCTAGAGCCATCTCAACGGCACGGTAAATGGCGAAGGGCCACATGCCAATGCGGATCTCAGTCAATCCGAAGGTAGTGCCATGCACGGCGATGGCAACGTGAGCGTTGGCTACCAGCCCCAGACCGCCAGCGAGCGCAGGCCCCTGGACGGCGCAAACGATCGGCTTGGTAAGCCGGGCCCCCAATGAAAACAAGCGGCCATGGATTGAAGTCAGCTCGATCGCATCAGAGGAGCTTGCCTCATCCAGATCCATGCCAGAACAGAAAATGGGCCCAATGCTGCGCCAGTAGATTGCGCCAATGGAGTCGTCAGCTTCGGCAGACTCGCAGGCCGCAACAATCAATTCACACATCTCCCGATCGAGAGCGTTGCGTTTTTCGGGCCGGTTAAGAGTGATTTCAAGCAGGCGGCCCTGCCGCTCGATATCCACGAATGACGACATCTTAAGCTTTAGGATCGCACCTTAGCCTGCAGAATCGCCCAAACAAAAGAAATGGACCCAGAAAGCGATGTTGTCTCGTCCCATTCAACACCGCTTCTGAGCCCAAGGAGGTTGGTGGAACGAGTTTTAGTCCCCCTCCACTATAGATAGCGAGAACCAAGGAGAAAAAGCGACAAAAAAGTTGAAAAACTTTGAACGGCCATTTGCGCTGGATGAGCGGCATAATTGAGGATGTGATTCGCTCCATACTATTCGATTTAGGTAATGTTTTAGTGCCGTTCGATATACACCGCGCATACAATGAGCTATCGCAGCATTCAGGGCTGCAGCAAGACGAAGTTGCCACACGCATCAAGGATTCCGGCCTTTATCCGCTATACGAATCGGGCCAGTGCGAGACTGTGGACTTCCGCAACCGCTTCAGCGAATTGCTCGGGCTGAACTATTCACACCACGAGTTTCGGGAAATGTGGAACTCAATCTTTCTGCCCGAAACGGCAACGAGTGAGGAATTGATTCTCGATCTTAAGCAACGCTATCGGTTGGTTTTACTGTCAAATACAAACGAACTTCATTTTGGCTGGTTGAGGGAGCGCTACCCGATCCTGAACCACTTCGACGCCTATACGCTTTCCTACGAAGTGAAGGCGATGAAGCCGGACGAACGGATCTTTGCTGCTGCTGTTGCGAACGCGCAGTGCGAGCCTGGAGAGTGCTTCTTTACAGATGACATTGAGCTCTATATTGAGGCAGCACGAAGACACGGAATTGACGCTGAGCAGTTTAGTTCTGAGGAGACACTCAGGGACCATTTGAGGCGTCGAAACCTAATCAGCTAGGGCCTCACCAAGTCTTCCAAAATCGGTATAATTCCTTCCAAATCTAGAATTTACAGGCTTTTTCTGCGCGCAAAGTGACAAATCAACATTAAGTTACGACACTTCGTCACACTTTCTTTGAACCCCTCCGATATATCTGTTAGGTTGGTAAAAAAGAAAGGAGTCTTATGAAAACCATAAGCAAGAAGATTTTAACTTTCTGCGTAATGTTGTTCGCATTGTCAACCCTGTCCAATGCTCAGACCATTACGGGAACGTTCACCGGTACACTGACGGACCCGTCCGGTTCAGTGCTACCCAAAGTGAAAGTCACCGCGACCAATACGGGGACCAATGTCGGATTCACCGCAACCTCCAATGATGCGGGTATCTACAACCTGCTGTTTCTTCCGATCGGCGAATATCGCCTGGTTGCTGAAATGCAGGGCTTCAAGAAGGCCCAACTCGGACCGTTCAAGATTGAAGTCAACCAGATTGCTCGTGTCGATATCAAGCTGGAGATCGGCGATATGACACAGTCGGTGGAAGTTACGGGTGTAGCTCCGATTCTGCAAACTGAAGCCACAGATACGGGCGCCAGCCTGACAGCAGAGAAGCTGACGTCGTTGCCGCTCAAGAGCCGCAATTTCGTGGCCTTGACGCTACTGATTCCTGGTGCGGTGTCACCGAATCCTGAAGGCATGAATGGCCGCCTGGGTGCGCGTCCTTATGTCAACGGCAACCGCGAACAGACCAACAATTTCATGCTTGACGGTGTCGACGTCAATGACTCGATCGACAACCGCGTGGGCTATTCGCCGAACGTAGACGCCCTTGAAGAAGTCAAGGTAGTCACCGGCAACGCTGCAGCCGAATTCGGCAATGCAGGCGGAGCTGCAGTAGTTATGAACATGAAGAGCGGCTCGAATCAGTTCCGTGGCAATTTGTTTGAATTCCTGCGCAACAACGAACTCGACGCGAATGGCTTCTTCCGTAACCGCAGCGCCGCAACGGCGCGCCGCGCTGACCTCCGTCAGAACATCTTTGGCGGAACCCTCGGTGGCCCGATCAAGAAGGATAAGCTCTTCTTCTTCGTTGACTACGAAGGCACCAAGGTACGCTCTGGTGGGCCGACCAACGCTTCGGTAGCCCCCGCTGCATGGCGCAATGGCGACCTTAGCCTGTTCCCGAACAACATCGTGGACCCAACCAATGGCCAGCCGTTCCCCAACAAGCAGATTCCGCAGTCGCGATTCAGCCCTGTGGCACGGACATTGTTCGCCAACAATGCGCTTTACCCGCTGCCCAACCAGGTCGGTGTCGGCGCGCTCGGCCAGACCAACAACTATGGTTCGTCCAACCGCAACACACAGAACAACGACCAGGGCGACGTCAAGATCGACTGGCGTGCCAGCGACAAGGACTCCATTTCGGGTCGCTACTCGCGTGGTTTCTATGAGACCTTCGGCAGCCAGGCTGCATTGCCTGTGTTCATGACCGGTGGCACTGAAAATCCGACGCAGTCATTCGTACTCAACTGGAACCGCACCATGAGCGCAACGATCGTCAATGAAGCTCGCGTTGCTTATTCGCGCATCATCATCAACGACCGTGCGATCGATTGGTCTGGTCAGCTTGGTACCGACGGCAACCAGCGCTTCGGCATTCCCGGTGGACAGCCCTTTGCCGGCCTTAGCGCCATCGGCCTTGGCGGTGGTTTGAGCGGCATCGGTTCGCTTGGTGTCACCTCAAACACTGCCGACAACAAGTTCATCTTCTATGACAACCTCACCTGGCAGAAGGGTAAGCACCTGATCAAGATGGGTGGCCAGTTTATGCGCTACCAGCAGAACCGCTACTACTCCGGCAACAACGGCGTACTTGGTGTGTTCCGCTACAACGGCACCTATTCCGGACTTGACTATGCCGACTTCCTCCTGGACGCTCTAAACTCCAAGGGTCGTGGCGCACTCACAGGTGCCTGGGGCCATCGCTTCTGGCGCTCGGCTTTGTTCATCCAGGATGACTATAAGCTCGCCCGCAACTTTACCCTCAACCTCGGTCTGCGTTGGGAATACATGCAGCCGATCTATGAAGTTGCAGACCGCCAGATCAACGTCAATACCTTTACCGGCCAATTGGTTCGCCCTGGTGGTGAATACGGTCGCGCACTGTACAAGGGTTACCCCTTCCAGTACATGCCGCGCATCGGATTTGCCTGGACCCCGGGCATGTTCGGCAATAAGCTTGTAGTTCGTGGTGGCTATGCCTACCAGAGCTTCATGGAAGGTACCGGCGCCAACCTGCGCCTGCCACTGAATCCTCCGCTCTTTGTCGAATCCGACATCACCTATGACCCACGCACCCCGAGCACGATTCGCAACGGCTTCGCCGATGTGGTTTCACAGAACATCACGCTCGACATGGCTCGTCCGGCCGGTGTGACTACACCTCAGCTGCAGGGCCGCGCCTGGGACTTGAATCTGCGTCCGCAGACCACCTCTCAGATCAACTTCACGCTTGAGTATCAGCTCGACAACACGACATCGTTCTCAGCTGGCTATGTGGCCCAGAAGGGCACCCATCTGGTTGCTCCTGTGGAAGCCAACCAGCCGCTGCCTGGCGTTGGTGCCTTCTCAACCTGGACTCCGCTGAACGATCGCCGCCCTCTCATTCGCTCGCTGCCTAACCTTGGCAACATCGCCCGCACGGAATCGTCGGCTACGATGGATTACCATTCGCTGCAAGTCACCGGTCGCCGTCGTCTCAGCACTGGCCTTGAATTTGTCGCCTCCTTTACTCATGGCAAGACGCTCACCGATAACCTCGGTTACTACGGTTCGGGCTTCACCCAGGGTGAAGGCGCTTACTGGCAGAATGCCTACGACCGCCGGTCCAACCGTGGCCCTGCGTTCTTTGACATCCGCAACAACTTCACCATTGGCGGTCTTTACAACCTTCCCTTTGGCAAGAATGGCAAGTGGAATTTCAATGGCAACAAGTTTGCTGATGCAGTGCTCGGCGGCTGGGGTCTGAATTTCAACATGGCTGCCCGTTCTGGTCTGCCGATTACGGTTCGTGGTAACGATCGTACTGGCCAGGCTGTTCGCGGCAACGTTCGCGCCAATTACTACCGGTCATTGACGGTAGACGAATCGGCTCGCAACGTCGACAACTGGTTCGGTCTCCCCACCGACACCACCGCCCGGCAGAACTTCTTCTGTCTCACCCCTGGTGCCAATAGCGGTTCTTGCGCCTATGGCAACCCCGCTGATGGCCAGTTTGGCAATGCTGGTATCGGTACCGAACGCGGACCCAGCTTCTTCAATCTCGACTTCGCGATTGGCAAGCGGTTCAACATTACCGAACGCCAGGTGATTGAATTCCGAACGGAGTTCTTCAATGCCCTGAACCACGTGAGCTTTGCTCCTCCCGGAGCGAACCTTACCAACGTTGGTGGCTTTGGTCAGATTGGTGCCCAGGTGCAGAACCCGCGCAACATTCAGTTTGGTTTGAAGTACTTCTTCTAAACGGAACAAACAAACCTTCGGTTTGCAAGAAAGCCTCCCTTTCGGGAGGCTTTCTTGTTTTTGGAGCTTTATATTTACCCGCCGAGAAGACTAGGTCAACGCTTGCTTGAGCTTATCGGCGAAAGGTGAGCCAGCGTCCTGCCGCCGGGGTTGGGCTGTGGCGGCACCATTGGCACTCGGGCGAGCTTCAACCGGGGACGGCTGAGTTGTTGTATCACCGAGAAACTTGTTCTTCTTGAGTACGGTACGTTCCATGGAGGGCAGAAAGGCAGTCCATTCGCCCACGGCGCTCTTGTCCTTGTGAACATGCTGCCGCATCGATTCCATCTTCGAATCGAGATTGTCCAGATGATGCAGGAGGAGGGCTTCGAGAAACATGGGAGTCTTCGGACTTCCATAAGCCAGCTCGCCATGGTGGCTCACCACCATATGCTCGACCAGCGTGCGGAGTTTCGTGGGGAAATCCGGCAAGCCACTCAACTTGCTGTCAATCATACGCAGCGCGATGATGATGTGGCCGAGCAGTTGGCCTTCAGTGGAATAAGAAAATCCTCGCTCATAGTTGAGCTCATAGATCTTGCCAATGTCGTGCAGCACCACACCTGTTAACAACAGATCGAGGTCTACTTCACGATAGTGAGCTGCCGTCAGACGAGCCAGGTGTGCCAGACTTAACACATGCTCGAGCAAGCCACCAAGCCAGGCATGGTGGATGGACTTGGCAGCCGGAGCAATCCGGTACATCCGGGCAATCTCAGGATCAGCAAACATGGCCGAAAGAAGGCCCTTCAGATGGGGATTCGATAGCCCTTCCACCAGCGCCATGAGTTCTGCCCACATCTCGTCCAGGCCCCGAGCGGAGACGGGAAAGAAATCGCCGAGATCGACTTCGCGATCTTCCACTTTTTGCAAGCGGTGGATCGTCAACTGGGGCCTGTTCTGGAAGATCTGTACTCGTCCACGGATACGAACGAAATCATCCCGGTCGAATCCGTCCAGGATGTCCTCAACGTTGTCCCACATCTTGGCATCGATATCGCCACTGCGATCGCCCAGCGTGAGTGAGAGGTAGGGTTCCCCTGATTTTTTCTGACGCACGTCCTTGGCTAGAACCAGCAAGACAGCAGTGATATCGGAGTTCGCTTCGAACTCGTTGACGAATGGACTTTTCATGGACGCGGACCCGCATGATCCTTCAAGGATTCATGCCTCTCTAATTAACTCTAGTTAACAGTCTTTGACTTTGATGTGGCGCTGGTCTTGGTACCCGGAATCGGGACAACCCAGAGTGCGCGTTTCATGCGACGGCGGCTGGCAACTTCTTCTTTTGAAACCGTCTCGGGCTTCAACTGAGCTGGATCGGTCCAGGCAGTGTTCTTGCCGGGGGCGGCGCCAGAATCAAGAAAGCCTTCCTTGATTTCGAGAAAGGCGTCCATGCGTAATTTGGTAAGGTACTCACGCATCTGCGGCTGGAAGCGGGGCATGTAGAGCTTTTCCATAATTTCGTTCTCTACCTGTTCCATCTCGGCCTGTCCCGCAGCGTGGAAGTCTTCAACGCGCAAGATCAGCCAGCCATTGGGCAGCTTGATCGGATCGGTAACGAAGTTCTTTTGCCCCTTAAAAACCAGGTCTTCGATCTGCTTATTGAGCATGCCCTTCTTCATCCAGCCAATATCGCCGTCTTCATTGCGCGTTTGAGAATCGCTGAACTCGCGAACCAGTACATTGAATTTTTCGTTTTTGCGCAAGCGGGCCACCACGTCTTTGGCCTTTTTCTCAAGACCCGCAACTTCGGCGGGGCTCTTACCTTCGCTCGAGAACAGAATCTCGCGCAGGTAGATCTCCTCATCGCGCACAAATTCAGCCTTGTGCTCGTTGTAGTACTTGGCGACTTCTTCCTTCTTGATGTTGATCTTGCCACCGACTTCCTGCCGCACAACGCGCTGCGTAATCATATTGGTGCGCATTTCGTTCTTCCAGTCCTCAAAAGACTGACCGGTTTGCTCGGTGATCATTTTGGCCAAGTCTTCCTGATTGGCCATCTTCGTCCTAACCATGAGATCGGCAACGTATTTGCTGATTTCACCGTCGACGCTGATGCTCATTTCCTTGCCCTTGCTGGCGAGGAGAAGGCTGTCGATTTTGTCTCGGAGGATATTCTTCTCGGCAGTGACAAGGGTCATGTCAATTTCTGCCTGGCTCACTTTACGAGCTTTCATCTCTTCGATAATCTGCCGGCGGGCCCGAGCCAGGTCAGTCGTAGTAATGATGTCGCCGTTGACTTTGGCAACAATCTGTTCCACGACAACCACTTCTGCCGCAAAAACGGCACAGGCCAAAAACATTAAGAACGCAGGAATTCGCATGTAAGGTAACGCTTTCATTGTACTCACCCTTCGGAGTACATGCCACCTGCACGTGCACTGCCAAGTTTCGCCCAAGGTTCGCCATGCACTCCAATACGAGCTTTGGAATGCACCAGGAGCAGTTGCGAAACCCCGATATAACGCTCTAGAAAGGCGCCTTCGCAATAGCCCAAATAGTAGTCCCACATGCGTTCAAACCGGGCATCAAAGCCCAATTGACGCACTGCCTCAATGCGGTCATGGAAGCGCCGCCGCCATTCCCGGAGCGTCCAGGCATAGTGAGTCCCCATCTCACTTAAATCCATCAACTGGTAGCTGCCTGTGCGAGCAAGACTCTTTTGAATTTCCACCACGCTCGACAACTCGCCTCCCGGAAAGATGTACTTCTGGATCCAGTCTGGACTCTTCTGGTAACCCGGAAACTGCTTCTCGTTCATCGTGATGGTCTGCATCAGGACGGAAGCCCCAGGCTCCAGCAGTCGCTCCCAGGTGGCGAAAAACTCATCGTAATGATCCAGCCCCACCGCTTCGAACATCTCAATCGAGACACCTTTGGTGTAGCGGCCCTGCAAGTGTCGATAGTCTTCAAGCAGAAGAGTGATCTGGTTTTCGAGCCCTGCTTCCTTCACCCTTTGTTCTGCCAGGGCAAACTGCTCGCGGCTAATCGTGGTTGTGGTGATCCGGCAACCATACCGTTTGGCGGCATGTAGCGCGAAGCCACCCCAGCCGGTTCCGATTTCCAGTACGTGATCTTCAGGGCTCAGACGGAGCACCCGGCAAATTCGCTCCAGCTTGTTCCACTGTGCCTGCTCAAGCGTCTCGTCCTCTCGCTCCCAAAGTGCCGAAGAATACATCATGCTGCTATCGAGAAAGAGTCTGAAAAAATCATTCGACAAGTCGTAGTGGGCCTGTATGTTCTTTCTGCTTCCTTCTACCGTATTGCTCTTGCGAAGGTGATCGAGGCGAGCCAGACTGCGCGCCACCAAGCTGAAGAGTGGATTAGCACCATCGATCACGCGTACATTGCGCACCGCAAGCCGCACCAGACTCGGCAGATCGGGGCTTGACCAATGGCCCTCCATATAGGCTTCACCCATGCCAATTTCGCCGCCAAAGACAGCGGCCCGGTAGAACTCGGGCGAGTGCACCTCGATCATTGCTTCAAGGCCATCGGGGGCATCATCGCCATAAGTACTGACACGGCCGTTTTCAGCCAGCGTTAGACGCCCACCTTTAAGCCCCAGCAGAATTTTTTCAAAAAGCTTCCGTACCATCAACCTGATCTTTCTCTATAACTTGGATGGATGCGGCACGAAGGGCATCCGCTTGAAGAAAAGTTTCAGCGCCTGCCAGTGGATCGCGACAATCACCTTCAGTGTCATAAACGGATACGAAAGAATTGAGCGCCTCAGATTTTTCGCCGTCCATGGCATCCAATCCATGGTGAGTGTTGCATCGAAGAACTTCTGCCCCTGGCGGAAGCTGTCGATATGCGCAACCAGACTGGAGGACGGTGCCGTCAACCGGAATCCATATTCGTTGTCCATCGTATTAAACGGCGACACGTGCAGTTCTTTAGTCACACCATCGGCGCGCAAACCGGGCAGCCAGTAATTGTGGCTTTCGCCAAAAGTGCTGTGAACCTCAGCCATCACCACCTTGGGCTCTCCACCGGCCTTTGCATAGAAATAGTAAAGCGAGATTGGATTAAAACAGTATCCGGCATAACGCAAATGAGTCAACAGATATATCGGCCCGTCGGGCAAGCTCACCCCATTCGCCGCGGCATCCTGCTCCAGCCGCTCTCGCAAGGGCAAAGCAGCGTCGCCGAAGTGATCCGATTCGCGAAACGAAACCAGTGCAGCCTTTTCATAGCCGGCCAAGCTGGAAACAGACATCAGTTCCGGGAGGCGATCCACTTCAAGAAAAGCCATGAACATTGTGTATTCAAAGCTGTGCTCCACCGGGCTCAATCGCCTGTGCCGCACCTTGCCCGAATAAATTCCCGACCCTAAAGAATCTCGCATTCCACTCCAAGCGACTTTGCAACCCGCAACGCGCTTCGATACCCGTCTTCGTGAAATCCATTTTGCCAATAAGCGCCACAAAAATGCACTCTTTTGACGCCACTGATTTCTGCCCAGCGTGCTTGAGCCCGAATCGCATCGAGGGTGTAAAGAGGGTGCTGATAATTCATACGCCGCAAAATTTTGCCGGGATTCAATCGATCCGTTGAGTTTAGCGTGACAAGATAACGCTCTTGTGTATCGAGATTTTGCAGCCGATTCATGTCGTAGGTGAGTGTGGCAGGAGCTCCCCGTTCGGCAGCAATGCGGTAGTTCCAGCTCGCCCAGGCGGCTTTGCGCTTGGGGAGAATGCTGACATCGGTATGCAGCACAGCTTCATTATTGGAGACACGAAACGATTCCAGAACTTCTCGCTCAAGCGGACTGGCGTCGGCTAACATGGCGAGCGTTTGTGGTGCGTGCGAAGCCATCACCACCTGATCAAAGATCTGTGACGGCTCTCCCTCCCGCTTTACCTCAACACCACCATCCACACGGGTGACACTCACCACGGCCTTGCCAGAATGAACTCGCCCCTGTAGCGGGGCGATCAGCTTTTCGATGTAAACACTCGATCCGCCCTTGAGAACCTTCCATTGCGGATGGCCATTCAAAGTGAGCAATCCGTGGTTTTCGAAGAATCGAATGAGAGTTGCGGCCGGAAACTCAAGCACTTTTTGCGGGGAAGTAGACCAGATGGCAGCCACCGTCGGGTAAAGATAATAATCACGAAAGATTTGCGAATACCCGCGTTCTTCAATGAAGACCCCAAGCATCATGCTATCGGCCTTGCCTTCTCGCAAAAGACGCGAGGCTTCGCCGTTAAATCGCACAATATCTCGAAGCAACTGCCACTGTCGCGGGGCAAAGACCCTGCGGCGTGAGGCAAAAAAGCCTCCCAACCCGCGACTGGAATACTCAACCCCGTCCCGGTCACCGGTCACACCCCAACTCATGTTGCTATCTTCGCGCTTGATGCCCAAATCCGCGAAAAGTCGAATCAGATTGGGATAAGTTTTTTCGTTGTGAACAATGAAGCCCGTATCAATTTGCCGCGGCCCCAGGCTTGTCTTAATC
>JBIPMY010000600.1:0-3184 GCA_044376335.1 Bryobacter sp.
GGTCACCGCGTCATAACCTTTTCCAATCAACGCGTCGGCAGCAAAGCCGGCCAGCGTGGCGACAACGGCCATACACATGAAGCTGGCCGCAGTGAAGACACCGCTATCGTTGAGCGACATCTTGAACGATTCCTTGAAGTAGGCAGGCATCCAGGTGAGGGCAAAGTAAACGAAGTATTGATAGCAGAAGGTACCTACGATGGTGCCCCAGATCACCGGGCTGGCCATAACGGTGCCGAAGCTGATGTCTTTGCCTCCGGCTGCTTGTTTGGCTTCCTTCTCGCGAGCCCGGTCATCGTTGCTCATCAGGAAAAGCCAGGGTACGAGCCACAGCATGCTTCCCAATCCGATCGTGAGAAACATCATCTGCCAACCAACGCTACCGAGCAGCTTTACTGCCAGGAAACTTCCGAGTGCTGGTCCGACTTTGGCTGCGGCCATCAGAATACCGACGGCGGTACCGCGGCGTCGTTCATCAAAGTTGAATCGAATCCATCGCATCGCTGCTGGCGTGACAACACTTTCGCCCACCCCCAGGAGGATGCGCAGCAGAAAGAGCACCTCAAAGCCCGAGACCCAGGCCGTGGCCGCACTGGTAAGACTCCAGAGCAGGAAGCCAATCGTGTAGGTCCATTTCACGCCATATCGATCTACCAGCCAGCCTGCCGGAATCTGCAATAAGGCATAACTCCAGAAGAAGGCGCTGTTGAGCAGGCCACGGTCGGAATTACTGAGCTTGAAGAAGCTTAAAAAGCCGTCTTTGTCTGCCAGTGCCACCGAGAGAGTGACCCGGTCGAAATAGGCAATCATGAAGCCGATGCAAAGCAGCGTCAGGATGGTCCAGCGCCGGCCTTCGCTGATGGCGCTGATTGGTTGGCCTGTGGGTGCGAGTGTTGAAGTTGCCACGTCCTTAAAACACTATCAAATGGATGAGTTTGTCCGATAAGAATTCTAAGGTTTCTACAAATGATCTCGATTTTCCAATCTTCCCGGTCAGCGCCCGCCCCTGTTTCCAAAGATGGTGCCAGGGCCCTGGGCTTGCTTTCTCAGGCCCTCAAACTGAATCTGATCCGGGCCAAAGGGCTGAACTATGTAGAACTGGCTGCCAGCCTGGATGCCCTGGCCTATGCGGTTGAAAAAGCCGAGGGCGAAGCTGCTGTGCTGGAATCGAGCAGTCATACCTGTGGTGCCGTTCAGCATTATTTCGAACAACTGGGCCAAAGCATTGATGCAGTCGGTTTTGATCTTGCCACCAGCATTCGTGCTCTAGCCACTCTGCTCCATACCGATTCTGGCAACCAGGAAGAGTTTCTGGGCAAGATGGAAGAAATTCGTGACAACTTCCAGGCCGGTCATACGCTGGACGATGTTCATGTCCTGCGGCAGCACCTCGACTCTTGCCTCACCAGTCTGCGCTCAGAACTTTTTCAGGCTCGGCAGAATCATCAGGCGAGCCAGGCGGCGATGCTCGATCATATGTCGCATCTGCACCGCAGCATCTCCACCCTTCGCGCCAAGGTGCCTCCCAAGCACACTACAGGCCCTGCTCTTTCCATCTTGAGAATCCGCCGCCTCAAGGCAGTAAGAGATCGCTATGGTGATACGGTTGCCCAGCGCATGCTTGATTATGTGATTCAGATTCTGCTGGTGCGTTGGCCTGCCGCCTATGACATTACCCCGTATGGTGAGGAGTGCCTGGTGGTTATCGATAGTCAAAACCTGGATCTCGACTTCCACCGTGCCGCTCTTCGCAAGCTATCGGGCGAGAAGAACGTGTTTAACACCCAGCATGACGGGCATGAAATCATTCTGCCTCTCGCTCTCGATTGGACGGTAATCCGTGCTCCAGCCGAAGGCGACATGGACGAATTCATTCGCAACTTCCTCGACGGCATGGCTCAAAAAGACAATCAGGCTGCTTCGCTTGACCACGCGCTCGGCCTGCAACCTAACGCGGTTAGCTGAGCCCTTCGACGATCAACTTGGCGAGATCGGCGATCATCAGCAACCCGATATTGTCTTCGCCGTAGTCAATGCCAGGGATATCTTCCACTGTGATTGCAATCGCAATCGGCCCAGCCTTTGTGTAGACAATGCCCACGTCACTGCGCAGATGGTCGAGTGAGCCTGTCTTGTTGGCAATCGTCAAGCCATCCAGTCTCCGCCCGATTCCGTCGCTGTACTGCTGCCGCTTGAGAATCTCGATGATCTCTTTGCTGCCGGCCAGCTTGCCGGATTCGAGCATCTCTAGCAGCTGGATCATCTCGAGTGAAGTGGATGATCCGATCCCGTACTTTTTGTTCTCCTCCAGTAGCCCTGCCTTGGACCATCCTTCGGCTGCCTTCAATTGCTTACCGTCCCCACGGATCTTGCGCATCAGTCTTGTGCGTGGCAAATTCAGTTTGTCCATCCTTGCATTCACCGCATCGGCACCAATCCGCTCGATCAACATATTGGTAGCCGTATTGTCACTTACGACAATCATGAGGTTGCCAATGTCTTTCAACTTCAGCTTCGTGCCTGCACTTAATTCGCGCAATACTCCACTGCCGGAAACCATATCCGCCTGCCTCATCACAAGCTCTTCGTCCAGCTTTAGTTTGCCTTCACTCGCCTGAGCGTAGATCTCGACAAGAACTGGAAGTTTGATCGTACTTGCAGTGCGAACAGGTTCTGCTCCCTTGATGGAAACGCTTTTTCCCGTCTTCAAATTCTTTGCCGCCAGGAAGACCTTGGCAGGCCCCTGGGCGATTCGCTTTTCAAGAGTGGTTTCGAGTTCCCCCCCGAAGAGGCAGAGGGGCAGCAAACAAAAGGTGAAACAGTTTCGCATGGTTGAATATCAAGACTATCGAATGATCTATGCTGAAGGCAGCAGTCGATTTCTTAATTTATGACAATTCAAAAACTCACCACCACGCTCCTGCTTGCGTTTGTGTTTGCTCTGCCGGGATTCTCGGCAATCACACTGACGAATTCAAGTTTGACCCCGGCTATTCAGGGTACAGCCTATAGCTCTACACTAGCTGCGATTGGTGGCACTTCTCCTTACAGCTTTTCAGTGGTGAGTGGTGTGTTGCCGACAGGCGTGACGTTGAATTCCTCAGGGCTTCTCGCCGGTACGCCTGCCACATCTGGAACCTTCAATTTTACGGTTCGGATTATCGACAATGCTTTGGCTACAGCT
>JBIPMY010000602.1:0-3177 GCA_044376335.1 Bryobacter sp.
CGGGCCTTTGATTTGCTGCAGTGGCGCACCAGCTTTTTGTGGGGGCCGCCGGGGACTGGCAAGACCACTACAATTGGCTGTCTGGTGGCTTCGATTCTTTCGCAAGACCCTAAGGCGCGGGTGTTGTTATTGGCTAACACCAACACGGCTGTAGATCAGGCTCTGGTGGCTGTAGATGAGCAGATGGCTGAGGGGCGAAATGTTTGCCGTCGTGTTGGGGCGCACTTTGTGGCGTCGAATTATCTGGGGCGGCCGCACCTTTTGCCGAATCAGAATTTGCAGGTGTTGACGGCGATTGCCGAATTGGAAGCGCTGGCTCCGTCGAGGGGAGCGGTGGACCGGTATGCAGAGTGGAAGGCGCAACTGGAGGACTTGCGCAATCAGATGCGGGTGGGGCTTGAGTTGATCCTGAACCGTGCGCGATTGCTGGCGATGACAACAACGCGGGCACTGTATTCGTGGGAGTTGCTGTCGCAGTGGCCTTTTGACTATGTGGTGTTTGATGAGTCGAGCCAGATTCCGTTGCCGGCGGCTTTGCCTTTGGCGTTGCTCGGCAAGAAAGCTTTGTTTGCCGGAGACCCGAATCAGTTGGCGCCGATCCAACAATCGAAGGGGCATTTGTTTGGGCAGTCGCCGTTTTGGAAGCTGGCTTCGCATGCCCCTTTTTCCTGCTTTTTGAATGAGCAGTCGCGGATGGCACCGGCGATTTGTGAGACGATTTCGCGGGTGTTTTATATGGGGCGGTTGCGGGTGGCGAAGGCTGTTGAGGGTGATGCGCGGTGGCTTACGGAGCGGGCCGCGTTTGATGTGGCGGAGTATGGGGCTCGTCATGCTTATCTGATTCCGGTGGAGGGGGAAGCTGTTTGGCGGCCGGAGTCTAGCGGATGGATTCGGCGTGAGTCGGCCGAGCAGGTAGTGGCTGTGGTGCGGGAATTGTTGCGGTTTGTTGCTGCTGATGAGATTTTGATTTTGACGCCGTTTCGCGGGCAGCGGAATTATTTGCGCAAGCGATTGCGGGAGTTGGGGCTGGGCGCGGTGAAGCTGTCTACGGTGCATCGGGCGCAAGGGGCGGAGAGCAACACGGTGATCTTTGATCCGGTGCAGACGCAGTCGCGCTTTCTTGGGGATGATTTGTCTTTGTCTCGCAGGCTGGTGAATGTGGCGTTGTCGCGTGCGAAGGCGCGGGTGTTGATGCTTGCTTCGGGGAGTGATTTGCGGCATCCGGTGATTGCTTCGATTGCTCGAGAGATGGGACGGTTGCCGGAATCGGTGGCGCATGTGATGTCTGTGCTGGAGCAGCCTGAGGCAGCGATTGGGCATAGGTATTTGTTACCTGTGTCGACGATGAAGCTGGTGCCGGTGAGGATTGCGGGGCTTGCGGGCGAGATGCTGGAGTACGAAGAGGATGGAGTTTTACGGCGCACTACGCTGGGACATCTGCGGCGCCGTGTGGCGTGGCTTCAGTCTCGGAGTGCTTTGAGGTAGCGGCTGCCCTGCTGGCTGCGGCCTCGGGAGTCGCGTTGTTG
This sequence comes from Bryobacter sp., assembly GCA_044376335.1. Classification (GTDB taxonomy): domain Bacteria; phylum Acidobacteriota; class Terriglobia; order Bryobacterales; family Bryobacteraceae; genus Bryobacter. The sequence goes on from JBIPMY010000602.1 coordinate 1,527, forward strand.
CCAGGAGACGTTGAGGTGTTTGCGGGCACGGCTTACGGCGACATAGAAGAGGCGGTGCTCTTCGTCGAAGCGGCCTTCTTTGATGCTGCGCCAACTGGGGAATTCGCCTTCTACGGCTTTGACTACGAAGACCGTGTCGAATTCGAGGCCCTTGGCCTGATGGACGGTGAGGATGCGGACGCGGTCTTCGTCGCCGAGTTGGCGTTCGAGGTCGAGGCCGAGGGAGGCTACTTCGAGGGCCTGGTCGAGGGTGGTGAAGTGGGCCACGATGTGTCTTAGCTCTTCGAGATGTTCGAGGCGTTCTTCGCCTGTGGCGTCGCGGCCGAAGTGCTCTTTGAGGAGGCCTTCGTAGAGGACCATGTCGAGGGTTTCGAGCGGAGTTTGGGTTGCTGCGCGCTTGCGCCAATCGTCGACCTGGTCTGCCAGTTCGACGAAGCGTTTGCCTACCTGGGTGACGACTTGATTGCGCTGCTGGGCGTGTTGGGCGAGGAGCTTCTTGAGTTCGGTGAGAACGTCGGCAGTCATGCGGACGTCTTCCATTGCCTGGTGGGCTTCACGCAGGGGAAGCTTCAGGGCCTCGACTACGTTGGTGAGCCGGTAGCGGGTGAGCTTGAGCATGCGGCGGCTGATCTCTAGGGTGTCGGCGGTGCCTTTGATGTTGAAGCTGAGCTGGCTCTGGTTGAGGATGAGGGGCCAATCGAAGGCTTCGAGGTTGTGGCCGACTACGACGCAGCCTTCGATGAATTCGGCGAATTGCTGGAAGGCAAGTGTCGCGTCGATGCCTTCTTTTTCGATGCGCTCGCGGGTGACGCCGTGGACTTTTTCGGCATCTTTGAGGCGCGCCCAGGTTTCGTCTTTGGTGGGCTTTAGGATGCGGTAGAACTCTTCGTTGCCTTTGAGGGCGGCGAGTTCGACGACTTCATCGAGGTGGATGTCGAGGCCGGTGGTTTCGATGTCGACCACGACCGTTGGGTGAGTGAAGAGGGCGCCGAAGGGATCGCCGTCGCGGTGGGTTGCGGGTTGCAGGAGGTCGCCCAGACGGAGGCCGACTTCTTTGGGGAGGGCGCTGACTTTTTCGAGGGTGGCTTCGCCGATGCCTTTGGGAGGAACCTGTAGGAAGCGATGGAGGGCGTTGGCTTCCTGCGCGTTGCGGAGGATGCGCATGTGAGCGATGGCGGCCTTGATTTCAGCACGTTGGAAGAACTTTTCCTCTTCGACGCGGACGTGTGGGACGTGGTGTTTTTCAAGCGCTTCAGAGACATCGCGGGCGGTGAAGTTGGTTCTTACGAGAATCGCAAAATCGCTCCAGTTGAGCTTGTCTTTGTCGTGACGATCGAGGATCTCGTTTGCGACCCACTCGTATTCGTCGCGGGCCGAGACGAAGGGTTTGACGAGGACGGGTGAGCCGTCGGCTGCGACGTTGGGGATGATGCGTTTGGTGAGGGCCTGGGGGTGGGAGAGGATGACGCGTTCGCAGGCGGCGAGGATGTGACGGGTGGAGCGGAAGTTTTCTTCGAAGTGAATGACGGTGGGTTTGTAATCGTGCTTGTATTGGTCGAGGATTTCGAAGGGGGCAGAGCCGCGCCATTCGTAGATGGTTTGATCGACGTCGCCGAAGAAGCTGAGCTGGCGGTGGTGCTGGGCAAGGAGA
>JBIPMY010000601.1:0-3177 GCA_044376335.1 Bryobacter sp.
GTTCCGCGAGCGCTACAAGCTGAATCTGTTCGTAGAAGGGTTCAACGTCTTCAACATCGCGAACCTTGGCGGCATCAGCAACAGCCTCAACAACCCGGCATCATTCGGTATCCCTACCAGCCGCGCCAGCCAGGTCTTCGGCTCTGGCGGCCCCCGTGCCTTCCAGCTCGGCGGACGCTTCTCGTTCTAATCAATATAACCAGTCCGGCGGGATGATCACGTCTTCCAGATCCCCGTCCGGATTTCTCGTGATCGTTCGAAACGGCCGGAATCCGGTTCGTGCCTTGAATGCACTCACTTCGATTCCGATACCTCCAAACGGGACATCAAACAGCGCAGCATCAAACTTCGACTTGGGGCCCATGGCATACAGCACAGACTGGCCCATCGACTTGAGCGAACCAAACATCGCTGTAGCTCCCTGCGTCGTGGCGATAGAGCCGCTACTCACCAACCGCCTAGCCTGACTCGCAAACGTGTGCAAGGGGCCATTCTTTGCAAACAGCGGGCTGAGTTTTGCGAGACTCCCCAGCTTGGCTCCAATCGCTATGTTTGCGTCCCATTGTGATTCTTCCTGCACATAGTCGAAGAGTTGATTCGGATGCTGCATCTGAGATACCAGCCCAACCGTGCAACCCGCACTCGCTCCGATGCCACCACCAAGTCGAGTCGTGTAGGCGATCGTATTGAAACCTTCAAGTGACCCCGACATCGAGACGCCCACCAGGCAAATTACATCCCCGCCAAACGGGCCTGCCATACCACCCACTTTCACCCCAGCCAGAAACCAGGTTTTCGGCGGGCCATATACTTCCTTCAGCTTCACATCAGGATCAATCGGCGGCAGGTCCGGCCGCGGCGGGGCATTGCCGATCGGCTGCTTGGAAGGCTGCAGGTTCTTCCGCGTGAAAATATAGCCAGGCGCCGCATCGCTCGAAAACCGGTAGTTGTTCTTGTCCGTCGTCTGCAGCTTGCACCCTACAAAGTTCTTCAGATACCAGTTCACCTCAAGCGGGTCGTCTGTCCCAAAGTTGTAGCGTACAAAGGCTTTCGCGTCAGACCATCCATCGGCCTGCGCCACAGTCCCCCAATTGTCCCCGTCCTTGACGAAGTAGAAAAACGCCTTCTTCTTATCTGACCCGTCATTCGGACCCCAGCGCCCATCAGACGTAGTTGTTGGTTTCTTGATAGGTTCCCGTATCAGTGCCACGTTGCGAATGTCTCCTCATTCACAACAGCGCCATTCTCAAGCGTGATTGACCGCCCCTCGCCAAAAATTATTTGGGCCGAATCATTTCCCCATAAGGACTCTTGAGAAACTCCCGCAACCAGCGGTCTCGGCGATTCTTCACCTGAGCAACATCCTTCTTCGTCCAGTCGTGAAAACCCTTACCCGGGCCAGTGCCAAGGCTCCCCTTCTCACTCAGCAACTTGTAAAGCGGAGGTGCCCCCGGCTCGTTATACAAATCCTTCGACACATAGTCACACACGGTAAACGCATCCCGGCCCACCAGATCCTGATGCTCAAAGATCCCATACACAGGCAGTCGCAACCCAAAGCCCAGACTCGCCGCCCGATCAACATCCTCAACATCGGCGATACCTTCAGCCACAATATTCACGGCCTCCCGCACCATCGCCATCTGCAGACGATTGCCAAGCTGTCCCGGGCGGTCTTTCTTCACCACCACGGGCACCTTGCCACACTGCTCCAGCAATTCCTTCAACCCCTGTACAACCTCATCAGAAGTACTGGGCGAACGAACAATCTCCACAAGTGGCATCAGATGAGCCGGGTTCCAAAAGTGAGTCGTACAAATCCGTTCCGGGTGCGCGGCCTTCGAGCTCATCTCGGTAATACTCAAGCCACTGGTATTCGAACAGATCCAGCAATCGGGCCCAACAATCGGCTCAACCATTGCGATCCACTCCTGCTTGAGCTGCATGTTCTCCGGGATGGATTCAAACACCAGATCTCGGCCCGTGAGCGCTTCCTCAAACTGATGTGTCGCATCCAGCAATTCGATCCCACGGTTGGCTTGCGCCGACGTGATGATCTCGCTTTGCTCAAGCAGCATCAGATGTTCCCTGGCCGCATAAAGCCCATTCCAGGCTCTACCCTCGGTACGTCCATAGATTGTGGTTTTGACGCCACCCAGGGCAAGAGTGCTTGCGATCCCTGGCCCCATCTGTCCCGAGCCAACCACTGTAGCGCTGAGAATCTTCTTCATCGCTACAGCTTAAACTGCCGAGCCTCAGTAACGCCGAACCGTAGTGCTGTAAAGCGTCGAATTCCCGCTCGCATCCCAGGCTCGCACCTGTATGGCATTGAATCCAACAGCAATGTTGACATCAAAAGACCAACTCGTACTGCTGGTTGTGTTGTTCGCGATAGCTGCACCGCTCTGATCTCCTGCCGAGTTAGTCCAGGTAACTTGCTTTACTGTTGCATTGTCAGAAGCCGTGCCGCGGAATGTGAGTTTAGATGCACTTGTAATAATGAAATTTCCAATCGGTTGTTGAATTGTCATACGTGGTGGTACCGTATCCCCTCCAGGATTTGCCGGTGGCTGTGGTACAGCCGCTGCGGTCCTTTCAATCGTGATTTTGTTTGTCGCGGAAACTCCCGTCCGGGAATTTGCCGTGATCGTGATTTCGTTGCTGCCGTTCTCCAGCGGAACCAGCGCAGTCCAGGATTCAAGCCCGGAGGCACTGCCACTCCGTGCGCGGTTTGTGGACCACCGCACAGAAGCAATACCTCCGGTGTGGCTGGCTGTGCCTGAGACTCGAATCTCACTGGCACTTGTAGATTGGCCACTGCCGGACGGCGAACTGATGCTGACTCGTACATCCGTGTTCGAGTCGAGTGTCAAATTGCGCACAGCACTTGCGGTAGCCGTGTTGAGAGTGGCTTCGATTCGAAGCCGGTTCGCCCCAGCTACCAATGGAATCGCCCCGCAACTGAATGTCGTGTTGATGCTGTTGATCAGGCAGTTGCCGCGCAGGTTAGAAGTCTCATTCCAATATCCAATCCACAAGCCTGCTGCTCCGCCCACAATGCTGCCGCTCAGATTTACCGTCACCGCACTTACCCGGCTACCTTCCGCCGGATTCGAGATTGTGATCGATAAAGGTGCTGCCGTCGTCGATCTGGCCTCCGCATAAAGCTGCCGTATC
>JBIPMY010000603.1:0-3174 GCA_044376335.1 Bryobacter sp.
CCCCGCCCTCGTCCACCGTAATCGTAGCAACCCCGGTAGCCGCCCCCTCAACCTCCAACACCCCACTCACATCCACACCAGCCACCCGCAAATTCTCTTTCAGCCGCGCCCCAAACACATCCCGCCCCACCCGCCCAATCATCGCAACACCCTGCTGGCTCAGCCTCGCCGCAGCATTCGCTTGATTCCCACCCTTGCCACCCGGCACCATCTCAAACCCGCTCCCCAACACCGTCTCTCCAGGCGCAGGAATCCTCCCGCACCTCACCACAAGATCCATGTTGAGGCTGCCCACCACCAGCAACATTAGCTGTCCAGATCTACACCCAGCTTCTTTAGTTCTTCCGAGTAATAACGCCGGTGGAGAATCTCGTATTCTTCGCTGCCCTCAAGAATGCCCTTCTTCTGATTCAACACCTTCGCCCGCGCATCCTTGTCCGCCTTCTCGTCCGTCAGCAATGCTTCGGTGAAAGTCTTCACAATCTCAAGCCGCGTCTCGTTCTGTTCCTTCTTCACGCGTGTCTCGCGCTGCTTGCGCAACATCGTGGCAATCGTATGAGACAAATCCGTGATCTTGTCGCGCGACAGCTTCATGTTGTCGTTCGATTCCCGCCCCGAGGCCCGGATGATCTTCCGCTGCGTCACCATCGTGCTCTTGATCTTGCGAAACATATCCTGATACGACACGCCTTCCTTGCGCATGTAATCGGTGTATTGTTCCAGAATCTCCCGCACTTCGTCATTCAACTTGTCTTCAATCGACAGATCTTCGATGATCACATCGCCAATCTGTTGCGCAAGCCCTTGCGGGTTCGCCGTATCGATGAAAACTGGAGTTAAGCGCTGCACCAGGCGGCGCGATAGGTAGGCAACAAAATCTTTAGCAAGCAGCATGTCGTAAATGTCTAGTCAATAGTGTATCGAGACTCGCCCGAGCCCTAGCGCGCATTCGCGCAAACATCACATTCTCCATACAAAATCAGCTCGTGCGAAGTCGCCACAAACCCAGCCGGCAACTGCGGCTTCACCTGCACCGGGCACCCCGGCAAATCAAAAACCTTCTTGCAGTTCTGACAATGAAAGTGATGGTGATGCCCCTTGCCCGAGATCTCATAGCGCGACGGCTCACCCGGTAAATCCACCGGCGTCAGCCAGCCTTCTTCTACCAGCGCCTTGATATTCCGGTAAACGGTAGCGATCCCAAGTCCGCGAATCTGGCTCCCCGCATGCTCAAGCACCTCTTGAGGCCCCAAAGGGCGGTCCATCCCGGCGAACACGTCGCGGATGGCCGCCTTCTGGCGCGTATTGCGCTGCAACACAGATTTCGCTTCCACCTCAGGCGAGGTCGATTGGGCCATGGTTGTCACAATGTCCGTTATGTACGTGATGCAGGTGGCCATCCACCAGATAGTCCACGTGGTCGCCATGCGGCACAGCTTCATGCCCGCAATTCGCCCCGTGTACATGCCCGGCCTCGTGCCCGCTGCAATCATGTCCGCTCGTGCAATCAGCCGGATTCTTCGCCGTTACTGCCAGCACATGCTCGTCAAAGTGTCCTTCATGCGGATGATGCAAATGCCCGTCATGCAAATAGTCGACATGCCCTTCATGCTGAATCGCTGTATGCCCGCACCCGGGCCCGTGAATGTGCGAATGATCTTCGTGTACGTGATGTTCCATTTCTATTCCTTCCCTTTCGTTACTTTTTTGCCTGCCGGCACCGGCATAGCCTTTTCCGTCGAATGCGCCAGTGCATTAAACACCAGCCCCGCCACATGCTGATCGGCCAGTGAGTACAAAATGTGTTTGCCCTGACGGCGCCTTACCAGCAGATTCTCGCTACGCAAAACACGCAGCCGCTGCGAAATCGTTGATAACTCCTCGCGCGTCGCCGCCGCAATCTCGCTCACGCAAGCTTCCCCATGCGACAACATCGCCAGAGTCCGCAATCGCGACGGATCCCCCATCGCACGGAAGATCCGTGCAGCCGCTTCAATTGACGCCTCATCCACCGGCGGAGCCAGCCGCCTCCGGTGTTCCGGGTCATTTGGCGCGCAGGGTTCTTCTGTCTTGATTGCAAATTTCACTTGAATAACTATTCAACTGAATCGTATCACAATTCACCTGCATTGCAACTCCCGGCTGCAAAATTCAGTTCTACTGCCCCATCAAAATTTTGAATAGACAAGCCAGTCAGATGTACGGAATAGTTATATAGCAATGATTGCGAAGTCTGACGTAGAAACCGTACTCGAATGCTACGTTCGCATCTATTTCGCCTGCCATGCCCGCAGCGTATCCGATCCCAAGAAGAGATCTGCGATCAGCCCTAACCAGGCAAACGTTCTCGAATACCTTGACAAAGAAGAGGGCATCACTGTCCTCGATTTAGCCCGGCACATGGGCGTTGCTCCATCCACAATGTCTCTCACGCTCGACCGTCTCGAGCGGGGCGGTTTCGTATTTCGTAGAAAAGATCCCAACGACGGCCGCCGCACCATGATCGTGCTCACCCCCGACGGTGAACGCATCAAGCGCAAACAAAAGGTCCTCGAGCCAGACCTTATCGCCGCCATGCTCAATCGCCTCTCCTCCACCCGTCGTAGAGAGGCCATCGCCGGCCTCCGCACCCTCACCGAAGCCGCAGATGAACTCGTCGGTAGCGAGATGTTCCGCGATCTCGTCCGCCGCTAGCCGCCAGACACCCCGGCAATAAACCCAGCCACCAGCCGCTGAATCTCCCCGGCTGGCAGATTGTAGCGGGCATTGCTATCCGGCAACCCCATATTTCCGCTGATCACAAAGGCCTTCAGCCCCGCCTGCGCCAGACGCTTCGCCTGCGCCACACTCAGCCCACCCACCACCTGCACCGGCACCACCTTGCCCACCTTGGCATAAACCCCCAACGCAATATCAATCAGATAATCGCTCTCAATCAATTTCGGATTCGCCCGCCGCCCGTCAGACTGCAAATGGATCCCCACTGCATCCACCCCGGCCTCCACCATCCGCAACGCCACCTCACCAGCCACCCCCATCGGGCCCTGCTGCGGCACCATAATGTCGGCAAACGCAAGCCGCGGCACATCACCAGCAGCCCCCCGAAACTCATCCCTCACCGCACAAATCGATTTCGCCGTATCCACTCCCGCCATCGCGAGAAAGTCCACAATG
>JBIPMY010000202.1:0-10622 GCA_044376335.1 Bryobacter sp.
CTTCAGCCACGCGAGCAGCAGCGTCCTCACCATGAAAATCCTTGACGATCCGGTAAGCCAGATCCTTCTTGGAAGTCAGCGGATCCAGCGCCGCAATCTCGTCCATCGGCAAGTCCGTCAGCAGTTCAAAATAACGAGGCACCAGCGCATCGGGCATATTCATGAGCTTGCGAAACATATCGGTCGGAGGCTCGGTAATCCCGACATAATTGCCCTTCGACTTCGACATTTTCTCAACGCCATCAAGACCCTCAAGAATCGGTACCGTAGCCACAATCTGCGGCAACAAACCATAATCCTTCTGAATCTCACGGCCCACCAGCAGGTTGAACTTCTGATCAGTACCGCCAAGCTCGACATCACACTTCAGAGCCACAGAATCATAAGCCTGCGCCAGAGGGTAGAGCAGCTCATGCATGGAGATCGGAATCCCCTCTTTGTAGCGCTTCGAGAAATCATCACGCTCAAGCAACCGCGCCACCGTATAGTGCGAAGTCAAACGAACAATCTTTTCGTAAGTCAGAGGCTCCAGCCACTCGCTGTTAAATCGCAGTTCGGTCTTCTCGGGGTCCAGCAGCTTAAAAACCTGCGCCTTGTACGTTTCAGCGTTCTTCGCCAACTCCTCACGAGTCATCGGCGGCCGCATCGCATTGCGTCCAGTCGGGTCGCCGATCAAGCCGGTCATATCACCAATCAGGAAGATCACCGTATGGCCCATATCCTGAAAGTGCTTCATCTTGCGGATCAAAACCGTATGGCCAAGATGTAGATCAGGAGCTGTCGGGTCAAAGCCGGCCTTGACACGCAAGGGGCGGCCTTCCTTCTGGGCGAGCTCCAAACGCTCGCGCAAATCCTCTTCACGGATAATTTCCGCAAAGCCTTTTTTCAAATAAAACAGTTGTTCGTCGACTGAGAGCACTTATATCAATTGTAGGGGAAGCGCTTCTTCCAGTCCGCAAAATCGATATTGAGCCCAAGCCCCGGCCGGTCGGGTAACCGCACCGCACCCTTCTCCACCAGCGGCAACGTCCCCCCGGTCAGCTCATGCATCTTCCGCATATTCGCCCCATCCCACTCATTCATCAGATAGCTGCGAACCCCCGCCATCGATTGCACACTCGCCATATGCCCCACCGGGCCGTACCACATGTGCGGCGCAATCTCGACGCCGTAAAGCTCACCCAGCGCCGCAATCTTGCGAATCTCCGTGATGCCGCCGCAATGAACAATATCGGGCTGTATAATCATCGCGCCCTTGGCTTCCAGCAGATCCCGAAACTGCCATCGGTTCAACAACCCCTCTCCACCAGCCAGCGGCACCGGGCTCTGCGCCGCAATCGCCCCCAGCGCCGCGTTCGATTCCCGCCACACCGGCTCTTCGATAAACATCACCTTCAGTGGCGCAACCGCGCGCGCCAACTCCAGTGCAGACCGCATCGAATACGTCTCATACATCTCAAGACAAATATCCAGCTGCATCCCGACAGCCTTGCGAATCCCTTCAATCTCGCTCACCACTTGTCGCAACCGGATCTGCTCCGTCTCCGCCCGCGGGATCACCCACTTCACCGTAGTCCAACCCTGCGCCACCGTCTCGCGAGCCAAATCCCCCAAAGCCTCCGGCGTCCGCTGCTTCAATTGCGCACTCCAGTGCGACCAATAAACCCGCATCGGCTTATCGTTATTGCCACCAAGCAAGCGCCACACCGGCACCCCCAGCCGCTTCCCTTCGATATCCCACAACGCAATATCAATCGCACTCAGCGCAGTCATCAACACACTGCCATCGCGCCATCGATTCTCTTCGTAATAGAGCCGGTTCCAATGCGCTTCAATGCCGGAAGGATCCCGGCCCACCAATCGTGGCTCCAGCCACTTCACAGCCTCTTCGGTAATTTTCACCCGCGACGGCAACGACGCCTCCCCCAGGCCCGTAATCCCGGCATCGGTCTTCACTTCAACAAACAAATACTCACGCCCGTCCATCCGGCACTTGTGCGTCTCAATCCCGGTAATCTTCACCGGAGAAGCCGCCAAAGCCGACATCGGAAGCAAACTCAATAATTCACGCCGTCGCATACACGATAGTCTATAGGGTTAGGGGAGATTTTATAAATGAAGATCTCGGTGAAAGCCGAGTACGCACTGCAGGCGATTTTTGACCTGGCGACTCAACCAGCAGGCGAGGCGATCCGAATCGCCGACATTGCCAAGCGGCAGAAGATCCCGCAGAAGTTTCTCGAACTGATCCTGTCTAACCTCAAGCAGGGCGGCTTCGTCGAATCCCGGCGTGGCGCAGACGGCGGCTACATGCTCGCCAAGCCCGCGTCACAATTGATCGTGGGCGACGTCATCCTCCACGTAGACGGCCCCAGCGACCGCCGCACCGGCACCGCAGGTTTCGAAGACATGTGGAAGCGCGTTGACGATTCCATCCACTGCATTCTCGGCAGCACAAATTTCCAGCAGCTTGCAGACCAGTGGCAAGCCAAACAAAACCAGTACATAGCAAATTGGGAGATCTAAACCATGAACGTTTACGCAGATAATTCGTTGTCGATCGGCAATACGCCGCTGGTGAAGTTGAACCGCGTCACAGACGGCGCAGGCGCCACCGTCCTCGCCAAGATCGAAGGCCGCAACCCCGCCTATAGCGTCAAATGCCGCATCGGCGCATCCATGGTCTGGGATGCAGAAGCCAAAGGTCTCCTCGGCCCCGGCAAAGAACTCGTCGAGCCCACCTCCGGCAACACCGGCATCGCCCTTGCCTTCGTCGCCGCTGCCCGCGGCATCCCCATCACCCTCACCATGCCCGAGACGATGTCGATCGAACGCCGCAAAGTCCTCAAGGCCTTCGGCGCAAAGCTCGTCCTCACCCCCGGCCCCGGCGGCATGCGCGCCGCCATCGAAGAAGCCGAGAAGATCAAGAACGAAGACCCCAGCCGCTACGTCCTCCTCCAGCAATTTCAAAACCCAGCCAACCCCGCGATCCACTTCAAAACCACTGGCCCGGAGATCTGGCGCGACACCGACGGCACCATCGACATCTTCGTCGCAGGCGTAGGCACCGGCGGCACCATCACCGGCGTCAGCCGCTACCTCAAGCACGAAATGAAGAAAGCGATCCTGAGCGTCGCCGTCGAACCAGCCCACAGCCCCGTCATCACCCAGACCCGCAACGGCGAAACCCCCAAGCCCGGCCCCCACAAGATTCAGGGCATCGGTGCCGGCTTCATCCCGGGCACGCTCGATCTCTCGGTGGTCGATCAGGTCGAACAAGTTACCAACGATGAAGCCGTCGACATGGCCCGCCGTCTGGCCAAAGAAGAAGGCATCCTCTGCGGCATCTCCTGCGGCGCTGCCGCAGCCGGAGCGATCCGACTCGCACACATGCCAGAGCACAAGGGCAAGACAATCGTCGTGGTTCTTCCAGATGCAGGCGAGCGCTACCTCACCAGCGTTCTCTTCGAAGGCCTGGTTGATTAATGCTGCGCCTCCTGGCCTCGATTGTCTTCTCGGTCTTCTCGCTGCATGCCGCAACCATCATCCTGGTGCGTCACGCTGAGAAAGCCGGTCCAACAGGCGACGTCCCACTCACCGAGGCCGGCCACAGGCGCGCTGCCGTACTTGCCAATGTCTTAACCGACACCAGGCTCACCGCTGTCTACACCAGCGAGTTCCGGCGCACGCAAGAGACAGCCGCACCGGTACTCAAGGCCAAAAACATCGAAGCCAAAATCATCAAAGCAGCAGACCTGGATGGTCTGGTGAATCTTCTAAAAGCGGCAGCCCCCAGCGACACAATCCTGGTGCTAACGCATTCCGATCGCCTGCCGATGATCGCAGAAAAGCTCGGCGTCAAAGTAGCGCCACTCGCCGATACAGAATATTCGCGACTGGTGATCATCAACACGGGAGTAGTGCCGTCCTCGCTATTGAGCCTGCGCTACGGCGACTAGTATGAAGCCAGAGATCATGAGCCCGGCGGGGCATTGGCCGCAACTCAAAGCCGCCATCGAAGCAGGTGCCGACAGCGTCTACTTCGGTCTCACCCACTTCTCGGCCCGTGCCAAAGTCGGCTTCACCCTCGAAGAACTCCCCGAAGCTCTCGCCACCCTCCACAAACGAGGTGTCAAAGGCTACGTCACCTTCAATACGCTGGTCTTCGACAAAGAACTCAGCGCCGCAGCCAAAACAATCGAAGCCATCGCCCAGGCCGGTGCCGACGCCATCATCGTTCAGGATCTCGGCGTCTGCTCGCTAGCCCGTCAAATCGCACCAGACCTCGAGATCCACGGCAGCACCCAGATGAGCATCACCAACTCAGATGGTGTCCGCCTGGCCCAGCGCTTGGGTGCCACACGAGTCAACCTAGCCCGCGAACTCTCGCTAGAAGAGATCGCCAAAATCCGCAGCGAGACAGACTGCGAACTCGAGATCTTCGTCCACGGCGCGCTATGCGTAGCCTACTCTGGCCAATGCTTCAGTTCCGAAGCCTGGGGCGGTCGAAGCGCCAACCGTGGCCAATGCGCCCAGGCCTGCCGCCTGCCCTATGAACTCGTTGTCGACGAACTGATCGAGCCCCTCAAAGACGCAAGGTATCTCCTGAGCCCCGGCGATCTCTACACGCTCGAGTGGATCCCCAAACTGATCCCCCTCGGCATCTCCTCGCTCAAGATCGAAGGCCGCTACAAAGACGCCGAATACGTAGCGCTCACCACCGCCGCCTATCGCAAAGCCGTCGACGGAGCCTACGCTGTCACTGCTCAGGATCGCGTCCACCTCGAGCAGGTCTACTCCCGCGGCCTCGGGCCCTTCTTCCTAAGCGGCACCAACCACCAGAAGGCAGTCATAGGCCGCGGCCCGCGCCACCGTGGAGTCTGGATGGGCCGCGTCACAGAAATCCGCCCCGAAGCTATCCGTGTCGAGGTCGGCCCCAACCACGCCGTCTCGCCACTCAAGCCCGGCGATGGCGTCGTCTTCGACGCCGCAGACTGGCGCAGCCCGCAAGAGAAAGAAGAAGGCGGCCGTCTCTACACCGTCCGCGAAGTCACGAAGAAGCTGGTGGAGCTAGGCTTCGCCAACCAGGCCCTCGACACCAAACGCATCCGCGTCGGCGACCTCCTCTGGCGCTCCAGCGACCCCGAGACCGACAAGCTAGCCAAGAGATACACCGAAGCAACACAACCCGTCTACCGCCGCCCAGTCTCCGTCAAAGTAACCGCCAGCATCGGCCAACCACTGCGAATGGAATGGACCCGAGGCAGCACCCGAGTAGTAGTTGAGTCCTCAAGCCAGCTCGGCCCCGCCCAACAGCAAGGCCTAACCGAAGACACACTGCGATCCCAACTCTGCCGTCTAGGCAACACTGCTTACGATCTGGAAACTCTCGAAGCAAGCATCGAAGGCAACCCCTTCGTCCCGGTCTCATTGCTGAATCAGCTCCGTCGCGAAGCCGTAGAGAAACTGGACGCACTCGCTGCCACCAGCCGCTCCAAGCCAACATCCAAGTGGCAACGCGAAGCCCAAAGCGTAGCTAAAGTCGAAGCCACAGAGCCGCAACTCCACGTCCTCGTAAGGGCTGCAAGGCAACTGGATGCCGCCATCGCCGCAAGGCCCGCCAGCATCACCCTCGACTATCTCGATCTCTACGGCCTCTGGCCCTCGCTAGAGAAGCTAAAGGCCAGCGGCATCCCGGCAAGAGTAGCCAGCCCCAGAGTTTTGAAGCCGGGCGAAGACAAAATTGCCGACTTCCTATCCAAGCTAAACTGCGGCCTCCTGATCCGCTCCGCCGGTCTCCTCGACCGGCTCAAAGGCCTACCAAACCTAACGGGAGACTTCAGCCTCAACGCCGCCAACGCAGTAACAGCAAAGATCCTGCTAGCAATGGGCCTCGACCGTTTAACCCCAACCCACGACCTCAACGCCCGTCAAATCGAAGCCCTGGCAATCGAAAGTGGAGCAGACAAGATGGAAGTAGTAGCCTTCCAGCACTTACCCGTCTTCCACACTGAGCACTGCGTCTTCTGCCGCTTCATGTCCAAAGGAACGTCATACCTCGACTGCGGCCGCCCCTGCGAAAAGCATGAGATATCGTTGCAAGACGAGCAAGGCCGCCGTCACCCGGTGGTAGCCGACGTAGGCTGCCGCAACACCGTCTTCGGAGCCGAAGCCCAGCACTCCGCCACCCATCTGGAATCCTGGCAACGCGCCGGCATCCGCCATTTCAGAATCGAATTCGTCCATGAGACTGCCGAGCAAGTAACCGAGATTTGCACCATCTTCAAAGAAGTCTTAAGTGAAAAGAAAAGACCCTCCGAACTCCAGCGGCTCTTAAGCCACTGCGTCCCGGAGGGTCTCACTGAAGGCAGCCTCTTCGTCCCGAAGGCCGAACCGCTCTTCAAGATTCTCTAACATTCTGCCCGTCGATTTTGGCACCCTTTCCTCAGAAACCACGAAGTAAGTGAGTGGAGGTGCTCTCGTGCTCAGAACGAATAACGCAGCGTACAGTTTTGCATTTGCACTTATAGTGACAAATTTGACGGCTCAGCCACCATTAGGCGGCGGAGCAGGCGGTACCAAGTTAGACCCCTTTCCCGGGGGAGGTGTGATCGGCAAATTCACCATACCTCAAGATCCCAACATCATCATAAGGCAGGCATTCACAGGCCCTGCCTCAAATGCACCACGTGTATGGATCAGCGGCGGCGGCCCAGAGTGGGCTAACGGCGTCGCTTCTACTGCGGTGCCGAACACAAGACCGTCAGAGGCAGCTGTGCCCGGCGGGATGGATGCAATCAAAATGCCCGACGGTCGCACCTTAATCTTCACCACAACCATGTACAACCACCTTCATGCCATAGAGGTAAAGCCAGGTTACGGAGGTGCACAGGAAAAATACTGCTTTAGCGGAGTCTTTACTTACAACGCTGGCCAATTGCAGAACCGAGGCAACTTGGCTGCACGTGCCGTAAAGGTTTCACCTGACGGAAAGACCTTATACGTATTGCTTGGTGCGCCCGCTGCCAACAGCGGGATGGATGAGTATTTGTACACGATTCCAATTGCAGACTGCAGCACGAAATGCCTTGATGTTCAACAAATCAAAGAATACAAATTGCCCAAAACTGCATCGAAAGGCGGCTACTTCAGCCTCGCCTTTCACCCCACCGGCCGATGGCTTGTTGCCACCGGGTATTCCGATGAAGTTCTGGTTTTGAACACCTCAAGTTTTCTATCTCAACTCATCACGTTGCCCAACTACGCAGGCAAAACCCAGAGTGTCAATTCAGCCGCTGTCAGTCCAGGTAGTGCAAGCTTCAATTATCAAAGTGCACCGCCCCAACTCAGCTCAGCGATCTATGTACACGGAGGATCACGTGCTCTGGCTGTGATCGCCTGTGGTGTGACTGGTCCCCCCTCCCCCTGTCAATACGTCAACACCATACCTCTAGCTGCCACTACCAATACGCAGAATGGTCCAGCCGGCGGGATCTTCCATCCCAATCAGCCTTTTTACTACTGGAATACCGGTGCAACCCTAGGTTCTGTTGCGGTCTTCAATACAGCTTCGCTGTTCAGTCCAATGGATACAGGAACCGCAGTCGGTCTCAATTCATCCTTGCAGTCAGGATCACCGCTGTCTGGCGCCAAGCCCTCGGCTTTAGATTCCTCCATCGATCCAGTCAAAATGAAACTGTACGTCAATGGCACCAGGCTGCTTCCAGGGCGTAGCGCGGCGGTAGCAGTTTTTAACATCAACTTAGCGAATGCAGCCAAGCCAATGCCTGAGCTGCCGATTCCCTATGGAGTTGCCGCCAGCGGCAGTGAGTACTTGAGTCCAGACCTTGTAGTCTGGGCCCGCCCGGTCTCGGGCTTGCCCATCTGCAATGTGCCCACGACTTGCGAATTAAACACCCTCCCTGTGGGCAATATCTGCACTATCGCTGGCAATGGAACGCCGGGCAGCGCTCCGTCAGGTAGCTTGGCCCTAAATGCCAGCTTCATTGCTTATGCAGTTGCAACCGGACCCGGCCGCCCAATATACTTTTCCGAAGGCACTAAGATCCGAAGTGTAGACAAGGGGCCCTCTGCGACCAGAAAAATCCTCGATTTCGCTGGTACTGGTCTGGGCGCTCCTATATCGGATGGGCCAGTTTCGACGGCACGTTTGAGCACCGCAACGGCGCTTCAATTGGTTCAGAACAAACTCTACTTTGTGGATGGGGACTTAAACCAAACTTCATTTCGAGAGATCGACTTGACAGCATCTACTGCAAACGTAACCCGAATTGCAGGTACTGCTCTCAATCCATCAGGCAACAATGTCATGGGGTCCACGGTAACGCCGCCTTCTTTCGGAACGGCCCGATTCAATAATCCAAGGTTTACTCCGTGGACTGGGAATCGACTCTTGTACCGCGCCAATTTTGATAAGCAGGTCAATCTTCTTGACTTGAATCTAAAGGTAGCTTCTGTTCTATGTCCTAACACTGACGCTGGTGATTCCAATATTCTTCTCTCAAGCAATGGGTCTTGGCTCTTTGTTTTTAACAACGGATTGAAAACCTTAAATCGGATTCCCTTCTCAGGATCAGGTTGCGGCCCTGCCTTCACTATTGCGAGCATTCCGGATTATGTTGGCGCAATCGCATATGAGCCCTTCAGCGATACTCTCTACTACTCTCAAGACAAACGCTTGGTCAAAATTCAGAGTGCATCATCAGCCAGCCCGCAGATGACTGTAATCGCGAACGCGAGCAATAGCTTTGGCGACGTAGATGGCCCAGCGGCGACTGCACAATTCAAAGGCATAATGTCGATGACGGTTGAGTCTACCAGCATCAATTCGCCTGCTTACCTCTACATTGCTGGCGCAGGAAAACTAAAAGTATTGCGCCTCCGCTAGACAATAGAAGAAGGCCGACTCATCGTCGGCCTTCTTCACTTTCTTCGACCTGAGATTAATTTCACTCGACGCTAAACGAAAACAGCGCATGCCCGCAAGCAATAGCAATATGCTGCTTGCCATCCGCCGCCACATAACTAATCGGATTCGCAAAAGCCTTGCCACCCATCGGATAGCGCCACAACAGCTTACCCGTCGTGTCATCCAGCGCAATCATGTCGCCATCAGCAGTTGCGGCAAACACAAGCCCGCCAGCCGTCGACAACACTCCAGACCACGAAGGCGCACTCAGCGCATACTCCCACTTCGACTTGCCCGTCTTCGGCTCAATCGCCTTGATCGCGCCAGTCGCTTCTTCACCCGGCTTTGACACAAAGCGTCCTGCCAGATACCAGCTACCTTCCTTGTAAGTATCGTCTCCGGAATAGAACACACCGCCCTCATCACGAGTCATCACGTAATGCAGCTTTGACAGCGGGCTATAAGAAGGAGCCTGGAAGTTCGTCGCTCCAGGCGAATTCGGATAAACGGTATTCCCATTGGCGGTCGGGAAGGTATTCGGCAAACGAATTGGCCGGCCCTTGGCATCCAGCTCCGGCTTCGCCCAGGTCTGTCGCACATACTGCTTACCCAGCAAGTACTCACCCGTCGTCCGGTCCAGAACATAGTAGAAAGCATTGCGATTGGCAAAGAGCACCAGCTTGCGCATCTTGCCATTCCACATCTCATCCACCAGCACCGGCACCTGCGTCGCATCCCAGTCATGAACGTCATGTGGGGTGAACTGGAAGTACCACTTCATCTTGCCGGTATCGGCATCAATGGCCAGCAACGAATCGGAATAGAGATTATCCCCAGCCCGCTTGTCGCCTTTCCAGTCTGGGCCCGGATTGCCCGTGCCCCAATAAATCGTATTGAGCTCAGGGTCATAGCTGCCTGTTACCCAGGTCGTCGCCGATCCCTGCTTATAACTGTCGCCAAGCCATGTCTCAGTCGCCTTGTCGCCTTCCGATGGCACCGTCCAAAGCCGCCAGGCTTCCTTACCCGTCTTGGCTTCGTAAGCGGCAATATAGCCCTTCACGCCAAACTCACCACCAGCGCTACCAATGATCACTTTGTCCTTCACGATCAACGGAGCCACCGTGCTCGAATAACCCTTCTTATAGTCAGCCACGGCAACATCCCAAACCACATTGCCTGTAGCTGCATCAAGAGCCACCAGATGTGCATCGAGCGTGCCGATAAAGATCAAGTCACCAAGAATCGCAACGCCACGATTCACCTTGCCGCAGCAAAACGGCACGTTATCCGGCAAAACTCTCTTGTACTTCCACAACACCTTGCCACTGCGGCTCTCAACGGCAGTCACGTCACTCGGCGGCTCTGAAACAAACAGAACACCATCACGAGCAATCGGGCTCGCCTCAAACTTATCGGTCTTGTCGAGCTGCATCGTCCATGCTGGCTTCAGCTTGGCGATATTGGTCTTATTAATCTGCTTGAGCGCCGAATAACGGTGCCCTTGCTGGTTGCCCTGAAAATGGAGCCAGTCACCAGGAGCCTGCGCAAACACGAGGCTGCTTGTCAAAAGGAAAAGATACTTCACAGTCAAATTCACAGGGCACCTCGGAGTGAGAACAGGTAAGCAATCAGGTCGGTCATTTCGTCTGAGGTGAAAACCTTTTCGTAGCTCGGCATGGATGATTTTGTAATG
>JBIPMY010000604.1:0-3158 GCA_044376335.1 Bryobacter sp.
TTTTCTCCCAATCCCCGCCTCAATTGGCCGTCGGCCTGCCTGATCAAATGCGGCCCCATGCGCCGAAGTCGATCAGAATCAATCACTGAGCCCGAAACCCAAAACGATCTCAAAAGCTGGGATTTTGCCAAAATCACAGTAGGGACGGATCCACTCGCACCAAGCCCAAAAACTTCTCCCCATTTGCATCCCGCCCCAAATTCGCTTAGCTTGGTGATATGACGGTGGAACTCCTCCCAGAAACAGAACAGCTTCTCCAGGAAGAAATACAACTGGGCCATTTTGCGTCTCTCGACGAGGTGATTGTCCAGGCTGTCCAAGCTTTACGAGAGAAATCGAGCCCTGCCACTCCGCCGCTTCCCTCCAATCGCAAGACCCTCTATAATCTTCTATCCCAGCCGCCCTTCGCCGGTTCAGACCTCAATCTGGATCGGCAAAAAGACTTTCCCAAGCCCATCGACCTTTGACCCACTATCTTCTCGATACAAACATCCTGTCTGAGTTCTCGCGAATCGGTGCGCCTGATCCAAAGGTGGACCGCTGGCTGAAGACAACCTTGGACGACTCACTTTTCGTGAGCGTTTTGACCTTCGCTGAAATTCGACGAGGAATCGAGGTCCTGCCACCTGGCAAGCGACGCAGCCAACTGGAACAGTGGCAGCAGGACTTAGCGGCCTCCTTTGAAAGCCGCCTCCTTCCCGTAACGCATACAATCGCGGATCGATGGGCAATCCTTTCAGCAAATGCCCAGAAGACCGGAATCCAGATCGCGACATTCGATGGGCTGATCGCCGCTACCGCCATGGAACATGACCTCACACTGGTAACCCGCAACGTGAAAGACTTCGATTCCCTAAACCTCAGACTTCTCAACCCTTGGGAATCCTGATTCACGCCTCAAAAACAAATCGTCCAAACAAAACAAGGAAGGCCATCAGTCCGTTTGAATTCGTAGATCGGAAAGTCCTCGAAAGTCCTCCGAAAGTCCTCAGCCTGGCCTGTCCCGGCGCTATCCCTCTATTTTCCCCAAGGAAAGTCCTCGGAAAGTCCTCAGCCTGGCCTGTCCCGGCGCTATCCCTCTATTTTCCCCAATGTTTTTGAGGGTTTTTTCCCTATTCTCAGCCACAGCATGCCTCAAGACTTACTAGTAAAATCTAGCACTATGCCCCAAGTGGCATAGAATCTGCAACTTAGCGCAATCCACCAAAG
This sequence comes from Bryobacter sp., assembly GCA_044376335.1. GTDB lineage: Bacteria > Acidobacteriota > Terriglobia > Bryobacterales > Bryobacteraceae > Bryobacter. Next base: position 1,210 of record JBIPMY010000604.1, read on the forward strand.
CCAGGATTTTGACAAAATCACAGTAGGGACGGGTGTACCTGCACCAACTCCCAAATCACCCTGCAGCAACCAGACCAGGCTGAAGGACAGTCGCAAGACTGCCCCGCCTGGCCCCAAAAGCTCGCGGCTTCATCTCTCCCAATCGATACACCACAACATTAAGCCCAAAGTGGTTCACAGCTATTTTTAACTTTCTTTTCCCCCTAACCCACTGATTCCAGATAAAACCAGCCCAGCCCAAAGATTAAGACGCTCGCCCCGCCTGCTAGTTTTTCTTCAGGAGAAATCCAATGAATAACGATCAGACCGAAGAACAGAACATTGCCAACGATCCATCGAACGTAGCCGACAAGCCACGCAAGAAAACCATGTCCGACGCCGCTCTCGCTGCCAACCGCGCCAACGCAAAGAAGTCCACCGGCCCGCGCACCGCCGCCGGCAAAGCCCGCTCTGCCTCCAACGCCTTCCAGCATGGCCTCTACTCCATGAAGAATTACAGCCATCTCGTAACCCATCCCAACCTCGTCGCCATCACCGTCCACAACCTTCTCGAAGAGTACCAACCCGTCACACCCACCGAGCACATGCTCCTCCAGCAGCTCATCCATTTCGAACTCCGCTTCCTCCAGATGGAACACGTCTGCAACCACTACATGCTCGACAGCAAACACGACGCCCCAGACCGCGCCTACCTCACCGTCCTCCGCGAGCTCGACCGTATCCCCAACCGCATCCTCAAAACCATCAAGGCCCTCAAAGCCCTGATCGCCGAACGTGGCACAAACAAAGAAATCGAACCCATCGACGACCCGCCCCCGGTGCCCACCCCGGATGAATATGAGCAACTAAACGGCGAAGATGAAAATCTCAATAACGAACCCATCAAGGCGACCCACCCAACCGGCGCGGAAATCACCCAGAACATCACAGACTACATCTACAAAGAGTTTTGCCGCCGCATGGAATTATCCGACGAAGAGTTAGCCGCCCAATACCCACCCTTGGACAATCTCCGCTAGCCCTCCGTAAGTGTGGGAATAGCAACACGAACAGGCCACACTTTCGAACCCCATCCGTAAGGGTGGGGATTCCAAACGACGCCAAGCGACCAACCCCATCCCAAGGGCGGCAATAGCAACTCAAACAGGCCACACCCCCGTCGAGCCCCATCCGTAAGGGTGGGGATTCCAAACGGTCCGGACCGGGTAGATCCTTTACAGTTTAGACCGGGTAGATCCTTTACACTTTTTGGGAGTTGAGCTGAGCCTCCAGACTGTGCCTATGCCCTGGAATGAGAGGAAATCTGTGGATCTACGGAAAGAGTTTGTCGTAGAAGCGGCAAAAGGAATGGAGCCGTTGGCCGAGTTGTGCCGACGATTCGACATATCTCGCGTCACCGGATACAAGTGGCTGGAGCGTTTCGAGCAGGAAGGAGAGCCTGGCCTGGCGGACCGCAGCCGCAGGCCACAACAGTGTCCGCATGCGATTCCGGAAGCGCGAGCCGAGCGGATTCTAGAGTTGCGGCGCGAACATCCCCGATGGGGGCCGCGCAAACTGCTGGCCTACCTGGAAGCGCGCCAAGGGGAACATGTATGGCCTGCCGCAAGCAGTGTTGGCGAGCTCTTGAAACGGCACGGGCTCAGTCATGCGAGGCCGAAGCGGCCACGCACCGCGCCCTATCAGCAACCCTTGGCGCACGCCGACGCGCCCAATCGCGTATGGTGTGCCGACTTCAAAGGCTGGTTCCACTGCGGAGATGGGACGCGCTGCGATCCGCTGACCATCACCGATGCCTTTAGCCGCTACCTTTTGCGAGCGCGTCATGTCAAAAAGACCGACGGGCCGCACGTGAAATCCGTGTTCGAGGCCGTCTTCCGCGCCTATGGCTTGCCGGAGGCGATCCGCACCGACAACGGTCCGCCGTTTGCCAGCAGGGCTCCCGCGGGCTT
>JBIPMY010000203.1:0-10560 GCA_044376335.1 Bryobacter sp.
TGTAGATGGGCTAGAGGCGGGAGGATTTGCGGGCCCGGGCGATGCAGAGGGCCAATCCGAGGAAAACTGCGACCAGAGTGGAAGGCTCTGGGACTTCGCCTTCAAAGGTGTTTTGAAGGCCAGTGTTTTGGTTGATCCAGGTGAGGTAAGTGGAGACGCGAGTGAAGCCAGCCATTTCTCCGAAGGAGCCTTCGAGGGTGGAGTTGACATCAATTGCAGTTCCGCAGGTGAAGGTGGGAGAGGAGCAGGTTAAGAACGAGTTGATACCTGCGATTTGCCCGTTGATCAAGACCGGACCACCAGAGTCTCCGAAGGAGATAAATACTTCTGCCAAGCCTCTGCCTAAAGAACTGCCTGCGATTGCGTTGTTGGCTGCCAAACCGCTATCGAAATCCATGAACATCAAATTGCCTGAAATTTGGTCGATTTCGTTTTCGCCCTGGCGGCGGGTGCCGAAGGTGCCTGCCTCGCCACCGGTGGCTCCGGTGCCGGTGCGACCGTAGCCAATGATCGTGGCAACCTTGCCCAGTTCATTGCCTGCACCCGAATAAAGGCTCAAGCGGTTGATGCTGGCATCGACGATTTGGGACAGAGTGATGATGGCGATGTCGTTGCCCAATTCAAAGATGCCTGGTTTAAAGTCGGGGTGGGCGAGCATCGAGGATGAGGTGTAGGTGAAATTGGTGCCAGCGGAGTTGGAAAAGGTTACCGATGCGGGCCCGCTGTAGCCGAGGATGCAGTGGGCGGCGGTTAGAAAGTGCTGGCCTGAGGCGAGCAAAGAACCGCTACATTGGCCGGCACTGGGGACATTGGAAAAGCCAACAGCGGTTTGGGATGACAGGTAATCGCCCGGATTGGAACCGGAAACCACAATAGCGTGCATCTGGGGAGCGAGAAGTATTATTGAAAGTAAAAAATATTTAGTGAACATGAATAGAACGAGGCAAACTAAAGTACTAAGAGTATAAGGGCAAAAACTAGGTAGAATCTATACCCCATCAGGCTAAAAAGGACATATGAAGCCCGTTTAGCGCTGGAAACAGGCCGCTTGTAAGAATATGCATGGCCTAAGGTTGTTTCAGGGATTATGATTATTTCCATGCTTCAAGCAATTGGCCTGACAAAAAGTTATGGTACTCAGACGGCATTGCAGCCGCTCGACCTGGAAGTGAAGCCTGGGGAGATCTTCTGTCTGCTGGGAGCGAATGGGGCTGGCAAGACTACGACGATCAATTTGTTTTTGAACTTTATTGAGCCGACGGGGGGACGGGCGCTGATCAACGGCCTCGACGTGGTGGCCAATCCCCTGGAGACGAAGAAGCATATTGCTTATATTCCCGAGCAGGTGAGCTTGTACCGGAATCTGACGGGATACGAGAATCTGGACTACTTTGCGACGCTGGCGAATGGGGCGGCGGTGGATCGCGGGAAGTTGCTGGGGTATTTGAAGGAAGTGGATCTGCCGGCCGGGGCTGAGGAGCGGCGGGTGTCGACCTATTCCAAGGGGATGCGGCAGAAGATCGTGATTGCGATTGCGATGGCGAAGCAGGCGAAGGCGTTGCTGCTGGATGAGCCGACCTCGGGACTGGACCCGAAGGCGTCGAACGAGTTTTCGCAGTTGATCCGGAAGCTGGCCGGGAATGGGACGGCTATTCTGATGGCGACGCATGATTTGTTTCGGGCGAAGGAAGACGGGTCTCGAGTGGGGATTATGCGGCAGGGGACGCTGAAGCAGGTTTTGAATACGGATGAGTTTGGGCACGCCGACATCGAGCGGATTTATCTCGAGCACATGCACGACTAGAATACGGGGTTACGAGGGAGAGCATCATGATTTTACATATTGCCAAGAAAGAAATGCTGGAGATGCGCCAGGACGGGCGCTTTCAGATTGCGGCGGCGATTGTGATGACGCTGCTGTGTGTGTCGCTCGGGATTGGCTGGCAGCAGTATGTCAGCATCAACCGGCAGCATGAACAGGCCAGAGCCGAGACTCGGGATCAGTGGCTGACGCAGGGGAAGAAGACGCCGCATTCGGCGGCGCATTACGGAGTGTATGCGTTTAAGCCGAAGACGCCGCTGTCGCTGGTAGACAGGGGGGCGGATAACTATACGGGCGTGGCTGTGTGGCTTGAGGCGCACAAGCAGAATGAGTTTAAGTACAAGCCGGCGCGGGATGCCAATACGCTCGCGAGATTTGGGGATTTGACGGCTTCGAGCGTGTTGCAGTTGCTGATTCCGCTGCTGGTGATTTTGATGAGCTTTTCGGCTTTCGCCGGGGAGCGGGAGCAGGGTACGTTGCGGCTCTTGTTGTCGATGGGGGTACCGCGCAAGACGCTGGCGATGGGGAAGGCGCTGGGGATTGCAGGAGGGCTGGGGATCTTGCTGGTGCCGGCGGCGATTGTGGGATCGGCGGCGCTGGTGCTGGCTAGCGATACAGGATCGTTTGTTGCCAATTTGCCCAGGCTGGGTTGGATGACTACGAGCTACCTGCTTTACTTTGTTTCTTTCATCGGGATCTCGCTGACGGTTTCGGCGCTCGCGAAGTCGGCTCGGTTGGCGCTTGTGTGTTTGCTGGGTTTCTGGATCTTTAATGGCCTTGCGGCACCGAGGTTGTTTAGCGATTTGTCGCGGACGGTGTACCGGACGCCTTCGAGCTTTGCTTTTTCTCAGCGGATGGAGACGGAACTGAAGAAGGGCTTTAACGAGACCGAGCTGAAGAAGAAGCTTCTCGCGCAGTATAAGGTTGAGAAGATCGAAGACTTGCCGATCAATTACGCCGGGATTTCGCTGAAGGCTGGTGAAGATCATGGCAATGAAATTTACGACAAGCAGTATGGGGAGTTGTGGGATACGTTTGAGGCGCAGAACCGCTTGCAGCAGCAGGGTGGATTGGTGGCGCCGCTGATGGCGATCCGGTCTGTATCGATGGGATTGAGCGGGACGGACTTTGCGCAGTTTCGCGATTTTTCGGTGGCGGCAGAGAAGTACCGGCGTTTGTTTATCGATGTGATGAATTCCGATATCACTACCGCGCCCAAGTCTGAGGCGCCACATATGGGGGATGAGAAGTTGTGGGCGTCTGTCCCTGCATTTGAATACAGTTCGCCTGATGTTGGTGTGGTGTTGAGCCAGCAGAGCTGGAGTTTGGGGTTGCTTGGGTTCTGGGCCTTGCTTGCGAGTTTGACGGCTGGATGGGCGGCTACACAGAGGTTGCGTGCAGAATGATTGCCACGATTGCGAAACAGGAATGGCGGTTGCTGAAGGCGGACAGGACGCTGATTGCGGTTGTTTTGCTGATGGCGACGCTGGTGGGTTATAGCCTTTACAACGGCAGTGCGTGGGTGGCTTTTCAGCGGCAGACGCTGGCAGCGGCTGAGGCCGAGCAGAGCGAGCGGATGGGTAAGTTGAAGAGTGATCTGGTGGCTATGGAGGAAGGGCGGATGGAGCCTAAGGGCTTTCAGGATCCGCGGAGTGCTGGAGCCATAGGAGGGACTAGCGCTGCGCCGTATCTGGCGATGCCGCCTGCGCCGCTGGCGACGCTGGCCATTGGCCAGAGTGATTTGTATCCGTATTACTTCAAGCTGAATTTGCGATCGAAGCAGGCGATTCTGGCTAATGACGAGATTGAGAATCCGACGAATTTGCTGGCCGGGCGCTTTGATCTGGCTTTCGTGTTGGTCTATCTGTTTCCGCTGCTGGTGCTGGCGCTGGGGTACAACATGATCTCGGCTGAGCGGGAGCAGGGGACGTTGTCGCTTGCGCTCTCACAGCCGATTACGATGGCACAACTGGTGACCGGTAAGGTGCTTTTGCGGGGTGGATTGTTGCTGGGGCTGGTGGTTGGGTTTACGTTGATTGGGGCGCTGGTGACGGGGGTGGATTTGTCGCTGCCGACGGTTTGGACACGGCTCGCGCTTTGGATCGGGATGATGACGCTGTATACGGGGTTCTGGTTTGGATTGGCGATTCTGGTGAATGGCTTTGGGACTAGCTCGGCAACGAATGCGTTGTCGCTGGCAGGGTGCTGGCTTGGGCTGGTGCTGGTGTTGCCTAGCGTGGCGAATCTGATTGCTACGGGGATGTATCCGGTGCCGAGCCGCGTGGAGATGGTGCAGGCGATGCGGACTGCGGGGAAGGAAGCGCAGACGAAGGGTAGCTTGTTGCTCTCGAAGTACATGGAGGACCATCCGGAGTTGATGCCGGGTGGGGAGAAGCCGCAGGCGGATTTTGCGAGCCTCACCTATGCGGTGCAGATGGAGGTGGACAAGAAGGTGCAGCCGATTCTCGATCACTTTGAGGAACAGGTGGAGCGGCAGCAGGGCTTTGTGGATGGCTTCCGGTATTTGTCGCCGGCGATTCTCGCGCAGAGTGCGATTAATGATCTGGCCGGGACGAGTTTGGGAAGGTACAAGCATTTTAGTAAGCAGGTGGATGGGTTCTTTGGGGCCTGGCAAAGTTACTTTTTGCCGAAGGTGTTTAGCAAGGTAAAGCTGACCTCGAAGGATGTTGCTGCGTTTCCGGTTTATGGGTATCAAGAGGAAACAGATGGCGAGATTCTGGGCCGAGTGGGTGTTGTGCTATTTGGTATGGCTGCGCTGAGCGGGCTGGTGTTGGTGGTGGCTTATGGGAGGCTCAAGCGAGTGAGTGTGGCGGCATGAGGTGGATGTTGTTGCTGCTTGCGGGATCAGCTCTGTTTGGGGCTGATGTGGCTTGTGCGGAGCTCGATGGGCTGGCGCCCGGGAAGGTGTTGGACGGGGTGCGGGCGAAGGTGCTGATTTTGAGTGCGCAGAAGGATTTGGTGGAGCTGAGTTGTGGTGATGAGAAGCGGGTGTTTTGCCGGGTTTGGGAGGGAGATCTGGGGAAGCGACTGGATCATTATCTTTCGGGGTTGAGGACGTTTAAGACGATTGAGTTTGTGAATGGGGTGGTGAGTGTGAAGCGGGGGGTGAAGGGGAGTTGTGCGGCGGAGGGGCCGCCGCCGATTGGGATTGTGGCGCTGACGGTGGGCGGGAAGAAGTTGTAACTTCAGGCGTGGTGGCGAGGGTGTGGAAGCCATTAGGAGAGTCACCAGCATGGTATCCAATAGGAGTGAGATGTACATTACTACTGTTGCTAGCATTAATTAGGCTATCGGGCCAGCAGCCTGTACTAAACTGGTCTGCCCGTGTTGTCTCGAATCTACAGCAGGATTACGTTAGTGCGGTAGGAGCAGATGAGGGCGTTTGGATTGCATCTACTCAAGCAGATAATAAGGTCCATCTCGAAAAGTTGAGCACTAATGGCACTTCTCTTGAGTGTTCTTTTAGCTTTGGTGGAGGTGGGCGATCCCGGCCGACTGCCATGCTCGTTCTCGAGGACCAGTCCATCCTTGTAGCGGGACTCACTACAAGCGAAGATTTTCCCTTTACGGGGAATCGGCCATTGCCGGTGAGTGGTGGCTATGCTTTCCTTGCGCGACTGCAAGGATGTAATGGCTCCACCATTCGAGCAGTCGCATTACCCGTGCGATTGCGGACAACATCGATGGAACAGAGTGCTGATGGCGATCTCTATGCTGCTGGATTGAACCTGGAGCGGAGCGGCTTCGGAATGGTTTACAGGTATTCGATTGCAGACCTTGGACTGAAGGCCAGACGCGAGACCAGTGGAATCGTCACTGCACTCAAGATTTCTAAATCAGGAAGTGTTTTCGTAACTGGCATGAGGCCAGACCGAAGTGGTTTTGTAGCTGGATTTGGAACGGGTCTGGGCAGTGAGTTATTCGACAGGCCGATTCGAGGGAATACGGCTTCAGTAGGGCGAGCATTGTTGGCCAATGAAGACGGGAGTGTTTGGCTGGCAGCAGAGAGCGACCTTGGCCGGCCATTTTCCAATCCAACGTTATTTTATGAAGAGACTGGATTGCCCCTGCTGTTCCGGTCTGTGCCAGTCTTGCAGCGGATTAGCGCAACGGGGGCTATCGAGAGCGAGGAGGTTATCGAATACTATCGAGCCGATATCGAAAATTCTTTCCGGAGGCCGCTGGCGTTGTGGTTCGGACCAGACGGCAGGATGTGGTGCGCAATTGGTGGCAAGACCCTCTATCCTTATGGCCTGACGAAAGGACCTTTTCCGCTAGAGAATGTGCAAAATGGCGTCGTGCTCCGCTCCATAGGGGTAGATGGGAGCTTTGAAAGCGACATGACTTTCATACCAGGGGTCGAGGCACAATTGAGCATCGGAAGCTCTGGCCGTGTGGCTGTTTTGAGCCGCGAGCCCGGGATCCCAATCAGTTCGGGAGCATTTGGAAATCCGGCAGAACACAAGATTTCAGTCGTTGCCTTTCAACAACGCAACGCACACGAGGCCCCTGCCCTTGGAGCGTATGACGCAATTTTGGAGGCTGAGGTGCAACGAATTCAATCGATCACCAAATATGCCCGTGTGAGGACCACGCTTAGCTCGTCTGCGGTGGAGCCAATGGGGTTTACGGCGGGGATCATATCGGGGAATTCAGAAAGAAGTACCGGCTTCGAGATCGTGAATATCGGACCAACGATTCCGGCTGAAGTGACGGTTGAAGCCAGGGACAATTATCAATATGGGGCTGGCTTGTTCGTATTGGTTCCGGGCGCACAAGGAACGATCTATCTTCCGCTCCGGGGCAGATTGAGCGAGTTGTCGTTGACGAGTTTTTTCGACCGGAGCTTATCGGTGCCTGGCCCGAGTGCCAGTCTCATTGAGGCGAAGTTGACAGTTCGATTCTTCAATGGAAAGTCAGATCCCGAATTGCCCTTCCGAATCCGTTCTACAGAATCCTGGCTGGTTCTTGCACAGGGAGAAGCGACAACTCCAGCGACAATCACTGCAAGTATTGATCCCAGAGGGATGGCGGCGGGCACAAGCAGAACAGTAGGGATTATCTGTGACTTTGGAAGTTTCCAACGGGAGTTTCGATTCAGCCTGACGGTGGGACCGCGGATCCAGCTTGAGCCGCGGCCGCCACAATACTTTGTGTCGAAGAGCCAGGAATTTCGCCATACACTCACACTGAGCAGCGACGGTGAAGCGCTGGCATTCAGAATTCAGGACGTACCGGGCTGGATGAAGATCTCGCCGATGTCGGGAACAACACCGCAGGTACTTGAGTTTACGGTGGACACAAAAAGCTTACAGGCTAGCTCCTATTCAACAGCTACCTTTGGGGTGAGCGGGGCAAATTTCAGTTTTGTCTTCCAGAATGTATATTTCGCATTGCCGGAACAGGAACAGATTCCGTTTCCGGGATCTGTTCCGAGAGAACAAGCCCCTGGCGCTTTACTTATGTTTTCAGGAGGGCCTGCACGATGCGATGCGGTAGCACTACAGCCTCTACCTTGGCCCGAGTCACTTGGCGGCTGCAGTGTGAGCGTCGCAGGCAGGCGCGTACCAATAGGAATGTCTTCTGAGGTGCAGAGTACTCCTTCCATCCGTGGCAGTTTCCTGCCAACTTATACGTTGACCGTGCAAATCCCTGCTGATCTGCCACTCGGTGGGACGAAGTTGGAGGTGGAGGGTAAAGATGGAAGAACTACCAGCTACGACTTGTTTTTGGTTGAGTTTGCTCCCAAGATTGTTTCCATTTCAGGGGAAGTTTTTCCGTCTTTTTCAAGACGTTCCGGTGAGACGATTCGCCTCAGCGTTTCTGGAATTGGAGCGAGGCCAACATTTAGACTGATTGGAAACGTCGGGGGACGAGTGGCTAAAGTTGTGTCCTTTCAGCCGAGCCCGGAATTGCAAGGGGTGCACGATCTGGAACTTGAAATCCCACCTTTGTTGCCCGGAACCTACAGCTTGAGCCTACAAGTTGGTGAAGCTCACCTGCTGGCAGGCCAGGTAAATGTTCTCAATTGAGAATTCCCAGTTCTGGAGTCAAGCTGGGCCTGCCATCACTTGACGGTGATGGTAAGGCCGGCCTGAGACCAAACCTCGCCGAGCTTGACGTAGAGTTGCACTTTATCTCCCGGAGTTACTGTCGCAGGGACGATGAAGTTGATCTGCAACATGCCGTAGATGAGTGAGGGTGCGGGGCCGGCGTAGAGCACCTGAGCATCTACTCCACCGACTCTTACGAGTACGGGGAATGGGAGAGTGCCAACCGTATGGGCCATCATGCCGTCTTCACCCTGCTCGCCGCCGGCGGTGAGGAAGATCATGCCGACGCCTTCGCGGGCAATCGGGTTTGCGGCCTGATTGACGGTGTAGTCTGGCCAGTGGAGCATGGCTGCCTGGCCTGTGCCTGTTGGGGGAATTGTGAAGATGCCGGGTTGGGTGATCGCGACGGGCATCTTCAAATGGTTGGTGGCTGTGCCCTGATACTCGATCCACAAGTCGGTTTCGGTTTTGCCAGCGATGCCATAAGGAACAACTACTGAGGCGGCTGTTTCGCTGACGTAGATGATGGGGGCGCGGATGCCGTCAAAGAGGATGCGGGTGTTGGCAATCTCGTCGCGGAATTTGCCGTTGACGACTTCGTAGGTGGCCAGGGTTTTGGGGCCAATGTCGAGGCCAAAAATTGTGACGATTTCGCCTCCGGCGACGGCTCCGCCTTTGAAGCTGGCGGCATTGAGAACGGCTGTGCGGAAGATCTGCGCGGGTTCGAGTCGCCAGAGGTGGACGTCATCGAAGATGTTGCTGGAGAAGCCGGGGTTGGCGATGAAGATGCGTCCTGCTGTGCCGGTGGTGATCTGGCCGCCGCCGATGCGTAAGTCGGTAGAAGGGCCGCCGTCTGCGCGGACGCCTGTGGTTAAGCCTCCGCCGGCGATCTTCTGGATGCGGCCATCGGGGGTGATGGCGCGGATGCTGCGCGCAGTGGTGTCGGCGATGAGTATGTTGCGGTTTGCATCGACGGTGAGAGAGGCCGCGGTGATGTCTGCGGCTGTGGCGAGGCCACCGTCGCCTGAGGATGCAGACTTGCCAGTGCCTGCGATGAGGGTGAAGGGACTGGAGCCTGCGTTGCTGCGGAAGATCTGTGTGCCACTGCTCTGGCCTGCGGCGGCCAGGAGGTTGCCGCTACGATCAACAGTCAACGCTGTGGCGCGGATTGCGGGGCTGAGTACGGTGATGGTGCCTGCGGAGACCTTTACTACGCTGTTGAAATCGCCTACCCAGACGTTGCCCTGCGAGTCTGCGGCGAGGCTGGCCGGAATGGTGAAGCACCACTGCGCGGCTGCCAGAGACTGGGTGCCGGGGCAGGAGAAAGTGATGGCGTGCTGACGCCCGGCGAAGGTGCTGATCTGACCCTGGGGACTTAGCTTGCGGATAACGTAGTTGTAAGTGTCGAGGATGTAGAGATTGCCTGCGCCATCGAGGGCGAGTTGGCCGGGGGCATTGATTTCTGCGGCATTGCCTGGGCCGTTGTCGCCAGAATAGCCCGGGGTGCCGGTGCCGGCTACGATGCGGGCGTTGCCGTCAGAGCCGAAGCGCCAGACGATGTGGTTGCGCTCGTCGGAGGCGTAAACGTTGTTCTGCGGGTCTACGGCGATGCCGAAGCTGCTCTCGAAGATGACGCGCGAGTTCTTCTGGCCGTCGCCGCGGACTGCTGCTGTGTCGCCACCGGCGATGGTTTTGAGCTCACCTGCGGGGGAGAGGCTGCGGATGCGCTGGCGGTCTATGAAGATGAGATTGCCCAGGGAATCTTTGACCATGGCGCCGGGGAGGGCGAGCTTCTTTTGGGTGGCGGGAGAGCCGTCGCCGTTGAAGCCATTGTCGCTGCCGCCGGCGACGACTTCGCAGTCCTTGGCGAGAGGGCATTTGAGGATCGAGACACTGTGCTGACGGAAGAAGGTAGAGAGCCAGAGAGTGCCTTGCGGGTCTAGCGCGCCACCGGCGATTTCGCCGATGGTCCAGCCGGCAGGGGTGGTCTTCATTGGCATGTTGAAGGTTTTGAGAACCAGCGTTGAGTTGCCGTCGGGGGTGATGCGGCGGAGAGAGCCGCCGGCTTCGAGGATGTAGAGGTTGTTGTCAGCACCGACGAAGAGACCGCTGGGGAAGCCTACAGGGATGGACTTGGCGGGGCCGTTGAGCTCGGAATAGCCTTCTGTGCCGGTGCCGGCGTAGGTTTCGATTGCGCCGCCGCCAGCGGGGATTTTGCGGATGCGGAAGGTACGGAACTCGGAGAAGTAGACGTTGCCTTGCGCGTCGACGGCGACATACTCGATGTTGGCGAGTTTGGTTTGGAGCGGGGCGAAGCCGTCGCCCACATTCGTGCCGCCGCCGGCGTAGGTGGTGGCAGTGCCGTCTGGCTTGACCCGGACGATCAGGCTTGCATAACGATTGGCAATAAAGAGATTGCCGGTGCGATCCATGGCGATGCCGAGGGGCCCGGCGAGGCCCGATTGCGTGGCAGGGACGTCGTTACGATAGGAACCGTAGACGCCGGTGCCAGCGTAGGTGGAGAAGGCACCGGTGGGGGTGATTTTGAGGATGCGGTTGAACTTGGAGTCTGAGACATAGACGTTGTTTTGCGCGTCTATGGCGAGGACTTCGGGTTGGAGGAGGAGGAGTTTTTTTGCGTCATTGCCTTCGCCGGGGGGGAGG
>JBIPMY010000605.1:0-3151 GCA_044376335.1 Bryobacter sp.
CTCGATACAGAACTGGACCCAGAGCAGCGCGAGTATTTGACAACAGCCAGAAGCTCTGCCGATTCGCTGCTTGTGATCATCAACGACATTCTGGATTTTTCGAAGATTGAAGCAGGCAAGATGCGGCTGGACGAAGTGCCGTTCTTGTTGCGTGAGGTAGTAGGAGAAACGATTCGCAGCGTGGCACTGCAGGCAAGCCAGAAACGTCTTGAGCTGTTGTGTGAGATCGACCCGGCTGCTGGCAACACCTACCGCGGTGATCCTTTGCGGCTGCGACAGATCCTGCTGAATCTGTTGAGCAACGCTCTGAAGTTTACGCTTGAAGGCAGCGTTACGTTGCGGGTTACCTGTCATGGACAGGCCCTTCGCTTTGAAGTGGAAGACACCGGGATCGGCATACCGGAAGACAAACAGCAAAACGTGTTTCAGGCCTTTGAGCAAGCCGATGGAACGCATACGCGCCGCTTCGGCGGAACCGGACTTGGGCTTTCGATTTCCCGGCAACTGGTGGAACTCATGGGTGGCGCAATGGCACTATCGAGCAAGCCCGGGGTTGGCAGCCGATTCTGGTTTGTTCTCGCACTTGAGGAAATACAAGCGGAAACGGCCGGGACCAGAGCCGAGGTGCCTGAAAATTGGTCGGTACTGGTGCTCAAGCAAGGCAGAGCCGCCAAGAACATCATGAGCCGGGTACTCAAATCGCGAGGAATCGAATCTGTATTGACGGCAAGCGTCGAACAAGCCCGTGAAGCAATCGAGCGTAAGGGACCCTTTGATGTACTTTTGATGGATCCGGCGTTTGGAGTGGAAGAATGCGCAGGTCTTTGGAAGCAGCAGGACGGCAAGGGTAAACCTGTTCTGCTGCTGGATTCTTTGCGGTTGAACGAATTCCTGACGCTGAGCCGGCCTTTTGGGATTGGGGAGTACCTTTTGGAACCCGTTCTCGAGGGTGACCTGCTGCGATTGATGGCGCAAACCGGACACAGTGAGCAAGAAGTACCAACAAAGTTGGCCGACACACCTTCCAGCGCTCGAAGCCTAAAAATCTTGCTGGCAGAGGACAATAGGGTAAATCGAATGGTGGCTGGTGGAATTCTCAGCAATTATGGCCACCAGGTAGTAGAAGCTACCAATGGTCTTGAGGCGATTGAATGTGTTCGTTTGGAAGCCTTCGACCTGATCCTGATGGACGTTCAGATGCCAGAGATGGATGGCTATGAAGCGACCCAGAGAATCCGCACGTGGGATGCAGCAATGGGCAAACGAACACCGATCCTGGCACTCACAGCTCATGCGATGGCGGGGGACAGGGAGCTTTGCATCAATGCAGGGATGGACGATTACATCACCAAGCCTCTGGACGGGAAAACTCTGATTCACAAAATTAATTCTCTATTGGAAGCAGTTGCAAATCGCAGCTGAGTTTTGAAAGATAGAAGCCATGACTCCAAATATGTTGGGTGCTTATGGCGACTGGGCGGCACAGAGTGTTGCCGAACCGGGCCGGCTTTCTTTTCGCCAGCCAGTCTTCCGGGATTTGAATGCGTGGCGACCTGTAGCAAGGGCACGCTACCGGGAGTTGATTTCCAGCCCTGCGGCTTCGCCGACGCCGGTTGCGGTGGTGCAGCATCAGTTTGAGTTTGACGGGCTGTCGATGGAGCATCTGCAATGGCAACTACCCTATGGCCCTGCGACCGAAGCACTGTTGATCAAGCCAGCCAAGGCCAGCGGCAAGTTACCTGGAATTGTTGGGCTGCATGATCACGGCGGCAACAAGTATTTTGGGCTTCGCAAGATCACGCGGATGTCGAAGGATCCGCACCCGGCAATGATCCGCCATCAGAATGTATATTACGGTGGCCTGGCATGGGCTAATGAACTTGCACGGCGTGGTTATGCAGTGCTGGTTCACGACACATTTGCGTTTGGGAGCCGGAGGGTAAGGCTTGCGGATGTGCCGCCGTACATCCGTAACAATAACGTCGAGGCGAACCCGGAAGCAGAAGATGAAATCGTCCGCTACAACCAGTTTGCCGGGGCACACGAACATCTGATCGCCAAGAGCCTTGCCTGTTCTGGTATGACCTGGCCGGGCATCTTTGTAAACGATGACCAGCGGGCAGTGGATTACCTTGCCTCGAGACCCGACGTGGATGCTACCCGGATTGGATGTGCAGGACTATCGGGGGGTGGCCTTCGTACGGTGATGCTTAGTGGCGCCGATGAGCGCATTCGGTGCGCCTGTTGTGTAGGAATGATGACGACCTGGCGCGATTATCTGCTAAACAAGAGCCATACGCATACGTGGATGTGTTACATACCTGGAATTGCCGGAGAAATGGACTATCCAGAAATTTTGGGACTTGCCGCGCCTAACCCGGTACTGGTGTTGAATAACCGGCAGGACGCGCTCTTCACGCTATCTGAAATGGAGCGGGCAGACGCGATTCTGGCCGAGGTTTATAAGAAAGCAGGGGCAGCAGATCGCTATAAAGCAAGCTTCTACAATGGCCCGCACAAATTTGATGCCGATATGCAAAAGGAAGCATTTGGCTGGTTTGATCGCTGGCTGAAAGCATAGAGATCAGGCCTGCAGGGCGCGCTCGGTGGTAGCGATGGCATAGATTTCTCCTGCGTCGTTTATCAGAGGAGAGGCAACCAGCGATATTCGAAGGGCAGTTCCGGCCTTGTCTACTTTGTTGACCAAAAGTGGCTGGAGCGAATCCGCTTTGTAGCGCTCGAGCAACTCATCCATGTATTCCTTTCTGGTAGTTTCGGGCATGAGCGCGAGCACGTTCTTATTGAGAGCCTCTGCTTCAGTCCAGCCAAAGAGCTTGACAGCACCGGGGTTCCAGGCCAATATCTTGCCCGTCAAATCCTGCACGAGCACAGCATCACGGCAATCGCGAACAACAATCGCCAGACGGCGTATGTTCTCCGAGTCGCGAAGAGTATCCTGAGCCTGCTTCAACAAAGTGATTTCGGTAAAGGTAATGACGGCGCCCTCGATGACATTCTCGAGGGTGCGATAAGGGCGTATGCGAAGCAGAAACCATTCTCCCTTTGCAGTGCCGACTTCAAGTTCTTTAGCTACGAGGCTTTCCAGGACTTCATTGATATCTGCGGCGAAACGGTCGTAGCCGATCAGGTT
>JBIPMY010000204.1:0-10557 GCA_044376335.1 Bryobacter sp.
CGAATATAAATCCGATTGATCAATAATTATTTCTTGAATTAATCGACAATATATTGCAATATATCCCCATGGAGCCAAAGTCTACTCCCCCGTCTCAAAACGCCCGTACCCACGGCCTGACTGGAGAAAAACTCATCCTCGCCGCCGATGAGCAGGCGAAATTCGATGAGCTATCTGCTTTTTTACGTGAAGATTTAAAGCCACAAGACCAGTTCGAAGAATCCTGTTTCTCCAGAATCGTCAATTCCGCCTGGCGTCTCGACCAGGCCCAGGCCGCAGAAAACCGCGCCCTCTCCGACTTCATGCAAGCCCCCGAAGACCCCGAACTCCAAAAACGCTTCGAGCGCTTCACCAAATACCGTCGCCACTACGAACGCTGCTTCTCCACCGCCCTGCGCGACCTCCGCACCTCCCAGGAGAACCGCTTCATCCAGCAACACGTCACCCTCCCCGAAAACACCATCCTCGCCCCCACCCTGCCCGTCCGTGCCATTCTCCGCGACTTCAAAAAGTTCCAAAACGAACTCCCCAAGGCTCTCTCTATGGGCCTCGTCGCAGACGCAATTTTCGATGAATCCAAGCTCACCCAGCTCACCAGAGCCGCCGAAGATCGCCGCCGTGAAGACAATCGCAAAACCGCTAACTCCTATTGGGCACCCATCGATCCGACACGCGTAAAACCGCCCAAAACGAATGCAGCGTGATAAACTTCACCCCATGAAACAGGCGCTCTACCGCCGTCAATTCCTGCAATTCCTGGCCGCAAGCCCCCTCTTCGCCGCCGAGGATCCCAAAGACATGAAGGACATCTTCAATGTCATGGATTTTGAGGCCAAAGCCCGCGTTGCCATCCCGCCCGCGCACTTCGGCTACCTCTCCACAGGCGTCGACGATGACAAAACGCTCCGCGCCAATCGCGCCGCCTTCGACAAGGTCTACCTGCGCCCACGCCGCATGGTCGACGTTTCAAAAATCGACACCTCCGTCACCCTCTTCGGCGAAACCTGGCCCACGCCCATCATCATCGCTCCGGCCGGCAGCCAAAAGGCCTATCACCCCGAAGGCGAATCTGCCACCGCTCTCGCCGCCGCTGCCGCAGATCACCTCCAGATCCTCTCCACGGTCACCTCAACCCCGATCGAAGATGTAGCCAAACTCCACAAACGCAAAATCTGGTACCAGCTCTACCCCACCAATGTCTGGGCCCTCACCGAGCGCATGGTTCGCCGCGCCGAAGCCGTCGGCTGCCCCACTCTGGTCATCACGGTCGATACCCAGGGTGGCCGAAACACCGAAACCGAAGCCCGTTCCTACAACCTCGATTCCCGCGATTGCTCCGTCTGCCATCCAGCGCCCAAGGTGGGCAGAAAAGGTCGCCGTCCGATCATCATGTTCGATGGTTTCCCCGCAGAAAACATAACCACTCATAACCCAGCTCAAACCTGGGAGACCCTTAAGAAATTCCGCCAGCTCACCAGGATGAAAATTGTCCTGAAAGGACTCGAAACCGCCGAAGACGCCCGGCTCGCCGTCGAGCACGGAGTTGATGGAATCGTCGTTTCCAACCACGGTGGCCGCGCCTCCGATTCCACCCTCGGCACCCTCGAAGTCCTCCCCGAAATCGTCGCTGCCGTCAACGGCAAAATGCCCATCTTGATCGACGGCGGCTTCCGCCGCGGCACCGACATTTTCAAAGCCATGGCCATCGGCGCTAGCGCGGTCTGCATCGGCCGCCCCTACCTCTGGGCCCTCGGCGCATACGGCCAACCCGGCGTCGCCAAAGTCCTCGAAATTCTCACCAGAGAATTCCGCCTCGCCATGACTCAATCCGGCACAACTTCAATTTCTGCGATCAATAAGTCGCACATCGGCTTCCACAATTAAGGAGCCTATGTTAATCTGATGGTTCATGGCTTTTGGGCTGCATCACCACCGTCTCCATCACCACCATCATCCTGTGATGCGGCCGGCCCATATGTTGTGATCTTTGCGATCTACTTCTCCTAAATTAGCCCGCCGCGCTGAATCTCAGCCCGGCGGGCTTTCTGTTTAAGGACTCTTTATGCCGATACCAAAACTCGACTATTCCAAGCTCGATGGCCTCATCACCGCCGTCATACAAGACTGGCAAACCCATCGCGTCCTCATGGTCGGATTCATGAATGAAGAAGCTTTTGCCAAAACCATCGAAACCGGCAAAGCCTGCTTCTATTCCCGCACTCGCAACAAGCTCTGGCTCAAGGGCGAATCCTCCGGTCACTTCCTGGTTGTCAAAGAAATCCGCACCGATTGCGACTTCGACACCCTGCTCATCTTTGCCGAAGCCGTCGGCCCTGGCGTCTGCCACGAGGGCTACGAATCCTGCTTCGCCAAGCAACTCAATTCAGACAACGAATTTGTCTACGTCGACACCAAGTCTTACAACCCCGAAGAGGTCTACAAACACTAGCCATGAAGCTCAAACTCGGTATTCCTAAAGGCTCGCTTGAGTCCGCCACCATCGACATTTTCCGTCGCGCCGGCTTTCAGATCACCACCAGCTCCCGCAGCTACTTCCCCTCGATTGACGATCCCGAAATCGAGTGCATGCTCATCCGCGCCCAGGAAATGGCCCGCTATGTAGAAGACGGCATCCTCGACGCCGGCCTCACCGGTCGCGACTGGGTCGAAGAAAACAACTCCGATGTCGTTGCCGTCGCCGACTTGATCTACAGCCGCGCCAGCTTCTCCAAGGTCCGTTGGGTCCTTGCCGTTCCTGAGAATTCCACCATCAATTCCGTCAAAGACCTCCAGGGCAAAGTCATTGCCACAGAACTCGTCGGTGCCACCAAGCGCTACCTCGAACGCAACGGCGTCACCGCCAAAGTCGAATTCTCCTGGGGCGCTACCGAAGTCAAGCCCCCCATCCTCTGCGACGCCATCGTTGAAGTTACCGAAACCGGCAACTCCCTCCGCGCCAACAAGCTCCGCATCGTTGAGACCATCCTCGAATCCAATACCCAGCTCATCGCCAATAAAACTTCTTACTCAGACCCCTGGAAGCAGCGCAAGCTTGCTGACATGAAGCTCCTCCTCGATGGCGCAATCGCCGCCCTTGGCAAGGTCGGTCTCATTCTTAACGTCGAAAAGGTAAATCTCGACAAGGTCATCGCCGCCCTGCCTGCTCTCAAAACCCCCACCATCAGCCAGCTCTCCGATCCAGACTGGGTTGCCGTCCACACCATCCTCGACGAAACCACCGTCCGCACCATCATCCCCAGACTCAAAGAAGCCGGTGCCCAGGGCATCGTCGAATACCCACTGAACAAGATCATCCTCTAATGGCAACCCTACGCATCCTTCCCCGCACCAAGGCTTCCAGCCTGCTGAAGCGCCGCCAGGTTCAGATGGACGACGCAATCAAAGTGGTCGAGCCCATCCTCGCTGCCGTCCAGAAGGATGGCGACAAGGCTCTGCTCGAATACGCCCGCAAATTCGATAACTTCGATCGCAAAACCCCGCGCGTCTCTGCCAAAGAATGTGAAGCTGCCGCCAAACAGTTGTCGCCAGACTTCGTCAAGGCAGTCAAAACCGCCGCCTCCAACATCCGCAACTTCGCCAAGTTCCAGATCCCCAAGCCCGCCTCGGTCGAAGTCTCCCCCGGCCTCAAACTCGGCTACCTCGTTCGACCGCTCGACACCGTTGCCTGCTACATCCCCTCAGGCCGTTATCCCCTGCCCTCAACCCTGCTGATGACCACCCAGCCTGCCCAGGTCGCAGGCGTGCCTAACATCTGTGTCACCAGCCCACGCTTCGTGCCTGAGATCTTCGGTGCAGCGCATCTGCTGGGCGTCACCAACACCTTTCTCCTCGGTGGCGCACACGCCATCGCCGCCTTCGCCTTCGGCACTAAAACCGTCCCCAAGGCAGACCGCATCGTCGGCCCAGGCAATATCTATGTAGCCGCCGCGAAAAAGCTCCTCGCAGGTGACGTAGGCATCGACTTTGTCGCTGGCCCCACCGAGATCCTGATCATCGCCGACAAAGGCAACCCCCGCTGGATCGCTGCCGACATGCTCGCCCAGGCAGAACACGATACCGACGCCGCTGCCATCCTTCTCACCACCTCCACCAAGCTGGCCGAAGAGGTTGCCGCCGAAGTGGATCGCCAGCTCGAAACCCTCAGCACCGCCGAAGTCGCCCGTGTCGCTCTCAAGCGCAACTCAGCCATCCTCTTGGTTGACACCTTGGAGGAGGCCTGCGAGCTATCCAACCACTTCGCCCCTGAACACCTCTCGATCCCGAGCGACAAACTGCTCAAACACCTCAAGCACGCCGGTGGCATCTTCATCGGCGGCTACTCCCCCGAAGCTGCAGGCGATTACGCCAGCGGTCCTAATCACGTCCTCCCCACCAGCGGCGCTGCCCGTCTCCGCGGCGGCCTCTCCGCGGCTGACTACGTGAAGGTCATCACCACCCAACAGCTCAGCGAATCTGCCCTGGCAAAACTGGCCCCCTCCATCACAACGCTAGCCCGCGCCGAAGGCCTTGAAGCTCACGCACGATCTGTAGAGGAGCGCTTCCGCTAATGGAATTCCCACGCCCCGTCCCACGCCCTGCCATCGAGAAGATGGCCGCCTATCACCCGCCCAGTGCAGGCCGAGCCGGTAAGCTCCGCCTCGACTTCAACGAGAACACCTCAGGCGCTAGCCCCAAGGTCCTCGCCAAGATCCAGGAAGTCCTCACCGCTGACGCCCTCACCGTTTATCCGGAATACACCGAAGTCCTGCCCACTCTGGCCAAGTTCTTCGAAGTCGCCGAAGACGAGCTGGTAATGACCAACGGCACTGACGAAGCCATTCAGGTTCTGATCAACGCCTACGTCGACAACGACGATGACGTCCTGATCCTCACCCCCAGCTACGCCATGTACCGCTTCTATTCCGAAGTCGCGGGTGCCACCGTCCGCACTCTGCCTTACAAGAAGGACACTCTCAAGTTCCCCCTCGATGAGCTCCTCGCCGCGATCCGTCCCGACACCAAGGCGATCCTCATCTCCAATCCCAACAACCCCACCGGCACCGCCATTAAGCGCGACGGCATCGAGCGCATCCTCGACAAAGCCCCTCGCGCCGCTGTTCTGATCGACGAAGCCTACTTCGAGTTCTGCGGCATCACCATGCTGCCTTACCTCAACGAATACCCGAACCTCTTCGTCAGCCGGACCTTCTCCAAGGTCTACGGCATGGCCGCCCTCCGTGTCGGTTGTCTCTTCTCCTGCTCAGACAACATGCAGGCCATCCACAAATCCCACTCACCCTACTCGGTCAACTACCTCGCTGCAATCGCCGCCAAGGCTGCGGTCGAAGATACCGGATTCCTCAAGTCCTTCGTT
This sequence comes from Bryobacter sp., assembly GCA_044376335.1. Lineage (GTDB taxonomy): Bacteria > Acidobacteriota > Terriglobia > Bryobacterales > Bryobacteraceae > Bryobacter. Next base: position 5,375 of record JBIPMY010000204.1, read on the forward strand.
ACTGAGGTGCTTGCTGCCCGCGAAGTCTTAACCGCCGGCCTTGAAAAGCTCGGCGTCCCTTACGTCCCCACTCAGGCCAATTTCGTCCTCATGCATATCGGCCCGCGCGCCCAGGAAGTCTGCGACAAACTCAAGGTTGCAGGAATTCTCGTCCGCAACCGTAGCTATGAGATCCCCGGCTGCGTCCGTGTCACTGTAGGAACGCAGGAACAAACCCGCCGCTTCCTCGCCGCATTCGAACCCCTCTGGAAGGAAATCCAACGATGAGCAAACCCATGCTGGTTTTTGACATGGACGGTGTCCTCGTCGAAGTCAAAGAATCCTATCGCGAATCGATCCGCGCCACGGTTCTCCACTTCACCGGCCGCTCGGTCGAGCATAGCCTCATCCAGCACTACAAGAATCAGGGCGGCTGGAACAATGACTGGAAGCTTTCGAAAGAACTCTGCAGCGTCTACGGTAAAGAAGTCCCCTACGACACAGTCGTTGAGGTCTTCAACCAATACTTCTTCGGCCACAACGGCGTCCCCGGCTTGATCGAGCGCGAGAAGTGGATCGACTCAACAGGCGTTCTCGCCCGGCTCAACGAGCGCTACGACTTCGCAGTCTTCACCGGCCGCCTCCATGAAGAAGCCCAGATCACCCTCCGCCGCTTTGCTACGCACCTCAACTGGGTCGCCGTCATCGGCGACGATAACGTCACTCATTCCAAGCCCAACCCCGAAGGCCTCCTCAAGCTCATGGCCGATCACAACGTCGTCTACTACCTTGGCGACACCGTCGACGATGCCAAAGCATCCAAGGCCGCCAAAGTCCCCTTCATTGCCATCACCGCCCCCGGAGGCAACTTCGCTGCCTTCAGCCCGGCCCACTTCATCGACAACATCAACCAACTGGAGACCGTCCTCTAATGCGCACCGCCCAAATCGAACGCATCACCAAAGAAACCCAAATCCGCGGCAGCCTCAAGATTGAAGGCAAAGGCAAGTACACCATCTCAACGGGTGTCCGCTTCCTCGATCACATGCTTGAGCTCTTCACCCGCCACGGCGGTTTTGATCTCACCCTTCAGGCTACCGGTGATCTCGACGTTGATCAGCACCACACCGTCGAAGACGTGGGCATTGTTCTCGGCCAACTCTTCAGCCAGGCCCTTGGCGATCGCAAAGGCATCAACCGCGCCGGCTACTTCGTCCAGACCATGGATGAAACTCTCGCCGTCACCGCCGTCGACCTTGGTGGCCGTCCTGCCCTCGTCTACAAAGATCTCGTCAAGGTGGTCCACGTCGGAGACTTGCAAACCGAACTCCTGCCTGACTTCTTCGACGGCTTTGTCACCCACGTCAAGGGCAACCTCCACGTCAAGGTTCTCTATGGCCGTTCCAACCATCACAAGATCGAAGCGATTTTCAAGTGCTGGGCACGCTCCATGAAATACGCCTGCTCCAAGGACGTCCGTATGAAGGATCAGCTCCCCTCCACCAAGGAGCTGCTGTGATCTCGATCATCGACTATGGGGCCGGCAACCTGCGCTCGGTGCAGAACACTCTCGCTGAGCTCGGGGCTACCTACAAGCTCATCGATACCCCTGAGGCTGTCCTCGCTGCTGACAAGCTCGTTCTTCCTGGCGTGGGGCACTTCGGCCAGCTCATGCAGTCCCTCGATGCTCTAAAGCTACGGCAACCGATCCTCGAAAAGATCGCCGCTGGCAATCCCTTCTTCGGCATCTGTCTAGGCATGCAGGCCCTCTTCTCGGGCAGCGCCGAAGCCCCGGATCTCGAAGGCCTCAGCATCTACCCGGAGCGGATCGAGCGCTTCCCTGCCGGTGCTCGCGTCCCTCACATGGGCTGGAACTCACTGAAGCCCCGCCCCGATTCGAAGTTGCTGAAAGGCTTGAACGAACCCATCTACGTTTACTTCGCCAACAGTTACTACGCGCCTCCCATTGAGGCCACCTCGGCTACCTGTGACTACCAGCTCCCATTCAGCGCCGTGCTCGAGCGGGACAACATCTACGGTGTCCAGTTCCACCCCGAGAAGTCCGGCCCTACGGGTCTCAAGATCATGAGCAACTTCCTGGAGCTTGCCTGATGCTAGCCAAACGAATTATTCCCTGCCTTGATGTCACTGCCGGCCGCGTCGTCAAAGGCATCAACTTCGTCAACCTCCGCGATGCCGGAGACCCCGTCGAGCTCTCGCAGCGCTACAACGAACAAGGCGCCGACGAAGTCGTTTTCCTCGACATTACGGCCAGCTCGGACGAACGCAACACCATGGTCGACGTTGTCTTCCGCACCGCCCAGCGCGTCTTCATCCCCCTCACTGTAGGTGGTGGAATCCGCGAAGTACGCGATGCCCGCCGCATCCTCGTCTCGGGTGCCGACAAGGTTAGCGTCAACACCGCCGCTGTCCGCCGCCCCGAGCTGATCACAGAACTGTCGAACGAGTTCGGCGCTCAAGCCGTTGTCCTCGCGATTGATGCCCGCCGTAAGGGCGACTCATGGTCGGTCCACACCAAGGGCGGCCGCGTCGATGAATCAATCGACGTCATCGAATGGGCCCAGCGTGGTGAGGCCCTCGGGGCAGGCGAGATCCTGCTCACCTCAATGGATACCGATGGCGTCCAGAAGGGCTTCGATTGCGCCCTCACCCGCGCCGTCAGCCGCGCCACCCGCATCCCGGTGATCGCCTCCGGTGGTGGTGGTACGCCAGAACACTTCCTTGAAGTGCTCACCGATGGCGAAGCAGATGCTGCTCTTGCCGCCAGCATCTTCCACTATGGAACCTATACCGTCAACGACCTCAAAGAGTTCCTCGACAAGCACAATATCCCCGTAAGAAAGAACGCATGATCGTACCCTGCATCGACCTCATGGACGGCAAAGTCGTCCAACTCATCCAAGGCAAAGAGAAGGCCCTCGAAGGCGAAGAGCCACTCGTGATGCTGGCGAAGTTCGCCGGCTTCCCAGAGATCCAGGTCATCGACCTTGATGCCGCCCTCGGTCGTGGAGCCAACGACGACATCGTCGAGCTCCTCGCCGGCCGCGCCCGCTGCCGCGTTGGTGGTGGCGTACGTTCTCCCGAACGCGCCCAGACCCTCATCGATCAGGGTGCTGCCCAGGTGATCGTCGGCACTGCTGCCCTCACCCGCACCGGCATCAACGTCCCGCTGCTCGAATCGATTGCCGCGCAGATTGGCAAAGAGAAGATCCTCATTGCCCTCGATTCCAAGTACGGCAAGATTGTCGTCAAGGGCTGGCAGGAGTCGACAGACCTGACTGCCGTTGAAGTCCTCAAGTCCCTTGAGCCCTACTGCGGCGGCTTCCTCTGCACCTATGTCGATAAAGAAGGCATGATGCAGGGCACAGACCTCGAATGGTTCCGCAGCCTCCGCGCCGCAACCACCCTGCCTATTACCGCCGCAGGTGGGATTACGACTATCGAAGATGTAAAATCCTTAATGTCGATGGGAATCCATTCGGCCATGGGGATGGCGATCTACACCGGCCACGTTAAGCTCGACGATTTACGCCAATTGCTCTAAGACTCTGGCCTCAAGACCGATATGTGTCTTGAGCAACCGAACAGTGAGTATCCTTAGCAACCTCTTTCAGAAGAGCCCCGAGTCTGAATCCACTTCTCTGTCTGAGCAGTTCAGCAGCCTGGAGTGGATCGAAGCCACCCGGGATGCGGCTATTCAGCTTTGGCGTTCGAGCATGATCAGCATGAGCGAAGCTATGCCCTCTTCGCCCAAACAGATCTGTGACCCCCACCGCAAGAGCATCAAGCAACTGGTGGAGGACATGCCCAACAAGCCGGCCCCCAACGTCATCGAGCAGCGCAAGCAGAAGACGATTGAGATCCTCAAAAGTTATGGCTCGCAAATGGGTTCGTTCATCGATTCTCAGGACAAAGAAGCCAAGGCCGTCCTGAACTCAGTGGCCCAACTCACCGAGACCCTTTCCGGCTTCGATCAGCGCTACGCCGTCCGCCTCCAGGGCATCACCAAGAAGCTCCGCCTCCTTGCCACCTCAAACGACCTGGGCGAGATCCGAACCAAACTCAGCGCCGAATGCACCCAGCTTGAAAAGTGCCTCGAAGAACAGCAGCGCGACACCCGCAATGCGATGCAGCGGCTCAACGAAGACCTCACCAAGAGCGACAGCCGCAAGCAGCGTTCGCTCCCAGGCCCTGGCTCGCAGCATGGGTCGGATAGTCTCCTTACCCTCGAATTAGCGGTGCGAGGATGGGATCGTTACTGCCTCGTGCGTTACGAGTTTCATCCCCGCCCCGGTGCTCCTGCCTGGCCAACCAAAGAGAAGGCGATCCTCGATGCTTTGCCCGAGCGGCTTGGTCATCTGGTGAAGGCCGTCGTCCCCAAGACAGCAGTGATCCTCGCTGCAGTGCAATGCCAGTTGCTCGAGTATGCTGGCCAGGCGGAATCGATGGAGCGTTCGCTAGCGCAGACCAGTGGTATGACCTGCACTTCCCGCGTGGTTGAGCCTCTTCGGGGTGAGGCGATGCGTGAGGCGATGCTTCGTCTGGAGAAGGCTGGTTAAGATGCTGCGTTACGCTTTGTTCGCTCCCGACACTTCGATCGCCTTTGGCCTGGAGCGCTGCCAGAGTCTCTTGCTCCTGCGAGCCTTTGATCACTTCCTCCCGCCTGAAGGGCTGCTCGACTATGTTCGGGCCTATTCCCCTCAGGTTCTTTTCTTTGACATCAGTGAAGGCCGCGAAGGCCTGAACGAAGCCGCCGAGTTGCTCCGAGGCTCGGCCCATACCCATCTGGTAGCCGTAGCGCGTGACCTCGACCCCGAGGTGCTGATCGAGCTGATGAATCAGGGTGTGCGTGAGTTCCTGCGCTTTCCCTTCGATCCCGAAAAGCTGATGGCTTCGATGGCCCGGATTGAGCACACCGTCGCCAGCGCACCGGCTGAGCGTGAATCGACGGATCTGCTCTTTAGCTTCCTTCCGGCCAAGCCCGGCGTTGGTGCGTCGACTACTGCGATCCACACTGCTCTAGAGCTGGCGCAGCGCCCACATAGCCGTGTCCTGCTGACAGACTTCGACCTCAACTGCGGTCTGAGCCGCTTCCTGCTGAAGCTGGGCAATCCACTCGGGGTCCGCGATGCGGTGGCCAAAATGAGTGAGATGGACGATGGCCTTTGGATGGAGATCAAGTC
>JBIPMY010000606.1:0-3148 GCA_044376335.1 Bryobacter sp.
TAGAATGGCCGCGGGTTGCAGTGCTGTGGTGATGTAAGGCAGGTTCAGTTTGGCGGCTACGAGCGGGAGGCCAAGGGCCAGCAGGGAACCCAGCAGGATATCCGCAGAACGCGCTTCTTCCAGCAGGATGCGGTAGGCTTCTTCGATTGGCGGCAGGAAGATTTCCTGGACGACAAACCTGGTGCCGTCAATGGTGGCCATCGCGCGGCGGCGTGTTTCTGCATCGTGTTCGATGGCGCTGATGTCGGGCGGGATGCTGACGAAGCGAATGCCTTCGCTTTCGACTTTTTCTCGGTAAAAAGCACTGGATGCCAGCGTGACATGATGGCCGCGCTGCTTGAGCCCGATGGCGATGGCGAGGTAGGGGTGGAGATCGCCGAATGAGCCGACGGTTGCGATCAGGACGTGCTTTGGCATTCGTGGATGATTCCTTCAGGGGTCATCACGCGGCGTACTTCATCGCTTGCAGAACCAGCGAGGTAGGCGACATCAAAGTAGGAGTCGCGCCACGGGATTTCCTCTATACTTCCTTGGATGAACATGCAGTCGGTGCGGTGTAGAGATTCTGCCAGTTCTCGAGCCTGATCAATCTCGTCGAGATCCGAGGAGATGCCAATCAATTGCCCGGCCGGGAGGTCTGGCCAGTTCGGAAGGATCGGGATAAGCAGGACACGAAGGTTTGGCGGCACACCTTTATTTTGGGATGATAATGGGGATGCTGCGAAGTCTTCTTACGATTTTATTGGGTGCGGTTGCGTGGTCGCAATCGATTCCCTTGAGCGAGTACGCTTCCCGGCGTGAACAGATTCGCACGAATCTGCCAGACAGTGTTGTGGTGCTTTGGGCATACACGCCCGGGGTTGAAGTGCATGACCGCAACGGGTTCTTTCAGGACCCCAACTTCTTTTATCTCAGTGGATGGCGAGAGCCGAACGGGGCGATGGTGCTTTGTTCGAGCTGCCCTGAGGGGGAGCGTGAGATCTTCTTTCTGCCCAAGCGGAATGCGCGCCGTGAGATTTATGACGGGCCGATGGTGGCTGGGGGAGATGCCGATGCTGCGCAGAAGACTGGCTTTGCGCGGGTGATGCCGGCAGAGAAACTGGAGGCGCAGATTCTGAAGGCGCTTGAGTCGGCTAGTCAGCTTTACACGGTGTTTGATGGGCATGAGACGGCGCTGGCCAGGATTGCGCCCTTGCGGAGTGTGAAGGATGCTCGCGAGGCGATTACGAATCTTCGTCTGCGCAAGAGCCCGGTCGAGCTTGCGTTGATGCAGAAGGCGATTGATGCCTCGATTGCGGCGCACTTTGAAAGCTGGAAGGTAACGAAGCCGGGACTTTACGAGTATGAAGTGGCAGCAGCCATGCAAAAGACTTATTTTGCTCTGGGTTGTGAGCGGAATGCTTATGCGCCGATTGTGGGCAGTGGCCCGAATAGCGTGATCTTGCATTACAACCAGAACAAGCGCCGCATGGATGGCGGCGACGTCTTGTTGATGGATGTGGGCGGTGAGTATTCGATGTATGCAGCGGATATCACGCGGTCGATTCCGGTAAACGGGAAATGGACGGCACGGCAGAAGCAGATCTATGAATTGGTGCTGGGGGCGCAGAATGCCGTCATCGCTGCAGCCAGGCCGGGCGTAATGTTGAGTGCCCTAACGCAGGTGGCGCGGGACTACTTCAACGCTCAAGGCAAGGGGCCAAAGGACAAGCCCTGGGGGGATTACCTGCTGCACGGGGTGAGCCATCACATTGGCCTTGACGTGCATGATCCGTATGACAAGACAGTGCCTCTTGCGGAAGGTAATGTGATCACGGTGGAGCCTGGTTTGTATATCGCCGAGGAAAGCCTGGGGATCCGGATTGAAGATATGATAGTGATCACGAAAGACGGGGCCAGGATTCTGACTTCGGCCTTGCCGCGTGGTGCAGATGAGGTGGAAAAGAGGATGAAGCGCTGAGTTTGAGAGCCAGGCAGTTCGCAACACTGGGAGGCCTTCTGGTGTTGTGCTTCGTGGCGGCACTGGTCTTTGGCTGGTCGCGCGCGGCGGCACAACTGGATGGGCAGGCTTACGACTGGCTCTTTGCCACAAGCCAGACTCCAGGCTGGCAGGCACGGTCGGCTTTGCTTGCGATCGATGAAGCGAGTTTGATGGAAATGGGTGGGGCGAGGAATCTTCGCCAGAAGCTGGCCGAGGTTTTGCCACGTGTTTGCGCGGCCAAGCCGCTTGCTGTTGCTGTCGACTTGATGCTCTCTACCTCAGAGGATCCCAAGGTGGATGCGGCCCTTGCTGAGGCGTTTGCCAAGTGTCCGAGCGTGGTGCTGGGCGCTGATATTGTGCGCAGGGACAGCCAGTGGGAAGAGCCGATTGAGGCGTTTCGCAAGGCGGCTGGTGCGCTGGGGCATGTGCATGCCGATCCGGATCCGGTGAGCCGGAGGATTCCGCTGGAGAAGGCGGTGGCAGCGAAGCGATATTGGGCGCTCGCGCTCGAGGCCTTTCGATTGTCCAAGCAGGCCGGGCCGATTCTGGAAACCCCAGATGATCTTGAAGTGGGGATTACAAAGATTCCAGCTTCGCGGGCAACGGCTCGCAGTGTGTATGTGAACTATGTGCCTGTGGCGATTCCGCAGGTGAGTCTGAAGGATGTGGCGAGCCGGCCTGAAGCGGCCATGGCCTTTAGTGGCAAGGTTGTCTTTGTTGGGTATACCGATCAAAGTGCTGCGCGTGACCGGTTGATGACGCCGATGGGCAACCTGATGACTGGTGTCGAGATTCACGCCAATCTCTACGAGACCTTGCAGCAAGGCGTGTTTGTGACGGATGCCCCGGTGAGTCTGCCGGTATTGTTGACGCTGGTTGCAGTGGCTGGGGCGGGCTTAATCTTCGTATTCTTGAGCGGATCGATTGCCTGGTTTGCCGCTGTGGGTTGGCTGGTAGTGATCCATTTTGTGCCGCGGTGGTTGTTCTGGAATGAGGTGTTTCTCGGGCCTTCGATGCTGCTGACCGGGGTGTGGCTGGCGACGATTGTCTCGGCGAGCTTTCATTACTTTGTGATCCGCAAGCAGTGGAAGCAAAGTGAAGCCGACAAGAGCCGGTATCAGCAGGCGATCCATTTTGTGACACACGAGATGAAGACGCCACTGACGG
>JBIPMY010000607.1:0-3142 GCA_044376335.1 Bryobacter sp.
TGATCTGAAAATCAATCCTCCAATGCAGGAATCGGACGTTCGCTTGAACTTGCCCAAGAACGTTAAGAAAGAATTCCCCGGCAAGTAGCAATGGCTGCCGAGCGCATCCACGCCTCCCAGGGCCGCCTGGGCTTTCTCGATTGGACCCGTGGCTTTGGTGCCCTGATCATGCTTCAGGGCCATGTCATGCATAGCTTTCTGGCCAAAGACCTGCGAGAGGGTTCGGCCTTCGTACTTTCGCAGTTTATTGGCGGCATGCCTCCTGCATTCTTTCTATTTCTCACCGGAGTGACGCTTGGTTTTCTGATGGACAGCCTTTCGAGGAAAGAACCGTCCGTCTGGAAGCGCATCACCGCAGCCTTGTTCCGGGCTCGCTATCTGTTCTTGATTGCCTTCCTCTTTCGACTCCAGATGTGGGCCTTTGCCTGGCCGTTCGCACCGATAGAAGATGTTCTGCGTGTTGACGTTTTGAATTGTATGGGTTTCACTGTGGCAGCACTTTGCTGGCTTGTGATCTTCGATACAAGGCAACGTGTTGTTTATTCGGCAGTAGTTGGGCTCCTCATCGCTTGTGCGTCTCCACTGGTTTCCAATGCTGACTGGACAGGAATCCCGATCTTGCTCAAGCAATATCTTTCACCCGACGCAAACTTCTTCAGCTTCTTTCCCTGGGGTGCTTTTCTAGCATTTGGCATCACCGCTGGAAGTGTCATCCGCATTGTTCCTTCAGAAGAATACGGGAAGATGATGCAGTGGTCTGTATTGCTCGGGCTGGCTCTGATTCTCGTGTCGAACTACTTCTCTTCCATCCCCTATTCGCTATACCAGAAGAGCGACTTTTGGTTGGACGGGCCGGGCCTGATTCTGATCAAGACCGGAATTGTGATGGTCTTGGCCGGCGTTGGTTTTCTCTGGATGACGTTTCAGAGCGGCCGCTGGAGCTGGATTGCCACGCTCGGCCAACATAGTTTGCCTGTCTACTGGTTGCACATTGAACTTGTCTACGGCAGATGGCTCGGATACTGGAAAGAGACTCTCTCGCTCGGTCAGACAATGATGCTTTCCGCAATTGTCATCGCTCTGATGGTCTTTCTTGCTGAGATGAAGGGCAGATACGATCGTGGAGAATGGCCGGCGTTAAGGCTCGCGATCGGGAAATACTGGCCGATTGGCGCCTAAGCGGCCAATTCCGGTGTTTGCGACAACGATTTCGATTTAGCAGCCTTCGGCATCCGTGTAGCCAGCAGTGCGGCTGCCAGCAAGGCACATCCAACAAAGAACAAGAAGAGTTTGTCCCAACCAAACCACTGCACGAATACAGCCACCACGTAGCTGGAAACCAGTTGTCCCATCGAGCCAATACAGTTCACCGTACCCATCGCCCTTGCCATCAGGTTTGGCGGCACGGCCTCCATTGCGGCTGCCCCGCCAATCAGCAGATCGGTGCCATAAATGAAGATGCCCATCAGCGAAATGCTCAGCAGAACTCCATTTTGTCCTTGCTGACTCAAATACGGATGGGCAAAGAACGCGACCGCCAGTAACACCAGCATCACCACACCGACGGGATGTCTTCTGCTGCTAAAGAACCGGTCTGAACAATAGCCGGCAAGCAGTGGCCCCAGAGCACCAGCCAGCTCAAAAACCGAGGCACTGTAGCCAGCCAACTCCTTGGTGTAGCCGAGCCCCTGCACCAGATAAAACGGCAGCCAATAGAGCAGTGAATATCTGGTGGTTTTCAGCAGGAAGTAGGAAGTAGAGATCACCTGCACATCCCGGTAACGGAGTACTGCAAACATTTCGCTAAATCGAAAACCCTCGGAACTGCCGTTTTGTACTTCGCTCGATCCGGCAATCCGTTCTCTTGTCATCGAGAGAAAGAGCAATGTGATGCAGCAAAGCACAAGGGAGGGAATCAGAAAAGCTTTTCGATATCCGAGCGCGTCAAAGATCGGAAGAGAGGTGGCAACATAGGTGGCAAAGCCGGTAGCGATAAAGCCCCCCAGAACATAACTGGTGCCCCACCAGGACAACACCACTCCACGCTCACTCCTGCGAAACCAGGTACCGATCAATTTAAGAATGGCCGACCATCCGCAGCCCTGGCCCACACCATTGAGAATCTGCAGAAAGATCAGGCCCCAATAGCCAGTCGTCCAGGTCATCAACAGGTTGGCCCCAACCGAGATAAAGGCTCCAGCAGCGGCAACCTTGCGGCCGCCGAATCGATCGGTAAGGATGCCGGCAAGAAACTGTCCCAGAGAGTAAAGCAGGCTGTAGGCGAAAACCAGGTGCGCCAGATCAAAGGCGCTTAGCCGATTCACCTCAGCCATCGCCGGCATTACGACACTGAAGTTCTTGCGGCAAAAATAGTAGGCCGCGTAGAGCAACCAGGAAGCCGCAAAAATCTTTGTGCGCCAATGTCGCATGGGTCCTAGGCTAGCTTGATTCCTTGCCCTTGTCAGTCATGGATTCGTAATGTAGCATCATGTATACTCAGCCGCATGGCCGCCAAATTCGAAGTTAAAAAAACAAAAAGTGGATTCGTCTTCAACCTCAAAGCGCCCAATGGAAAGTACATCTTGAGTAGCGAAGTGTATGACGAGAAGAAGTCCGCGATGTCTGGCGTGGAAAGCGTGCAGAGGAATGCTGGCGCCGAGCGGCAATACGAAACCCGCGAATCGAAGAAGAAGGAACCCTACTTTGTGCTGCTTGCCAAGAACGGGGAAGTGATCGGCAAAAGCGAAATGTACAAAAGCAAGAAGGGTTGCCGCAATGGCATCGTCTCCTGCATGAAGTTTGGGCCCGACGCCAAAGTGGTGGATCTCAATCCGGTCTAGTTGAGAGCCTTGAGCATTTGCATAGCGTTCGGCGAATCGCTGTGAACACAAATTGTGTCGCTGAAGCCTTTGAGCTGCAGCATCTGACGATGGGCTTCCTCTGGATCATGGATCAGCGCGTCAGGTGCGCTGCGTGGCACCAGAAGCCCGTCTTTGGTGTACCTCCGGTCGGCGAAGGCTTCTCGAAGCACCACGAAGCCCTGACGCCGAAACACCCCCACCATCACACTCTTCGCCAATCCAACCAAAAAGACATCTCTGAGTATCTTGCGCACCCCTTTGGCGATAGCCTCGGCAACTTC
>JBIPMY010000608.1:0-3135 GCA_044376335.1 Bryobacter sp.
TGCCTTGATGGCTGACGACAAGATCGTGTCCTCGCGTGAAGTCACTCTAGGAGAAGAGGGCACGCCTCAGACAGAGACGATGCTCTTTAATGCCGGCCTTGCCGGTGCCCGCAATGTGAAGGCGACGATCGTTAAGCTGGCCGAAGAAGAGAATCCGAACAACAACGCTCAGAGCCGCTTGATCAATGTGGAGAGCCTGAAGCCTCGGATCCTGTATGTGGAAGGCGAGCCGAAGTGGGACTTCAAGTTCATCCGCAGGGCTCTCGAAGGGGATCGCAATCTGCAACTGACGACGATGCTGCGGACGACTCAGAACAAGATCTACCGTCAGGGCATTGAAGAAGCTAAGGAACTCGAGCAGGGCTTTCCGGACAAAGAAGAAGATCTCTACAAGTTCAGTGGCCTGATCATTGGCGGCGTTGAAGCCAGCTGGTTTACTCCGCAGCAACAGGCGATGATCAAGAACTTTGCTGACCGCCGTGGTGGTGGTGTTCTATTCCTGGCCGGGCGTGGGGCATTGAGTGATGGTGGCTGGGCAGCCAGTTCGATTTCTGAGATGATTCCGATCTCGCTTACCGATCGCAAGGGTACCTTCCATAGGGATCCTGCGACCGCAGAGTTAACCGATGCCGGCCGAGAAAGCCTGATCGTTCGTATCGAAGAGGACGCACAGAAGAACGCTGATCGTTGGAAGAAGTTGCCCTTCATGGCGAACTATCAGGAGACTGGACAGGCAAAGCCAGGGGCTACTGTTCTGGTGGATGCGCTGCCTACGAGCAAGGGGCGTTTTCCTCTTTTTGTGACGCAACGCTATGGGCGTGGGCGCAGTTCGGTATTTGCCAGCAGTGGTACCTGGCGCTGGCAGATGAGCCAGGACGCAAAGGACATGAGCCATGAGTTGTTCTGGCAGCAGACCTCCCGCTGGCTGGTGAATGAAACGCCAGCTCAGATTAGCGCGAGTCCATCCAAGCAATTGCTTCTGGACGACGGCAATGTGGAGTTCCGTGCAGATGTAAGGGACAAGGCCTATAACCCGGTTGCCGCCGCTACCGTCGAGGCTCGGATCATTGGGCCCGGCGGAGTTGCCGCGATGATCCAACTCACTCCCGATGCCAATCAGGCTGGCATCTTTACCTCGAAGTGGGATGCGCCGAAGCCGGGTAGTTATGTGGTGGAAGTGCTGGCCAAGAACGGTAAAGAAGAGATGGGCCGAGATGTCTTTACGATGATCCGCCAGGATGGTGTGGCAGAGAGCTTTCATGCCGAACAGAACAAGCAGTTGCTCGAAGGCTTGAGCCGTCAGACCGGGGGCAACTATTACACTCCCGCAACCGCAAAGACTCTGCCTGAAGATATTGCCTATTCTGAGGCTGGCATCACCACGCGGGAGACCAAGGACCTTTGGAATATGCCTGCCATCTTTATTGCGCTCTTTGGTGCCAAAGCTGCGGAGTGGATGATTCGTCGCCGTTGGGGGGCTGTCTAAATGAAACGCTTTCTGTTGATGTTCATTGCTGGTCCGGTAGCTGCTACTACTTTCTATGTGAATGTGGGTGGGCTTGGGGGGCAGGAAGACTACGAGTCGCGATTCAAAGCGAATGTGGAAGAGCTCGATAAGCTGACCAAGGGTGCTCCGGCGTCGAAGGTGTTCAGTCTGAGTGGAGCCCAGTCTACGAAGGTTCACCTGAAAGAGACTTTTGCGCAAATTGTCAAAGAAGCCAAGGCCGACGACGCTTTGGTTGTGACCTTGATTGGCCATGGCACATTCGATGGAGTGGAGTATAAGTTCAATCTCCCGGGGCCTGACGTGACAGCCAAAGAGTTGTCGATGTGGATGCTGCCGGTGCCTGCCAAGCGTCAGTTGATCGTGAACACGACGAGCGCGAGTGGCGGAAGTCTTGCCGACTTGAGGCAGGATGGCCGTACTGTCATCACTGCAACCAAGAGTGGGACAGAGAAACTCTCTACCGTATTCCCGCGGTATTGGCTGGAAGCCCTGCGAGACCCGCAAGCCGATGCAGACAAAAATGATGTGATCTCGGCGCTGGAAGCCTATCGGTATGCAGAGTCGAAGACAACCAAGTATTACGAGACGAACAAGCGGCTAGCCACTGAGCACCCACTGATTGCCGATACTGCCAGTGCCCAGGGCTATCGTACGCCCGATGCGACCAAGGGTGAGGCTATGGTGGCGATGCGGATGCCAGTGCTGATCTTTGGCAATTTGCAGAATGCCGCCAAGACACCTGAAAAGCAGGCCCTGCTCAAGCAACGTGAAACTTTAGAGCAGCAAATCGACAACCTGAAGCTGCGCAAGGCTGCAATGGCCGCAGACCAATACCGGCTCGAAATGCGGAACCTGCTATTGCAGGTAGCACGCATTCAGCAGGAGCTCGACAAGTGATGCGCGCCAGCCTCATTGGCGTGCTTACCATCGGGGCGCTGCTCGCGCAGGCTCCGGTGAAGAAGAAGTCCTCGGGTGCGAGCTATGACCGTACGAAGGCAAGCCGTTGCTGGGACTTGAAAGCCACGGGTGACAGCGTTGCCTCGACAAGTTGCTTTGTTGCCCTGATGGCAGAGAAGTCTCCTGCTCTGGCTGCCGAAGGCACTTGGGGCGTGGGCAAGTTTGAAGAGGCCGTTAAGATCTTTGAGCTCGCGCTTGAGGTTTATCCCGACGATCCTTACGTGCGGATCCGTTTTGGCCAGATGTTCTGGAGCCGGTTTAACCGGGGCGAAGCGGTGAAGTTGATCTCTGAAGCGCTGGAACTGGATAAGACCAATGCTACCGGGATGCTGGCGCTGGCCAAGATTCTTTCGAAGGGTTTTGACTCAAAGGCGACTGATTTGGCCAAGAGCGCGGCTGAAGCCGACCCTGGTCTAGTGGAGGCTCGCGAGTTGCTGGCCCAGCTAGCCCTTGAAAACTCCGATGAGAAAAAGGCAGCCGAGGAAGCCAATAAGGCCCTGGCAATCAATCCCAAAAGTCTGCACGCGATGGCGATTCTAGGCACTATTGAGCTGCTCAAGAATCAGCCCACCGATCAGTTCGACAAAATTTTGGCAATCAATCCCAAGTATGGCGAGGCGTGGTTTTGGGCCGGGCATCACTTTATCTTGAACCGCCGCTATGAAGAGGGC
>JBIPMY010000609.1:0-3127 GCA_044376335.1 Bryobacter sp.
ACGCAGTTGCTCAAGCCGGTTGGAGTTGCCCATGCGAATCGGATCGAAATCGCGGGGACGATAATTCTTGGTGAGCCAATAAGTATTCTTGTCGAAACTCGTGGTCATCACCGGTGCTTTCTGGGCAAAGCCAACCGAGGTAGTCAAGGTCAGCGCTAGACAGAGAACGGCAAGGCTCTCGCGTAAAGTTTTCATGGATGGATTCCGGGCTAAAAGTGCTGGTATTACAAACGAGACGACGAAGTGATTTGTTCCCAGCGATTTTCGAAGCTTCCAATAGCTTAACAAGAGAGCGCTATTCTGTGAGGAAAGATGAACGATTCTACTGCCGCAACTTTATCGGCTTTCCGCGAAACCGGCGCTTACCTCAGCGGCCACTTCCGCCTCACCAGTGGCCTTCACAGCCCTGAATATTTGCAATGCGCAAAAGTGCTCCAATACCCCGAACATGCCTCAACTTTCGGGCAGCAGATCCGCGCAGCCCTCAGCCACCTTACCGTCGACGTCGTTTGCGCCCCCGCCATGGGCGGTCTGATCATCGGCCATGAAGTCGCCCGCGCCTTTGGCGTCCGCTTTATCTTCACCGAGCGTGATGGTGAAGGCAACATGACCCTCCGTCGCGGCTTCGCCATCAACCCCGGCGAAAAAGTTCTCATCGTCGAAGACGTAATCACCACCGGCGGCAGCACTCGCGAAGTTGTCGAGCTTCTCAAATCAGCTGGTGCCGAAGTCCTTGCCGCCGCCTCCATTATCGATCGCAGCGCCGGAAAGGCCGACGTCGGCGTCCCGAGAATCGCTCTCGCCACTCTCGAAGTCACTGCCTACGAGCCGGCCACCTGCCCGCTCTGTGCCCAGGGTCTGCCCGTCGTCAAGCCCGGTTCGCGCCCCACCTGAGCCATGAGGCGCCTGAGCATCCTCATCTCCTACGACGGCACTGCTTATCACGGCTGGCAGGTCCAACCCGGCCTGCCCACAATCCAAAGCACGATTGAGAAGGCCCTCTCCGTGATTGAAGGTGAGCCGGTCAAGATCGAAGGCAGCGGCCGCACCGACGCCGGCGTCCACGCCCTCGCCGTCTGCGCTGCCTTTAATCTGAAGAACCCGATTCCCACCGACAACCTCCGCAAGGCCCTCAACCGCCTTCTCCCCTTCGATATCCGCATCACCAAGGTCGAAGAGCGCCCTGCAAACTTCCATCCCCGCTTCCAGGCCACAGCCAAGACCTATGAGTACCGGATCTGGCGAGAAGAAGTCTGCCCTCCCTTTCTCCGTCGTTACGTCCACCATCATCCCTACCCGCTGGATGAAACCGCCATGATTGCCGCCGCCGCCCGCTTCGCCGGAGAACACGACTTCTCCGCCTTTTGCAGCACCGATGAAAGCGACATTCTCGGCAAGTCAAAAGTACGCACAATCTTCGAAAGCAAACTCTGGCGCGACAGGGAGACCCTGTATTTCCGGGTGCGCGGCAGTGGTTTCCTCAAACACATGGTGCGCCACCTAACCGGCTTTTTGCTCGAAGTGGGCAAGGGCAATAACACCGCAGAAGA
This sequence comes from Bryobacter sp., assembly GCA_044376335.1. Lineage (GTDB taxonomy): Bacteria > Acidobacteriota > Terriglobia > Bryobacterales > Bryobacteraceae > Bryobacter. The sequence goes on from JBIPMY010000609.1 coordinate 1,551, forward strand.
CCTTGTAGAAATCCTGAAAGGCCCTCCCGCGAAAGTCGCTTTTTCGGCCCCCGCGCAAGGCCTCCACCAGATCAGTGTCGAATATCCGCTACCCTAGGGGTTGCAGATGTCAGAAGCTCTAACCAATTTCCGCTTCCGGATCGCCGGAGTCGGTACGGCGCTACCAAGCGTCGCCCTTACAAACGAAACCCTGGCCGGTGAGCTGGGAGTCGAAGAAGGCTGGATCATGGCCCGCTGTGGAATCGAACAGCGCTACCAGTCGAATCTTGAAGAAACCACACTCAGCCTTGCGGTGGCCGCCTCACGCAAAGCCCTTGAGTTCAGCCCGCTCCCCAATCCGGACCTGCTTCTCTGTTCCACCTTCACCCCGCAGTACATGCTTTGCCCCACTGCGCCCGCAATCGCCCGCGAGCTCGACATGCCCCCCATCGGTGCCTTCGACATCAACGCAGCTTGTAGCGGTGCGGCCATTGGTTTTCTTACCTCGATCAACTTCCTCGCCACGGGTTTTGCCAAGCGCGTATTGCTGGTCTGCAGCGACACGCCCACCAAGTACCTCAAGCAGACCGATCGCAACACCCGCATCCTCATGGGTGACGGTGCTGCAGCGATGGTTCTTGAAACCACTTCCGATTGCCAGTCGCGTATTCTCTCCTGGCTCTGGGGCAGCGACGGATCTGGCAACCAGATGTTCCACGTGCCCGGTGGTGGCAGTGCTTTGCCGCCTGCTTCACTCAACGGCGCAGACAACGATGAACTCACAGTTTCCATGGACGGCCGCAGCCTCTTCCGCTTCGCCGTAGAAAAAGGCTCAGAAGCCATTGCCGCTCTCATCGAACAAGCCAAACTCACCGTCGGCGACGTCGACTTCGTAATCGTCCACCAGGCCAACCAGCGCATCATCCAGGCTCTGATCGACCGCAGCGGCATCGGCCAGGATCGTTGGATCTCCAACATCGGTGGTGTCGGCAATACCGTCGCTGCTTCCATCCCCCTCGCACTCGCGCAAGGCATGGATCAGGGCGTCTTCCATCAGGGCCACCGCGTCCTCGTACTCGGCTTCGGTGCCGGCCTCACCTGGGCTGGCTTCCTGATGCAGTGGTAGCCTACTCAATCTTGCCGCTATCACCCGTACGGTGATCGCTGATCTGAAAACGCAAAAACTCGTGCACCGCAGCCAGAGCCTTCTTGTCTTTGGTCGTAATCCGCACGCGTCCGCCCCTGGCTAACTCTTCAAACCGATAGCTAACCTCTGCCTTCCGCAGCTTCATCACCTCCGTACCCGGAACCTTCTGGCTATGAATCAGCATTGGCGCCGAGAAGTCCCCACCAGCAAACATATGAGCGATATGCCCGAGGTGCTGGCGAATCTTGTCTCGATTGGCGGCGTCTCCCGCCTCATTAGCCTCAACTTCGATAGCCCCGCCATCAGCGAAGAGCCTGAAGTGATGAGTCGTCTTGTCATGAGGAAAGCCCATCACTTTATCGCCCTTCTGGTCGACGTCATGATGGTGATGCCCAGCAGCCAGCATCAGTGAAAAAAACAGATAAGAAATAAGCATCGCTTCTCTAGACGG
>JBIPMY010000610.1:0-3113 GCA_044376335.1 Bryobacter sp.
TTGTCTTCGATCTCGCTTTCTAATGTAGGGACGGCGGCAGCGGTGCGGACGAGCTTTCATGCTCCGCCCGAGCTGGTGAGCTTTGACGTCAAGCGGCCGGGTGCGATTCAGAGTCTGGTGGATGTGAACCAGGATGTACTGGAAGGCAAGACCCTCGGCAAGGTAGAAGAAATGTGGTTCAACTCGAGCGACGGGTTGAAGGTGCAGGGATGGCTGATTCAACCGGCGAACTACGAGCCGGGCAAGAAGTATCCGATGGTGCTCTACATTCATGGAGGGCCTTGGAGCGATTACACAGTGGCCTGGAACTGGGCCTGGCAGCATTTTGCGGCCAATGGTTATGCCGTGCTGTACATCAATCCGCGTGGATCGACCGGCTATGGACAAGAGTTTGTGAACGGGATCCAGTATTCGTACCCGGGCAAAGACTACGACGACCTGATGGCTGGTGTGGATGCAGCGCTGGCCAAAGGGTATGTAGACCCGCAGAATCTGTTTGTATGCGGCGGCTCTGGCGGCGGTGTGTTGACAGCCTGGATTGTGGGACACACGAATCGATTCCGGGCGGCGGTTTCGATGCGGCCGGTGATCAACTGGCTGAGCTTTGTCGGAACCACCGATGGCATCAGCTGGTATGACCAATTCGAGAAGCTGCCGTGGGAAGACGCAAGTGACCATATCAAGCGAAGCCCGCTCACTTATGTGAAAAACGTAACAACGCCGACGATGGTGATGACGGGTGAGGCGGACCTGCGGACGCCGATGACTCAGAGCGAGGAATACTACCGGGCACTGAAAGTTTTGAAAAAAGAGACGCTGCTCGTCAGAATGCCCGATGAGTTTCATGGATGGAGACGACCGACGCATCAATTGGCCCAACAGCTTTATCTGATAGCTTGGTTTGAGAAGCACATGAAGAGAGACAAGTAAGCAAGCATGCAAGTTTTGGCACAAACCCAGCAGTGGATCACATTGTTGGTTCCAGCCCAGCTGGCGAGCGGCGAAGAGGCGCTGAAAGCGCTGATGGCGAGTTCGGTATTGCAAGGCCTTGATGTGGAACAGAGCTTGCGTGACAACTTTCTGACGGCAGTGCGAGAAGTGCTTTGGAATGCCATCGAGCACGGAGGCAAACTCGACCCGGTGAAGCAGATCCGGATCGATCTGGTGCACTCCAATCGGGCACTGAGCTGCTTTGTGAAAGACCCCGGGGCTGGTTTTCACATGAAGGATCTGAAGCATGCGGCGATCAACAATCCGGAAGAAGACGCAGTGAAGCATGCCATGATCCGGGAACAGGAAGGCATGCGGCCCGGAGGATACGGAATTCTGCTGGCCTCGAATTTTGCCGATGAGCTCATCTACAACGAGCACGGAAACGAAGTGCTTCTGGTAAAGTACCTGCATTAAAAAAGCCCGGCTTGCGCCGGGCTTTTTTGTATTTGAAGGTGTGTGCTCGCGATTACTTCTTTTTGACATTGATGGCCAACCTCTTGATCTTTTGATTGAGGGTGGAAAGCGGGATGCGGAGAGTTTCCGCAGCTTCCGTCTGGCTCCAACTAACGCGCTCGAGACTATCGATGATGAGCTTGCGCTCGAAGTCGGCAACAATTTCGTAAAGGCTGGCATCGGCGGGAAGAGCTTCGGAATCGTCTTTACGAATGCGGACACCTCCTGCCTGGAGGAGATGTTCTGGCAAGAGGCTGGCATTGACTTCGGGCTCACTGGCAAGAACTATGGCGCGTTCGACTACGTTTTCGAGTTCGCGGACATTGCCGGGCCAGGTGTGATCCATGAGGATCTGAAGGGCTTCGCTATCGAAACGGAGCTCACTTTTGCCTGATGAGGCGAGGAGCTTGCCATTCTCGCGTGAGTAGATTGAGGCGAAGTGATCGATCAGGATCGGGATGTCTTCTTTGCGGTCGCGAAGGGCGGGGATGGCAAGATTCACAACATTGAGACGGTAGTAGAGATCATCACGGAATTTGCCTTCTTCGACCGCTTTGCGAAGGTCTCCGGAGGTAGCGGCAAAAACCCGAATGTCGAGTGGGATGACGTTGCCGGTAGAAGGTGAGATGAACTCGCGCTCCTGAATGGCGCGCAGGAGAGCCGCCTGCATATCGGGCGTAAGGGCAGTGACTTCATCGAAGAAAAGAGTGCCGCCGTTGGCCAGTTCGAGATAGGGTTTCTTTGAGCCGAAGAGGGCATTCTCAAGAACGTCAGCCGGCATGGAGCTGGTGTTGACGGTGATGAAGGCGCGCTCGGCGCGGGCGGAATTGGCGTGGATGGACTTAGCAATCAGCTCGCGGCCGGTACCGGCTTCGCCACTGATGAGAATGTTGGCTCGGCTGGGGGCGACTTGAGCGACCATGTCGAGCAGCTTCAACATGCGCTCGCTTTTGCCGATGATGTTGGCGAAGCTGTAGCGCTGTTTGAGTGCGCGCTTGAGCTCGACGTTTTCGCGCAGGAGGTGACTCTGAGCGATCATGCGCTCGATCTCGATCAAAAGCTTTTCGTTGTCCCAGGGCTTGGAGAAGTAGTCGTTAGCACCGGCTTTGAGAGCTTCTACGGCGACGTCGATCGAGCCATAGGCGGTAATAAGGAAGACCGGAGTGGTGGTGTCTTTTTTGCGGATCTCGGCAAGGGTCTCGATGCCGGTGAGATCGGGCATCATCAGGTCGAGCAGGATGAGATCGTAGCTGCCGCGGGCGAGGGTTTCGAGGCCTTCGACGGCACGGGTTGCGAGGTCAACGCGGAAGCCTTCGCCGGTAAGGAGGAACTCGAGGCTTTCGCGGATGTCGGCTTCGTCGTCGATGACGAGGATGTGGCCTTTGTGGCCCGGGGATGTAGGTTGGTCTGGTTTGAGCAAATCAGGCATGGACGGGTTTCTTGATCAGAGGGAAGTCGAGGAGGAAGCGGGTACCCGCCCCTGGAGTGCTGGTGACATCAATGCCACCGCCGTGTTCTTGCACGATGCCGTAGGTAACGCTGAGGCCGAGACCCGTGCCTTTCTTGGCACCCTTGGTGGTGAAGAAGGGGTCGAAGATGCGATCGACATGTTCGGGGGAGATACCGGCACCCGTATCTGCTACCTCAACATGGACGAGTTCTCCATC
>JBIPMY010000611.1:0-3100 GCA_044376335.1 Bryobacter sp.
AGGCCTCGAAACCGTTGAAGACTTGTTGTTTTATCCCCCCTTTCGCTACGAAGACCGCAGCCGGTTTGTGCCCTTTCGCCAGATCCGCGAAGGACAAAGTGGCGCAGTGCTTGCAATGGTTGCTTCTACCCGCACCAGAACGTGGCGAAAAGGGGCTCAAATTTTGTTTGAGGCCGATTTGCAGGATGAACAGGGAAATCGATTGCAGGCGAGGTGGTACAACGCGAAGTATCTCGCCAGCGAGATTGTGCCAGGCTTGCGATTGGCTTTGTTTGGGAAGGCCGAATTTGATTTTCAAGCCGGAAAAATCTTCCTGGCTCATCCTGACTTTGAAGTGTTGCCGGAAGACGGTGATCCTGAACTGGCTATGGACATGGGCCGAATTGTGCCTGTGTACGAAACCGTAGGGAAGATTTCCACCAAGCAAATGCGCCGGTTTGTGACGCGAGCCCTTGAAGTGGTGGGCGAGCTTGAGGATGCACTGCCCGTCGATATCATGCGCAGATTCCGCATGCCGCAGCTTGCAAAGGCAGTCTCGGAGGTGCATGAACCTCCAGTCGACATGAGTATCGATTCGCTCAACAATCGCCGCTCTCCGGGGCACTGGAGACTGATTTTTGAGGAATTTTTCTGGCTTGAATTCGGGCTTCTTCGAAAGCAACGTGAGGTGAAGCGCACTCCTGGAATTGCTTTCGAACTGAATGATCAGATCAGAGACAAAGTGAAGCAGATGCTTCCGTTTAAGCCCACCTCGGCACAGAAGAGGGCTCTAAAAGAAATCGCGATGGATATGGCCGCGCCGCATCCAATGAACCGATTGCTGCAAGGCGACGTAGGTAGCGGAAAAACGCTGGTAGCCGCCGAAGCCGCAGTCATTGCCATTGAAAACGGATATCAGGTGGCGATGCTGGCACCCACAGAATTGTTGGCCATGCAGCATTTTCTCTCACTGCAGCGCTTTTTCAAGCGGCTCGGCTACCCCGTCGCTGTGATGGTTGGTTCTCAGAGCGCGAGAGAGAAGACACAGATTAAGAAGCTGGTTGCAGAAGGCTTGGTCAAGCTGGTAGTGGGCACCCATGCGTTGCTTGAAAAGAACGTCGAATTTCAGAAGCTGGGCCTTGCGATCATCGACGAACAGCACCGCTTCGGAGTTTTGCAACGCTTGTTCCTGAGACAGAAAGGTCTGACTCCTGATGTGCTCGTAATGACTGCGACGCCAATTCCGCGGACCCTGGCGCTCACCATTTACGGAGATCTCGACGTAAGTGTGATCGACGAACTTCCTCCTGGCCGCATTGGAATTCAAACCAAACACTTTGCTCAATCGGCGAGCAAAACGGTGTGGGAGTTGGTTCGCAGAGAACTACAGCAGGGCAGGCAAGCCTACATCATTTACCCGCTCGTGGATGATTCCGAGCATTCCCCGGATCTTAAGAGCGCTCAGAAAATGTTTGAGTGGCATGCAGAAAAGATCTTTCCTGAATTTCGGGTTGCTCTGATGCATGGGCAATTGCCGGCTGCGGAGAAAGATCTGGTGATGCAGAAGTTCAAAAATCATGAGGTTGACGTCATGGTTTCCACGACCGTTGTGGAAGTGGGGCTCGATGTACCGAACGCTTCAGTAATGGTGATCGAGAATGCGGAGAAGTTTGGGCTTTCTCAATTGCATCAACTTCGAGGCCGGGTGGGCCGTGGAGTTCATTCCAGTTACTGCTACCTTGTGACCGGACGGCAGAACGAAGTGAGTGAGCAGAGGATTCGGGCCATGGTGGAGAGTTCTGACGGGTTTCGATTGGCAGAAGCCGACTTGGAAATTCGTGGCCCGGGAGAGTTTTTTGGAACCCGGCAGTCTGGGGTTCCGCAACTTCGTTTTGCGCACATTTTGAAGGATCGTGAAATTCTTGAGATGGCTCGCGGCGAAGCCCGGAGTTTTCTGGACAGGGAGTCCGGGACAGCGCAAATGAGTGCAGCGGAGCAGTATCTGGAGCAAAACTGGCAACGGCGTTATGGTCTGGTACAGGTAGGATAGTAGAACGATGCGAGTGATTTCAGGGGAGTTTGGACGACGCAAGCTCATTGCGCCTAAAGGCGAAACAACAAGGCCGACACCAGACCGGATGAGGGAGTCCCTGTTTAGCATTCTTGGAGACAGGGTTGCTGGTGCCGCGTTCACGGATTTTTATTGCGGTTCAGGTGCTGTTGGGATCGAGGCGCTAAGTAGGGGTGCCAGGCGCTGCACCTTCATCGAAAAGGATAAAGCAGCCCTCGAGGCACTGCGCGCCAACCTTACCGCTCTGGGAGTGGGGCCAAGGGCAGAAGTTGTCGCGAAGCCAGTTGGAGCGGTTTTGAGTCAAAGAAGGTGGGAGGGTATTGTATTTGTTGACCCTCCCTACGAATCCGAAACTGAATACGAAAACTGCCTGCTGTGGCTTGGTAAGTCAGCCGCAGAGTTAGTGCTGGTTCAACACGATCGACGGTTGAAGCTGCCTGAACGGGTTGGCCAACTTGAATGTTCAAGGCAGCTAAAGCAAGGCGACAACTGGGTTAGCTTTTACTTTTTGGGCGAAGATTCAGGCATAGCTTGAACAGGTTCTGACGTGTCGAAATCGATTGGAATATCGATGAACGCCAATTGTTCTTTTCCAACTTCGCCGCCGTCTGTGACTTCGAGCTTGTAGTTCTTAGGCGCGACGTCAAAGAGCATTCGCCCCTCTTCTGTTTGGGTTGGGCCTATCTTGCGAATGATGCCAAACCAACCCTTCAGGAAGTCTGCATCCTGGAGTTCTGGAGTCTCGACATTCTCATTGTCGACTACCCGGAAGAGCGGCAATTCCACTTCTTTTGCTCCACCGTTCGTGATGGACATGCGAATCACCAAAAAACGCTTTTGCGGGATCTTGGGTTGCCCGACATCACCTAGTTGCGAAAAGAAAGTGGCTTCCAACACGTTGAAGGTTAGATTGCCCACACTGGCACGTTCGCCCATCTTAAAGGTTTTTGAGGCCTGTTTGATTTTTGCATCGGTTTCAGCCCCGTCTTTTGAACAGGAGGCTAAAGTGGCTAAAGCAGTCGTCGTCAACAAAAAGGTTCGACGAGTTTG
>JBIPMY010000612.1:0-3098 GCA_044376335.1 Bryobacter sp.
TACGACTGCAGCAAAGAGCGCGATGATCGTAACGACTACGAGCATTTCGATGAGAGTGACACCGGCCTGGCGGCTAAGGCGGCGGCGTTTGGTGAGTTGTGTAGTGTTCATAGATTAGATTGCAACCTCGTTGATGCTGGTGATGGCGAGGAGCATGCTGAGGATCAGCGCTCCTACTACGATGCCCATTGTAAGGATGAGCAAGGGTTCAAACAAAGACGTAAAGCGTTTGACGGCGTCGCGTGTATCGGCCTCATAGATGTCAGCCATGCGGGTGAACATCTCATCCAGCTTGCCGGTTTCCTCACCCACGCTAAGCAAGTGAGCCGCAAGAGAAGGAAACTGGCCGCAGCGGCGCAAAGGCACCGAGATACCTTCACCACGCTTGACGCCTTGAGCGACAGATTCGAGCGCTTTGGAAATTCGCTGGTTGCCCAATGTCCCGCCAGCAATCTGGATGGATTGCACCAGCGGCACGGTGTTCGATACCAACGTCGACATAGCTCTGGCAAAGCGAGCCGTCTCAGCCTTGCGCAACGCATCGCCGAGCAGCGGCACCTTGAGCCGAAAATCATCCCACCACCAGCGGCCTTTTGGGGTGCGGATAAAACTGAAGAAACTGATGGTTCCGATTGTAATGACGAGGCCCATCAGCCAGCCCCAGGCCTGCAGAAATTCGCTGGTGCGCAACATGATCAGAGTAGGGAGTGGAATCACCATCCGGCCGCCCTCAAAAATCGTAGCGAACTTCGGCACAACGTAGTACATGAGAACAACGATGGCGCCCACGCCAGTCAGGCCCAGCAGCAGCGGGTACATCAGTGCGCTGATGATATAGCCCCGCAGCTCATCGCGATTGCGTTCAAAGTCTGAGAGGCGCTGAAAGACTTGCGACAAAGAGCCAGACGCTTCGCCCGCGCGCACCATGTTGATATAAAGATCCGAAAAGTAGCCCGGGTGCGTAGCCAGCGTGTCGGCCAGAGCTTTGCCGCCTTTGAGCAGCCGCAGGATATCGAGCACGACAGAGCGGAAGGCGGGCTTCTCCGTAAGCTCACTAACAATCGAGAGCGCACGATCCACCGGGACGCTTGAAGAGAGAAGCGTAGCAAGTTCTTGAGTGAAGAAGAGAACGTCGCGACGTTTGCCGCCACCAAATTCAGGCAGGTTCAGCTCAAAGCCTTTGCTCTTGTTAAGGCCGATGTAGGTGGGAGTGAGACCCTGACGACGAAGCTCGGAGGCAACCAGTTTTTCGTTCTCGGCAGTGTAGCTGCCGGTGCGGGTTTTGCCGTCGCTGGTGACTGCGCGGAACTGGAAGGTAGTCATCTTGAGCGTTAAAACTCCTGCGTGACGCGGATGACTTCGTCCGGAGTGGTCATGCCTGTAGCAATCTTGTGCCAGCCATCTTCACGCAAATTACGCATGCCGTTGCGGCGGGCTGCTTCAGTAAGAATGCTCGCGTCTTCATTGCGCATGATCAGGCGACGGATTTCTTCATTCAACTGCATCAGCTCGAAGATGGCGATACGGCCCTTATAACCGGTATTGAGGCACGCCTCGCAACCGCGACCCTTATAAACAGGCACTTTAGTGCCGTCGTAAGAAGTAGTTTCCCCCACATGCTCTTTGCATTCCTGGCAGATGCGGCGCACCAGACGCTGGGCAAGCACGGCAACGATCGACGAGGTAAGCAAATAGTTTTCAACACCCATGTCGGTAAGGCGAGTAATCGCGCTGGGGGCATCGTTGGTGTGAAGCGTGGAGTAAACGAAGTGGCCCGTAAGGGCGGCACGGATAGCGATATCGGCAGTTTCGCGATCACGGATTTCACCCACCATGATCACGTCGGGGTCCTGACGGACGATGTGGCGCAAACCGGCGGCGAAGGTAAGGCCGATCGTCGGATTCACGTGGATCTGGTTGATCCCGTCCATCTGATATTCCACCGGGTCTTCAATCGTGATGATCTTGCGCTCGGTCTTGTTGGCTCGTTTCAGAGCCGAATAAAGCGTGGTGGATTTGCCGCTACCTGTAGGACCTGTGACGAGGAAAATGCCGTGCGGCATCTCGGTGAAATGCTCCATGAGGTTGAGCATTTGGTCGTCAAAACCCAGGCTGCGCAGATCGTAAAAGCCGGTAGCAGAGCGATCGAGGATACGCATAACGACGCTCTCGCCGTAGAGCGTCGGCAAGGTGGAAACACGAAGGTCAACCTCGCGCCCCAGCGTCTTGATCTTGATACGGCCGTCCTGCGGCAAACGCCGCTCGGCGATGTTCAGCTTGGCCATCAGCTTCAGACGCGAGATGATAGCGGCCTTCATTTCTTTGGGTGGTTGCTCCTGTTGGATCAACACACCATCAATTCGGTACCGGATGCGAAAGTCTTTTTCAAAAGGCTCGATATGGATGTCGCTTGCTCTGGCCTCCACAGCCACCGCAATCATCGTGTTCACAAGGCGGATCACCGGGGCCTCGGAGGCCATGTCGCGCAGGTGTTCGAGATCCTCTGCGGCATCGGTATTGCCAAAGTCGTCCGTGTTTTCTGCCCGGCGGCCTTCGCTGTAGTGGCGCTCGATCGCATCAACGATTTCGGTCTCATTAGCGAGCACCGGAATCACTTTAAGCCCCGTGCTGCTGGCCACCGAAGAGAGCACTTCAAAGTCGAGCGGGTCGGCCATGGCGAGGGTTAGCTCGGAGCCGTCAAAACTAAGTGGATAGATTTTCGACTGGCGCAGAAAGCGTGCCGACAGGCCATCGAGCTCAGGCCCGGTAGCCGGGGGCGCATCGATCACAACCAGTTGCAAACCCAGTTGATCGCTAAGCTCGGCCATCACTTCGCGTTGCGCGATGAAGCCCAAATCCACCAAAATCTTGCCCAGCTTGTCATTACGCTCCCGCTGCAACTCGAGAGCTTGTTCGAGTTCGGCCGGGGAGATCAGATTGCGAGCGACAAGGCGTTCGCCGAGCTTGGCGGGGGCATGCATGGTTGGACTAAAATTCCTGGATTCTAATGGCTGCCTCGATGGCTGGCGCAGTACGCGCATTCAGCAAATCTTTACGAGTTGCCTGCATCACGATCTGAGCCGGAAGTCCTGTTGAAT
>JBIPMY010000017.1:0-30925 GCA_044376335.1 Bryobacter sp.
GCCGACATTTCCTTTACCTCGCGTCAAGCCACAGGCATCGGTTATTTGAAGGCATTCAAGGCTAACGGAACGCTGCTCTGGACGCTAGGTATACCCGTTCCTCCCTCTAACGTCACGGCCATGACCGCTGCGGATGTCGACCGCGACGGTAGCCCTGAAATCATCTTTGCGATTTATCAATCCATCTGGGTAGTCGACTCCAGAACGGGGCAAATCAGGTATATCAAGTCGCTCGTTACTTCCGATCCTGCCAGCGCGGCATTTGACGTGGCTCGTGGTGCCCCCACTTTCCCGGTCTACGATCTCAACGGCGATGGCATTTTGGACATGGTGGTGCAGTGGGGTGCCAGCACGGTGCGCATCCTGCGGGCGGATAACGGTGCCGATCAAACCCTATTCACTTATCCGGGCAACGCTACCTACTCTCGATTTAGTGACGGCCGGCCGCAGCCGGTAATCGCCGATACGGATGGCAGCGGCCAAGCCAGCATCGTCTGGATCCACGATGTAAACCTGAATGGCCACTCCAACCTACAAGTCATAACCGGCAACACCGTACCCTGGCGAAGCGCGCCTGCTAATTACAACCAGCAAGCCTTCTGGGGTTCAAACTTCAATGCGAATGGCTCGATTCCACTCACCTATCCTCGCCACACAACGAACCCGCGAACGAATATCTTTCGTAATCAGCCTGCCGCGCCCTATCCCAGTGGCTTTACGGGCACTGAGCAGACGCGCTTTACGTACTCCGCTAGCAGCGATGGCCTGAGCTCGGCTCCAGCCAATGTCTTGATTGACATCGCACGCAATCGAAAGCCGCAATTCACATCGATTCCGCCTTCGGTGAAAATAGGGAATCAAGAGCTGGTCTATCTGGCCACTGCCGTGGATCCCGATCCAGGCGACACGATTACTTACGGCCTGGCGGCACGCTTCGGGCCCAACGCGTCAGATTGTTGTTCGCAAATCGTAGTGGATCCGAATAACGGCCGAACGACTTTTACCGCACGCCACATTATCAGCGGCGAGGTAGTTGTGATCTCCGCGACCGACAATCAGGGCGCAACGGCTTACCAGACCTTCACGCTCAATGTGGTAAATTCGGCCGCTACCGTACCTAACATCGTCGGCTTTAGCCAAGCGGCGGCGGCCTCGGCCCTGAGCGGCGCGCAGTTGACTCTTGGCACGGTGAATGCCGTCTTCAATAGCGCTCCAACAGGCACTGTGCTGAGCCAATCGCCTGGCGCCAACGCTACTTTGCCCCAAACAGAACGTGTCCACGTCACGGTATCGAAAGGGCTTGCCCCGATCGCAGTTCCCAATGTAGTGAGCCAGGTATCCACCTCGGCCACAACAACACTGGCCAGCCTGGGCTTCACCACCTCCATCACCAACGTGTTTTCCGACACCGTGGGCCAAGGCGGGGTAATCAGCCAGGTGCCCGCCGCCGGCACTGTGTCAACTCCTCCGGGTCCTGTGGCTCTCACTGTGTCGGCCGGCAACGGCTTATCGTTGCGGCTGTCTCGCGCTTTCACCACAGCCGACGCTGCCATCCCCTTCACCATTGCCGCCACGGATCTAAATGGTGTTGATATCGCTCCGCCGCCAATGACTTTTGCCGTCACCGTGCTACGCACTCCCACTGCCGGGCCGCTGCCAAGTGTGGTTGGTAACTCGTTGGTTCCCGGCACCGCCACACTGGGACTCTTTCGACTTACTGCCACGCACACACCAACCGGCCGTGTCGTGTTTGCAGACTTTGCTGTCTCGGAGCCTAGACCTGCCACTGGTCCCTCTATGAACGACGACTACGTCAAGCTCACCGAGGCAATGGCCGACATCGACGTGCTGATCCGCCAGGGTAAAGCCGCCCTCGCTGCCAACAATGAACCACTTGTAAGATCGCTCTTGACGCAAATGGTCACCCGCTGGCGCCAGGTCAATCTGTCTGACCTTAAATTCGACAGTCCCTTTGCGCTGGGAACAGACTTTTTCCCAACGCCGGATCAGTTTGCCAACTTTGGCGGCAGCCCCACCCCGGACGATCTGCTACTGGCCCAAATCCGCGCCGATTCCATTGCAGATCTCAAAGAGTGGACTGACGCGCTGCTCGCCTCAGGTACACCTCTGTCCACCTTGAGGGCTTTGGCTGTCAAGTTCAGCACTCGGGCGGCTCGGGCCAATGGCTTGGTCGCCAGCGAATCCGGACTCATCCAGGATCAGGCCGCTATCACCGTATTGCTATCCCGCCGTTTACCCGGCCTCTACGATGCGTTGATGAGTGAAATCGCTCGCAGCCTCAGCATCCCTCCTGCAATTCAACCCTTGTCGGCAGAACCGCTCACTGAAAATGAACAGTCTGCGGCTTCACCGAAAGCGCCAATCCGCAAAGAATCCACCCTTGCTGAGGTATTGACTACTCAGGCAATGCAATATGTGGTGGACACGATGATCGATAACTTCAACAAAAAGTACGCCGCCGCCAAGCAATACACCACGGAAATTATTGGCCAGGCCAAGTACGCGGGAGCTGTAGTTGTCGTTACGAGTCACCTGCGCCAAATCCTCCATGCCCAGCCATTGGAAGGAGTCGTCTCTGGTGCGTCCTTGTCGTTCCGCGTCTTCGAGTCTCCCTACTCCATGATCGAAGCCAATGTCGAGAAAACCTACCCTGAACTAAACCAGGTAGTTATCATTGGCCCTGAGCTCATTTCAAAAGAACCCGTCAATGCAGTGATTGAGAAAATCAAAGAAGCGGCCCAGTTTCGCAAAACTTTCAGCCCAAGCGAAGTGAAACGCTACCGCAATCTCGACCAGATCAAAAAAGATCTGAAAGACTTCCGCGGGGCGCTTGAAAGTCTTTTGACGACAACCCAAAGTCTGGTGGACGTCATCAACAACGCCTTCCAGCCCACCGAGTTGTCGGCCAATCAGTGTATCTTCACCACCAATCCACCCTGTGGCGAACTCCTCTATCCCGACGGGTTTAAATCTGTCTACCAATACTCGGCCCCCTCCGAGCTTGGCAACGGATTTACAGGTTTGCCGTTGCCGATTGTGTTCATCGTTTACAACACCGTTACAGGTGAATTCTTCCTGGACACACCGCCGTTCTTCCCGACACCCAAACCCTAAATGCATTCCCTCCGGCTATTGCCTGCCAAGTAGCGAACTCGCTAAACTTGGTCAAAAGCCGGAGGGACTTCTGGGGGAACAAGACGACATCACACAGCGCCTGCATGCCTGGCGCAACGGGGAGCAGGGCGCACTCGATTCTCTGATCCCTGCTGTCTATCCAGAGCTGCACCGTATGGCTCTAGCTTTTGTCCGCAACGAGAGCAAAGGCTCTGGAACCCTGCAGGCAACGGGCCTCGTCAATGAGCTCTATCTTGTTCTGGTCAACAGACGCAAGGTGGACTTCGAACAGCGCAACCAGTTCTTCGCTCTGGCTGCCCATCTCATGCGTGTGATTCTCATCGACGTTGCCCGGCAACGCAGGGCACAAAAGCGAGGCGGCCCAGATGCAATCCGGATTCCGCTCAGCGAAGACCTCCACTGGGTCGATGCAACCAGCGAGGAAATGCTCGATCTGGACCGAGCACTTGGCGAACTCACCAAACTGGAGCCTCGAAAGACGGAAATGATGGTTCTCAAGGCCTTCCTTGGTTGTTCTACTCAAGAAGCCGCAGAACTAGCGGGCGTATCCAAAGCAACCGCCGACCGGGACTTGCGCTTCGTCAAAGCCTGGCTCTATCAGCGCATGCACCCAGACCTCTCCTGCTAGCATGAGTCAATTTTCACCGGGCTTGCGCCCTCAACATTAAGCACAGGCCAACCATGGACGATCTCAAAAAGCTTCAAGACCTCTTCAACCAATGCCTGGACTTGCAGGACACAAATGCCCAAAAGCTCTTTATCGACTCATTCGAGCAGACTGAAGACGCCCCCCTCATCCCCCAGCTGATCAAACTACTGGAAGCAGATCGAGCTCAATCCAGCACGCTCCCGATTCAGGCCAAACCAGAAGAGCCCTCACCCGCGCTTCCCCGCTTCGGTGCCTACCAGGCAGACAGCCTGCTCGGTCGTGGCGGCATGGGTGTCGTCTATCTGGCCCACCGTGCCGATGGCCAGTACACCCAAACCGTAGCCATCAAGGTGATCTCCGCCGCACTCGATGCCGACCTCGGGCAGCAACAATTCCTGCGAGAGCGCCAGATCCTCGCTGGCCTCAAGCATCCCGGCATCGCCCGCCTCTACGACGGCGGTGTCAATCCCGATGGCTCACCCTACCTCGTCATGGAGTACGTCAAAGGCGAAGCCCTCGATGCCTATTGCCGCAACCAGAAACTCACCATCGCTACCCGCATTGAGCTGATGCGCAAAGTCTGCTCCATCGTCGCCTTCGCCCATCGCAACCTCATCATTCATCGCGACCTCAAACCCTCCAACATCCTGGTCGATGAACAAGGCGAGCCCAAACTCCTCGACTTCGGCACAGCCCGCCTGATTGAGCAAAACGCGCCCTCCACAACACAACACCCCACCGAGCCAATGCTCACCCCTCGCTACGCCAGCCCCGAGCAACTCCGCAATCGCCCGGTTGCTACCACCACCGATGTCTTTGCCCTCGGAGTCATGCTCGCCGAACTTCTCACCGGCAATTGGCCCTTCGGAGACCCTGCTTCAAGAATCGATTCCATCCGCCGCGCAGTCGAGGATATCGAACCAACTCCGCTAGAAGGCGGCGTCACAGAAGCACATGCTCAGAATTGCTCCGTCTCGCTCCAGAAACTCCGGCAGCAACTCAGCGGCGACATCAAGGCAATTGTTTCCAAATGCCTCGAATCGAACCCTGAACACCGCTACAACACTGTCGAAGAACTCAGCGAAGACCTTCGGCGCTTTCTTGGCGACGAGCCTGTGGCTGCGCGTCCCTCCAATGCTCTCTACCGCGTTCAGAAATTCCTTCGCCGCCACAGGCTGCCAGTTGCAGCCGCTACCCTGGCTCTGCTCGCCATTTTTGGCATCACGATCTATGCCCTGATCCAGGAGCGTCAAGCCAGTCGTGAAGCAGACCGTGCAGTTACTGCTCGCCTTGCCTTCGAGCAGGTGATGATGACTCTCGGTCCTAAATCCACCGTCGCCGATTTCGCAACGGGATTCAAAATTGGCCTAACCAACAAAGAACTTCCCCCTGAACTCCGGGTCGATATGCTCATGGCCGCTGCCACGGCAGCCGCCACCGCAACAGACTTCCCTGGCAACATCGCAATGCTTGCGCAGGCTGCTCAGGAAGCGGAGAAAGCGGGCGATAACTTCGGTCAATCTCTTGCGCTGGCCAAGCTTGCCAACAGTCTCACCCAAATGGGAAAGATGCTCGAAAGCGAGGCTGTTGCCCGGCGTGCCCTCACGATTCATATTCGTCCGGGGCGCGCTCGCGAAGCGGTGGATCAAACTGCTCTGCGCTCCATTCTTTTTAATGCCGCCTGGGGCAGAAGCATACCTCCAGACATTGATCGATTTATTTCCCAGGCTCGCGCCTTAAAGCCTGCTGACCCCTTCTATAGAATGGGCCTCACTGCCCTCTACATGAACATTGCTGCCATCAGGGCTAAGCAGGCTCGCACTGAGGAAGAAAAAGAAGCCCTCGAGGCAGGCCTCAAGCATTATCGTCAATTTGGCGGAGAAGCTCTAATTCTTGAAACCTGGCGAGCCCGGCTCATGCGGGCCGGAGATTACGCCGGTGCTGAAAAATTCGCCAAGGAACGCCTCGATCTGGTTACCAAAGCCTACGGCCCAGACCACCTGATGGTCGGCCATGCCGGTCTCTATCGTGCACGCGTGCTATTGCTTTTGGGCCGCAAGCAGGAAGCTCTCGATCAATCCCTGAACTCGCTACGAACCTACAACCTCGTCGGCCCCGTCCGCGGTGCCCCCATCAACTGGCTGCTCTTCACGACTCTTGCCTTTGTTTACGACGAACTCGGCAGACCAAAAGAAGCCGAGCCCTGGGCACTCAAAGCACTACAACTGAACAACGAAATGGACATCAAAAAAGACGCCCGCGTCGCCGAAAGCCACCTTCACCTCGGCTACTCCCTGCGCCTCCAGTCCCGCTTTGAAGAAGCCGCCAAAGAACTCACCACCGCCCGCGACATCTACACCGCAGCAGAAAAATCCTATGTCAAGCGAGCGAAAGAGTCAGCCGATCAACTGGGTCTTGCCATCGCCAAAGACCCCGCCCCCTACCCATCCCATCTGCGCTAAGATCCAGCCCTACTCAAGCCAGGCTCTTGCTGACGCCTTCTGCAAACAAGTCCAGATCATCCTGGTTGTTGTAAATGTGAACACTCACTCGCAAGAGCCCGTGCCTCGCACTGACGATAATCTTGCGCTCTTGCAGCTTCGAAGCAAGCTGGTTGGAATCGATTTGTGGAAAGCGGCACGCGAGGATGGGCGTATTCGTATGCTCCACGCTGCCACCAAGCGCCTCCACTTTCTCGCGCAATTTGCTCGCGAGTTCCAGCACTCGGGCGTCAATCCGTGCTGTGCCCAGCTTCAGAAAAAGATCAACGCTCTGCTCCATCGCGTAATACAGCGGCATCGCTGGAAAGTAGCCCTCGTAGCGCTCAGCTGCGCTCGCAAACTCAGGCATTCCGTGATGTAGATTCGACCAGTCGCGCCAGTTGTGGTGACTGCGCCAGCCGACAACGTTCGGCTCCAGCCACTGGCGCACACTGGGCTTAACGTAAAGGAAGCCCGCGCCGGTGGGGCTCAGCATCCACTTGTAGCCATGCACGCTCAGCATGTCGATATCCAGGTCTTGCACATCAAACTCGATGGCCCCGCAACCCTGCGTCGCGTCTACATAAAAGAGCGCATTCGGACAAAGGCGGCGCATCTCCTTGAGGGGTGCGCGAAAGCCTGTGACGTAATTGAGCGCGCTCACCATCACCAGTCGGGTGCGGTCGTTCACGTGCTGCGCAAAATCTTCAATCGGAGTCTCGATGAATTCAACACCCTTGCGTGTGAGCAGGCTCGGCGCGTAGGTGTTGTTCGGGAATTCAGGCGACAACGTAATAACGCGGTCGCCAGTTTGCCAGTCGATCCCGTTTAGTGCAATTGCCAGGCCATGGGCTGTGCTTGGGATAAAGGCGATGTCATCGGCAGTGGCGTTGACAAGCTTGCCCAGCTTGGCGCGCAGCCGGTCGAGATCGTCAAACCACTTTGGTGCATCAACAGCAGCAGAATAATCGCGACGCTGCAGGTGAGCCATAACGGCATCTGATGCCGATTGCGGCAACTGCCCCATCGTGGCCGAATTGAGAAAGGTCTTGTTCGAGAGCGACGGGAAGAGGCTGCGCACCTCTTCCCAGTTGATTAGCTCAGTTTGGACTTGATCCACGCAGCAACCTCGGCGAGTGGGACTTCCGACATTACCTTGCCACGGCGCTCCACCACTTCGACGATGCCCTGTGCGAGCTTCTTGCCGATAGTAATGCGCCAGGGGATCCCGATCAGTTCGGCATCCTTGAACTTGACGCCGGGACGTTCGTCGCGATCATCAAAGAGGACGTCAACGCCGAGACCCTTGAGTTGGGTGTAGATGTCCTGGGCGGCTTGCTTCTGGGCCGCATCGCTAATATTGACAGGCGTTACGACGGCTTCAAACGGAGCGATCGAGGCAGGCATCGAAATGCCGTCGGCATCGTTGTACAGCTCAACCGCACCACAGAGGACGCGCTCAACGCCAATCCCGTAAGAGCCCATGATCACCTTAACCTCTTTGCCGTTCTCATCGAGAACGTCGAGGCCCATGGCTTTGGAGTACTTGTAGCCAAGCTTGAAGATGTGGCCTATCTCCATGGTCTTCAGGATCTCAAGCGGCGCACCCGTGTTGATCTCGGTGTCGCCCGCTTCTACCTGACGGATGTCGGCGTAGGTGGCCTTGAAATCTTCACCGGGGGTGACATTGCCAAGGTGGTAATCGTCTTTATTGGCACCTGCAACCATGTTCTGCCGGCCCTCGAGGGCGCTGTCGGCATAGATGGGCATATTGGTGACGCCGACGGGCCCGAGCGAGCCGGGGTCTGCGCCGAAGAGGTCGCGGATTTCTTCCGGGTGGGCCGCACGGAATTCTTTACAGCCAACAACAGCGTTGAACTTTGTTTCGCTCAACTGGTGATTGCCGCGCAGCAAGGCAAGGATTGGCTTTGTTTTCCCGCCGAAGTCAGCGATGACAACAAAGCTCTTAATGAGCGAAGTGGTGGGCAACTTGAGGAAAGCAGCCACCTCATCGATGGACTTCTGATTTGGCGTATGGATCTCGACAGGATCGAGCGCTTCTGTGGGGTCAGGGATGGCAGGTGGGGCCGGGCGCGAGACGGCTTTCTCAAGATTGGCAGCATAGCCAGTTTGCCTGCAAACCACGACGAAGTCTTCACCAGCGTCGGTAGCCACCATGAATTCCTGGCTGGCACTACCGCCCATCGCACCGGAATCAGCGTCCACCACAACGTATTCAATGCCGCAACGCTCGAAGATCTTGCAGTAGGCCTGACGGTGCTTCTCGTAGCTGACGTCAAGGCCAGGAGCGTCGATGTCGAAGGAATAAGAGTCCTTCATCAGGAACTGTCGCACGCGCAGCAAACCGCTCTTGGGCCGGGGCTCATCGCGGAACTTGGTTTGAATCTGATACCAGATCTGCGGCAGTTGTTTGTAGCTGCGCAGCTCGCCGCGGGCGATCGAGGTCATCACTTCTTCGTGCGTCATGCCGAGGCAGAGGTCGCGATTGAAGCGATCCTTGAGGCGGAACATGTTCTGCCCCATGCCTGTCCAGCGGCCGCTTTCCTGCCAGATCTCAGCCGGATTGAGAGCGGCGAGAAGAAATTCCTGTGCGCCTATGGCTTCCATTTCTTCGCGGATGATGCGCTGAATCTTGGTAATGCTGCGCTGGGCGAGGAAGAGATAGTTGTAAATTCCAGCGCCCATCGGCCGGATATATCCGGCGCGCAAGAGGAGGCGGTGGCTGGCTACTTCAGCGTCTGCAGGGACTTCCCGCAACGTGGGGATAAAAAGTTGACTCCAAAACATGAGGGAAAAGGCCTTCGCAAAGAGGGTAAGCTATCGAGTCTAGCATGCTAAACTGAGGGTTCTTCGAGCTATGAAGATTGCCATCGGCGCCGACCACGCCGGATTCCTCCTGAAAGAAAAGCTGCGCGACGAGTTGAGGGCCGAAGGCCACGAAGTCGTTGACGCTGGCACAACAAGTACGGAGTCGGTCGACTATCCCGACTTTGCGGAGAAGGTATCGGAGCAGGTTGTCTCCGGTGCCGTCGACAAGGGGATCCTTGTCTGTTCAAGCGGTGTGGGTATGTCCATCGCAGCCAATAAAATCAATGGTATCCGCGCCGCTCTAGGCACAAGCGAAGACGAAGTGGGTTATGTGCGCCGCCACAATGATGCCAACGTCCTCGCCATCGGTGCCAACTATACCGACGAAAGCACAGCGCGCAAAATGACTGAAGTCTTCCTCCATACCGCCTTTGAAGGTGGCCGCCACGCCCGCCGCGTAGCCAAGATCGAAGCGCTCGAGAAATCCCAGAAAGGCCAATAGTAGTTACCATGAACGACGCACAGAGAATGGGCAGAAGCCTTGCACAAGTAGACCCCGCAGTCGCTGAAGCGCTTATGCATGAGACCGCGCGGCAGCAGGATTACCTCGAACTGATCGCCAGCGAAAACTTTACCTCAGAAGCAATTCTCGAAGCTACCGGCAGCGTCTTCACCAACAAATACGCCGAAGGTTATCCCGGCAAGCGTTACTACGGCGGCTGCGAACACTCAGACGTGGTGGAAAATCTGGCCCGCGAACGAGCCATGAAGCTCTTTGGCGCACAGTACGCCAACGTCCAGCCCCACTCCGGCTCACAAGCCAATCAGGCCGCATATGCTGCAGTACTCAACCCCGGCGACACGATTCTCGGCATGAATCTTGCCCACGGCGGCCACCTCACCCACGGCCACCACCTCAATTTCTCGGGCAAGCTCTACAAGATTGTTCCCTACGGCGTCCGACAGGAAGACGAACTCATCGATTACGACGAAGTGGCCCGTTTGGCTGAAGAAAACAAGCCGAAGATGATCATCGCCGGTGCCAGTGCCTATGCCCGCGTCATCGACTTCAAACGCTTCCGCGAAATCGCCGATAGCGTCGGCGCCATTTTCCTGGTGGACATGGCCCACTACTCCGGCCTGATCGCCGGCGGTGGCTACCCCAACCCCTGCGAACACGCTCACATCGTCACCTCCACCACGCACAAGACTCTCCGCGGCCCCCGCAGCGGCCTCATCCTCGCCGAAGAACGCTTCGGTAAGGATATCGACCGTAACGTCTTCCCTGGCGCCCAGGGCGGCCCTCTCGTACACGTGATGGCAGCCAAGGCCGTCTGCTTCCTCGAAGCAATGCAGCCAGACTTCAAGGTCTACGTGCAGAACGTTCTCAGCAACGCAAAGGTACTGGCCAGCGGCATCGCCAGCGAAGGCTTCCGCATCATCTCCGGCGGAACCGATTCGCACATCGTCCTCATGGACGTCTTCTCCAAGGGCGTGAAAGGCCGCGAAGCTGAAACCGCACTCGATCGCGCACACATCACCGTCAACAAGAATTCAATTCCTTTCGACGTAAACCCACCCATGAACCCCAGCGGCATTCGCCTGGGCACCGCAGCGCTCACCACTCGTGGTTTCGGCGCTCCAGAATTCGAACAAGTCGCGAAGTTGATCGCAGAAGTGCTCGCCGATCCGTCCAGCGAAGCACTCAGCGCCTCGGTTGCCAAAAAGGTCCACGCATTGACCGAAGGATTTCCCCTTTATGCGTGGAAGCTCGCCCCTTCCCACGCCGGGTAAGGCGAGCCTATGCGAATTGCGATTGACGTCCGCCACTCCCGCGATTACGGGATTGGCACGTACATTCGCAACATGGTGCAGTCGCTGGCCCAAATCGACGGCCAAAACACTTACGTTCTGGCTGGCCGCAAAGAAGACCTGCGGGAGTTCGGAGAACTACCCGAAAACTTCCGTCGTGCCGTCTTCCCCCGCTCTGATTCCGGCCTTCTAAACCAGATCAGCTTTCCGCTCTTTCTGCAGCGCCTCAAGCCAGATCTCTGCCATGTTCCGCTCAACGCAGCTCCCTTGCTGATGCCGCAGCCTTATATCGTCACGATTCACGATATGAGCAGCTTGCTCTTTCCAGAGGTCAACCAGGCCGAGACCAGCTCGATCCGGCACCAATACCGGCTCTTCCGCTTTCGCCGAAGTCTCTTGCGGGCCAGAAACATCATCGCAGTCTCAAAGTCTACCCAACGTGACGTCGAAGACCTGATGCGCATCCCGCACGACAGAATTCGGCAGATCTATTCCGCACCAGACCCCCGCTTCCTCGAACACTCCCACTTTGCCTCCTCCGGAAGCCCGGCATTTGGGGCCTGGGAAGAAGAACGCCAAAGGACTCTGGAACGATACCAGATCGGCTATCCCTTCCTCCTCTACGCCGGCAGCGTCCGCCCACAAAAGAACGTTGCCCGCCTCGTGGAAGCTTTTGCCGTATTGCGCAATGAACTCGAAAACCACCCCGTCTACAAAGACCTTCGCCTGATCATCATCGGCGACGAGATGTGGAAGCACCCGCAGGTGCGCCGCATGGTGATCCAAACCCGCATGGAGCCTTTCGTGCGCTTCTTCGGCTTCGTACCCTTCGACACGCTGCGTGTCTTCTACTCAGCCGCCACTACCTTCGTATTCCCTTCCCTCTACGAGGGCTTTGGAATGCCTCCGCTGGAGGCGATGGCCTCTGGCACCCCTGTGGTCTGCTCGGGTACAAGTTCCCTGCCAGAGGTAGTCGGCGATGCGGCAGTCCTCGTAAACCCCGAAAACGTCTTCGATATCGCTCGGGGAATTCGAGAAGTGCTTCTAGATCAACAACTTAGGGCCGATCTCATCGCAAAGGGCCATGCCCAGGCCAGAACCTACCACTGGGAGCGCACCGCCCGCGAAGTGCTTGAGGTTTATCGCGAAGCGAAAGAGATAGTGCGCAATAAATCGAAATAATATCAAAGAATTTAACGAATAAATATTTGTCATATTCGAATACTCACCAACTCAAGTCCATTATCTTCAGTAGCTTACAATAGTACCAGCGGTTCCAGTATGGTACTTTGTGAAAATAATTATTGAATAATTAGGCGATTAATACAATTATTGTTCATGCAGTGCCGGAGGGGATTCTGGCCTGCCGCTCGAATCAGAAGTTAAAACAATAATCAGGATGGAAGCCCAATGGAATGGACTCGAAGTGAAACAATCGGTTTGGCCAGTGCATCGTGTGTCTTTTGTCGCGGCTTGGGGCTGCGCAAGACTCCGGTTAAAGAAGAATCAAAGCCGTGCGGATGTGTATTCCGTGCGATTTTTCGCGCCTGCTTTGTGCGCTACCGGCACTGCGTAGAGAAAGCTGGCATCACCAGCTGCATGACGCTCGATCATGCGGAAGGCCCCACCGGCCACCGGCTCTGGGGTCGTCGCAATGAAGAATACATTGCCGACTTTGAATTGGTCTGCCGCCGCAGCCTGAATCGCGAGGAGTACGAAGTATTCCAGTGGCACTTCTTGCATGGAGCAGACTGGAAGTTCTGCATCGACAAGATTGGTATCGAGAAAGGCACCTTTTTCCACACCGTCTACTGCCTGCAGGAAAAGCTGGGCCGTGTCTTCCGTGAACTGCGCCCTTATGCTCTCTTCCCGCTCGATGAATACTTCAGCGGCATCAAGATGCGCAAGGTAGCCGTGATGAAGTTGGCTGGACCTCGCGAAATTGTTGGCGGCGAAGACGAAGAGGAAATTGTAGAAAAGGTAGAAGACCTCACCGTCGTTGCCGAAACCAACGTCGTAGAGATGCCCCGCTGCAACGACAAGGTGTCACGCAAGTTCCCCTGGCGCCGGCGTCCCATCAAGGCCGCCTAAGGCCGTGAAGCAGCATTGAGACCAATGATGAATACCAGCCGGGACATCGTCTCGTTTGCGGTCATGTCCCAATCAGGCGAATATTCATCATTGGTCTTGTGATATCTGGTGCTCATGTAAGTGGCGGAGAACTGCCCCGCCTCATCCAGAGGCAGCAAAGAATAAGCCGGAACCCCGGCATTCATCAACGCAAAGTGGTCCGCGCGAAACAGGTAACCGAGCTCCGGCTTGGGGTCTGGCCGCAACGGCACCGAAAGACGCCTGGCACCTTCCTCGAGAAGTGGCCAGGCTTCTGTATTTGCAGGGCCCAGAGCAAAGAATCCAGTAGGCTTGGGGCCAGGCGCAAGCCCGTCCAGATTGAGCCCCAGCTTCACTTGTTGCAATGGAAACACGGGGTTGGCTGCGTAATATGTTGCCCCCAGTAATCCGCTCTCTTCCCCGGTAGTAGCGATAAAGACGGCCGAACGCTTGGGTTTCGGCTCAAGCGATGCCCAAGCGCGCGCAACCTCAATCAGCGCAGCACAACCCGTAGCATTGTCTACCGCACCGTTGAAAATACGATCTTCCCCGCTCGCGCTCATCCCCAGATGATCCCAGTGCGCCGAATAAAGAATCTGTTCATTCCCCACCACCGCATCAGCCCCTGCGATCGTAGCAATCACGTTATGGGCACTCACAGTTCGCAGCGCTGCTTTGAGTTCAACTTGCGCCGTGCCCGGCAATGCAACCGGTTGAAAGTCGGGTGCCGCTGCCTTTGCTGTCAAATCGGCCACCGCCCAGCCCAGCTTCTGTGCGGCAGCCTCGGTGATCGTGCCGCTGAAACTCAAAACCGGCGCACCCGGCTTCACCTGAAGCTGCAACTGCTCGCGGCCAGCGTTCGGCGCAATCATCTTTGAAAGAATCAAGACGCCTGCCGCGCCCAACTGCGCGGCTTCCTTCAACTTGCTCGCCGGCCTCGACGCCGCACTCGCCGCCTGCCCCGGCGCGTTACCAGCCAACAGAACAACGATTTTGCCTCTGACATCGGAGTTGGCATAGACCTCCCGCATGCCATACCCGGCAAACACAAACGAGCCAGTCAACGCAGCGGATTTCTGCTGCGAAGCGATCGTGGCATAAACCTCTGTTCGCCACGTCAGCTCCTTGCTATCGATAGAGATCTTCGAACCCGGCTCCATACTCACACCCACCAGCGGAACCGCCTGCATCTGCACCTTCGCCCCGGCCGCCTCAAAGGCCGACGCAAGATACTGCTCGGTCAACTGTCCGCCTCTTGTACCGGGAGCTCTGCCCTCCAGAAGGTCGCTTGAAAGAAATCGAATGTGGGCGCGAAGCCGGTTGGAATCGATCGGTAAGCTTTGGCTGAAAAGCGAAATCGCAAACAGATTTAAGATCAGAAGCCGAAACATAGCAACAGCTTAGCTAACCTCAAGAGTATGCATTCCGTCACGGTTCGCAAAGGGCCGCGTGAACATTCCCTCCACTCCATCACATGGACCGACGATTACGCCTGGTTCACTGAGAAGGAGAACCCCGAGCTGCTCGCTCATCTGGAGGCTGAAAACGCGCACACTGCAGCCGCAATGGCGTCAACAGCGCAGCAACAAAAGGACATCTACGACGAGATCCTCAGCCGCATCGAACAGACAGACCTCAGCGTGCCCGTAAAGCACGGCCCTTATCTCTATTACACGAGAACCGAAGAAGGCAAGCAGTATCCCATCTATTGCCGCAAGCACCACACGCTCGAAGCCGCAGAAGAGATCTTTCTCGATTCCAACGAATTGGCAGCCAGTCAGGATTACTTCCGCATTGGCGTGCTGGAAACCAGCCCAGACCATTCACTGCTCGCCTACTCCACAGACCTTGAAGGCGATGAAGACTATACCCTCCGCATCAAAGATCTTTCCGCCGGAATCCTCTATCCAGACCGGATCGAATGCACCTACGACTCCCTGGCCTGGGCCGCAGACAATCGCACCTTCTACTACAACGTGCTCGATGCAGCACGCCGCCCCTACCGTATCTTCCGCCACACCCTGGGCCAGGAAGCCACCGCCGACGAGCTCATTCTCGAAGAGAACGATGAACGCTTCCGGGTGGATATCTATAAGACACGCAGCAGCGATTATCTGATTCTCGAAACAGGCTCCTCCACCACCACCGAGCTTCGAATCTGCAAGGCCGATGCCCCTGAGAGCAGCTTCGAGATCTTCCGTCCAAGACAACAGGACATCGAATACAGCATCACCCACCAGGGCGACTGGTTCTACATCCGCATCAATGATCGCGGACGAAACTTCCGTCTCATTCGCACTCCTATCGACAATTGGGCCGAGAGCGCCTGGGAAGAAGTGCTTCCCCATCGCGCCGATCATTACCTCGAACACGTAACTGCGCTCAAGGGCTATCTCATTGTCACCGAGCGTGTGGCCGGCTTACGGCGCTTCCGCTATCGCAAGGCCGGCGAGGAAGTCTGGCACAATCTCGAATTCGGTGAGGCCGCCTACGCCGTCGGCCTGTCGGGCAATCGTGATTTTGAAGACGACACGCTGCGCTATGTCTATCAATCGCCCGTCACCCCGCCCAGCGTCTTTGACTTCCACTTCGCAACCGGCGAGCATGAGTTAAAGAAACGCACGCCCGTCCCCGGTGACTTCCAGCCAGAACGCTACACCGTAGAACGCACACACGCTGTCAGCCATGACGGCGTGGAGGTTCCCGTAGTGCTGATTCATCGTCAGGATCTCAACCGCACCCGGCCCCATCCTCTCCTCCTCTACGGCTACGGCGCTTACGGTGCCAACTCCGATGCCACCTTCAGTACCTCCCGCCTGAGCCTGCTCGATCGTGGCGTTGTCTACGCCATTGCGCAAGTGCGCGGCGGTGCCGAGATGGGCCAGCCCTGGCACGATGAAGGCCGCATGAAGAAAAAACGCAACAGCTTTCTAGACTTCATCGCCTGCGCAGAAATGTTGAAAGATCGAGGCTGGACCACCACGCCCCAGCTCATCATCGAAGGCGGCAGCGCCGGTGGCCTGCTCGTTGGCGGAGCCGTCACTATGCGCCCAGATCTCTTCGGCGCAGTTCTCGCCCACGTACCCTTCGTCGACGTGCTCCACACCATGCTAGACGCGAGCCTTCCCCTCACCGTAGGCGAATACGAGGAGTGGGGCAACCCTGCAGACCCCGAACACTTCTTCGTCATGCGAGAGTATTCTCCCTACGACAACACGCGCGAAGCCGAATACCCGCCCATGCTTGTCACCGCTGGCCTAAACGATCCGCGTGTGTCCTACTGGGAACCGGCCAAGTGGGTGGCTCGCCTGCGCGAAAAGAACCTCAAACACAGCGAAATCCTGCTCAAAGTCAATATGGGAGCGGGGCATTTTGGCGCTTCCGGTCGCTATGACCGCATTCAGGAAATTGCCTTTGAATACGCCTGGCTGCTCAAGACCTGGAACTTGATATAGAGTGAGACTAAGATGAGCGAATTTGTACTTCCACGCCGAGAGGCACTCAAAGCCGGAGCAGGCCTTGTTTCGATCGCCGCAATGGCACAAACTCCCGGTGCTGGCTGGACCGCACAGACTCTCGACGAACACCAACTGGCCACCGTCGAAGTGCTCGGCGATCTCATCATCCCGGCAACAGACACCCCCGGAGCCAAAGCAGCGCTTGTTCATCGTTATGTCGATCTGTTCTTGACCGACGGGCCCGATGCAGACCGTGTGCGTTTCCTCGAAGGCCTCGGCTGGCTCGACGGCTACACCAATGGCAAATTTCAAAAGCCCTTCCTCAAGCTGAGCAATGCCGAACAAATCCAGGTGCTGCAAACTCTCGACCGCGATAGCGAATTTGGTATCGATCAGGGCCACCAGTTCTTCCGCATCACCAAGAGCCTGGTCTCGCGCATCTACTACAACACCGAGATCGGCTACAAGGAACTCAACAAAGGCGGTCGCGTGCCTTCTTCCTACGGTTGTGCCACCAAGCCCGCCCTGCCGTAAATGGATTTTCCAGCATCGGTCCAATACCTCTATTCGCTTGGCAATGAAGTCAAGACCATCAAGCTGGGCCTTGATCGCATCCGCCGCCTGCTTGAAGAATTAGGCAACCCTCAGTACGCCTGCCCTGTAGTGCATGTTGCTGGCACCAATGGTAAAGGCAGCGTCTGCGCCATGATCGAATCCGGCCTGCGTGAAGCCGGCTACAAAACAGGCTTCTTCACCAGTCCGCATCTGGTGAGCCCTACTGAGCGCATCCGCATCAACAATGAGCCCGTCAGTGAATCCGATTTCTCCCGCGCCTTTGACGAGATCCACCGTGTTTCAGAAAGCCTGCTCGCCGCGGGCGCAATCGATTGCCACCCTACTTACTTTGAAACCGTCACGGCAATGGGCTTCTGGCTTTTTCGCGAAGCTCAGGTGGAGAGCCTCGTACTTGAAGTGGGCCTCGGCGGCCGTCTCGACGCCACAAACGTCGTGGATCCCATCTTGAGTGTGATCACCCCGGTTGATCTCGATCACCAACAGTATCTCGGCAACACCCTCGAAGAAATCGCTGCTGAAAAAGCGGGCATCATCAAGCCCGGCCGCCCCGTCGTGCTGGGCCTGCAGCATCCCCAGATCAAGCACGTCTTTGTTGCTGATGATCTCGAAGACGTCGCCACCTGGCAGATCTCAGACTTGCAGCTCCGTGTAGACGGCTGCCACTACAAAGCCGAAAAAGACGACATTGTCCTTGAGGTCGATTGTCCTCTCGCCGGCGCACACCAGGTGGGCAACAGTCTTGCTGCCGCAGTGTCGCTTTGGCTGCTTGGCATCGAGCCGCCCGTGATCCAAAGTGGCATCGCCAAAGCCACCTGGCCCGGTCGCCTTGAGCTCATCCGCCGCAACCCGCTTGTCTATCTCGACGGTGCCCATAACCATTCAGCCGCACGGCGCTTGCGCCAGTTTATCGACCGTCACTTCCGAGACCGCCAAATCTGGATGGTCTTCGGCGTAATGCGCGACAAGGATGTTACCGAGATTGCCTCAGAGCTTTTCCCTGTCGCCACCCGCCTTATCCTTACCCGTGCCAATCAGCAGCGCTCGCTTGAAACCGAAGCCATCCGCAGCCTCTTTCCACACCCGGATTCGCAGGTTTGTGAGCACGTTGGCGAGGCCATAGCGATGCTCGAAGCTGCACCGGAAGACGCAGTAATTTTCATCACCGGCTCACTCTTCGTCGTAGGTGAGGCCCGTCCGCTTCTACAATAGGTAAAGTACATGCTGGCTCAACTGCGGGCGTTGTTCATCATCGACCCACTCATCATCATCTGCACCATCGCTTATGGTTCTGTAAATCTGCTTGTGTCGCTCTTTGAGACCACGGGAAGGATGCAGGTTGCCATCGCGCGTGCCTGGGCTCGCATGCTCTTGCGCGTCAGCTTCGTGAACATGAAGGTCGAAGGCCTCGAGAAGATAGACCCAAGCGGCAGCTACGTCTTCGTCGCCAACCACCTCAGCTACATGGATACCCCGTGTATTCTTGCCGCGATCCCCGTACAGTTTCGTTTTATGGCCAAAAAAGGCCTCTTCAAGATTCCCTTCCTCGGCTACCACTTGAGCCGCGCCGGCCACATCGCCGTGCCTCGCGACAATCCCCGCGAAGCCATCAAGGCCATGACCGAGGCAGGCAAGATGATTCGCGAGCGCGGCATCAGCGTCCTCATCTTCCCGGAAGGCGGCCGCGCGGCCGACGCAAAACTCAAGCCCTTCAAGGAAGGCGCTTTCTACATTGCGATCAATTCCGGTGTTTCTGTAGTGCCTGTTGCCATCGCCGGTAGCGAGAAGATTCTGCCCTTCGGTTCCGGCACGGTTTCGCCCGGCAAAGTAACCCTACGCATCGGAGACCCCATTTCCACCGTCGGCATGACCAGTAAAGATCGCGGCACTCTTGCCCTTCAACTGCATGATGCCGTCTATGAACTGCTCAAGGATACAGATCTGGTAGATATCAAGGAGGAGGCTGGCGCAGGTGTTTGAAATTCGTAGATTGGCTGCCGCTGAGGTCATCGAACGCAAGGCGGAATTTGAAGCGCTTCTCAAAGACGCAGTCGAAGTGGGCGGCACTGTTGGTTTTCTGCTCCCCATGACTGAAGACAAACTCGATCGCTACTGGAGTGGTGTAGCCCGCGACGTTGAAGCCGGAGAACGCGAACTGCTCGCTGCCCTTGAGCACGGCAAAGTGATCGGCGCACTTCAGATCGCCTACGAGAAGGCCGAATCGGTTCGCCATCGTGCTGACCTCCAGAAGCTGATCGTGCACTCTTCAGAGCATCGCCGCGGCGTTGCCCGCGCATTGCTCGTAGACGCTCTCGAGCGCATGCATGCCCTCGGTGTCGCCATGTACACCATCACCACGTTTAAGGAAGGCCCCGCCGAAGACCTCGTCCGCAGCCTCCTTTTTACGCGCTTTGGCACCATGCCTCACTACGGTCTTACCCCCGACGGCAAACTGCACGACGCCAGCATGCACTACATCTCCCTCGCCGCCGTGGAAGAATAGCATCTGATGCACCGCCGCTCTCTACTCGCCGCTCTAGCCGCTCCCCTGAGTGGTCAAATCCTTTTTGAAGAATACAACCCCAAGTCCACGCTGAAGGTTCCGGGTCGCGAGATCACCCGCTCGAAGTTCCCCCACATTGACATCCACAACCACCAGAACGGCACCATGCCGGCTGCACAGCTAGACAAGCTGGTGAAGGACATGGATGCCCTCAACATGACCATGATGGTCAACCTCAACGGCAACTATGGCGACAAGGGCAAGGCCGTCATCAAGAACATGAAGGGCGCCTACCCCAAGCGCTTCATCATCTTTGCCAATCTAGACTTCGAGAACATGGACGCGCCGGATTACGCCAAACGCGTCGCCGACACTCTCGACCAATCCTTCAAAGACGGCGCTCAGGGCCTGAAGCTATTCAAGAACTTCGGCATGACCACCCGCGACAAATCTGGCAAGCGCATCCCGGCCGACGACAAGCGCTGGTTTGATGTCTTCGAAGTTTGTGCCAAATACAAGGCGCCCGTGCTCATCCATACGGCCGACCCCAAGCCCTTCTGGGACCCCTGGGACAAAAACAACGAGCGTTGGCTCGAGCTAAAGGAATTCCCCGGCCGCCGCAGGACCGCAGAAAAAGACGGCTCCTGGGAAGAGCTGATGCAGGAGAGCGAGCGGCTCTTCAAGGCACACCCGAAAACGAACTTCATCTCGGCCCACTTGCGTTGGTACGGCAACGATCTGGCAAACCTCGGCCAACAGATGGAAGCAATGCCGAACCTCTACACCGACATAGCTGCGGTGATAGCCGAACTCGGCCGCCAGCCCCGCTTTGCCAACCAGTGGCTCACGGAATACGCAGACCGTGTACTCTTCGGCAAAGACATCTGGGCCCCGTCGGAATACTACACGTACTTTCGAGTGCTCGAATCAAGCGACGAATACTTCGAGTATTACCGCCGCCGCCACGCCTTCTGGAAGATGTACGGCCTTGGTCTGAACGACGAGACGCTGAAGAAGCTGTACTACAGGACGGCCCTCAAGATCGTGCCCGGCTTGGATCGCAAGCCCTTCCCGGCGTGAGTGCACCACGCTGGTGCACTATTGTGAACTATAGACAGCCTGAACAGCTATGAAGCACTGGTTTCTCGGCGCGCTTCAAGCAGCTTTCTGGCCACATCCTGAGCAATTTCTACTACCTCGGGCACAGTTCTGCCTTGCGCCACCAAGCCAGGCAATTCCTCAGAACTTACCAAAAACAGTCCTTCCGGTAACTCTTCGATTTGAATTTGAATAGGCATTTCGATGCCCAAATCACTAAAGAACTTTGGATTTGCCACCCTGATTGCCTAGGCAGCACGGTTCAAAGGTTTTGCGCGATCAATTCGTTGGCGCTCTTTCGGAGAGTGCATCGCCTTCCACAAATCACTGCGTCGCTGCACATTCAACCAGTACTCAGCGCTATTTCCAAAAACGCGGGCAAGGATAAGTGCAGTCGATGCAGTAACGGTGCGTCTTTCATTGCACAGCTCATTGACATGCTTCCGCTGTACGCCCATCGCCACTGCAAGAGCAGCCTGCGTAAGACCCATCGGTTGCATGAACTCTTCAGTCAGAATCTCGCCAACAGTGGCTGGCTTTCGCTTTGTGGTTAACATGATTTCCTCACAGATACTTATGGGCGTCCAGATAAACACTTCTTGCCTCACCTCGGCTTCCATCCCAAAAAAAGATGAGCCGGTATTGCTGGTTGACACGGATCGAATGGAGTCCTGCCAGATTTCCCTTTAGCTTCTCAAAGTGATTGCTTGGAGGAACCCTCAAGTCCTGATCCTGATTCGCGTCGTCCAGCATCTGGAGTCTTCTAAACAAGCTGTTTTCGATGTCTGGTGGAATCTTCCTGCTCCGCTCATCATTCGTGAAGAAGCGCTGAAGCCAGGTATCCCTGAAACTCAGGATCAATTCGCTCCTCCGTTATGACTAACGTACCACTCTCTGGTACATCGAAAAATTTTGAAATCCATTCGATTGGATTATTAGGTGCTCTCCTGCAAAACCGCTAGGAGTCGTCGCGCTCTGGCTCGTCGTCGATAACGTCTTCGCGGTCGATCCAGGTCTCGCTATTCTCACGCGTCTGCTCTTCGAGACGGGTTCTTAACTCTTCGCGTTCTTCATTTCCGTCAGGCATAACTACTCCTTATTCTGAACTGCCGGGCGAGGGAGCACAATCTTGCGCTTGTCCGGATCAGGGCTCGGGCGGTAGAAAACCGCCGTGTGTCCTACCAGCGAAACCAGCACCGCACCCGTAGAGGCTACCAGCGAAGCAGAGAGTTCATTGCGCTCTTCTTTGAAGTTGGCAAAGCGAAGCTTGATCAGCTCCTGGTTGGAAAGCGTAAATTCAAAAACCTGAAGAAATTCAGGGGTTAGCCCCTTTTTGCCGAGTTGCAGGGCAGGGGGAGCATTGTGGGCTAAACCACGCAGATGCTTGAGTTGAGAGTTGGTGAGCGCGCCGGGCATTAACTACAGGTTAGCCTGTGATGCTTAAGGCTTGAGCTTGCGGTCGAAAAAGTCTGCGGTGGCGGTGGCGATCTTGAGCCAGTTTGTGTGGCGCAGAAAGTGATGCGTATCGTCTGGGATCACAATCTCTTCATAGGGCACTTTGTGCTTCTGCAGGCGATGCGTTAGGTCCACCGTCTGTATGAATTCCACGTTGCGGTCGTCATCGCCGTGAATCAGCAGCACCGGAGATTTCCAGGTGGCAATATCCGCCACCGGAGAAGATTGCCAGGAAACATCGCGAGCCTCATTTGCGTCGGGCGACTTCTCGTAGCCCGCATCACCAGCTTGCCGGTTACGGCCGATGAAGCGATTGTGGACACCATGGATGTCCACACCAGCGGCAAAGAGATTCGAGTTGCGGGCCAGCGCAAGCGCCGTAAGGTAGCCACCATAGGATCCGCCATAGACACCGATCCGGTTGGGCGCCACCTGTGGGTGTGACTTGAGAAATTCTCCAGCAGCAAGCACATCGCCATATTCACTGGCACCTCGAGCGCCGGCGCTCGATGCTTGCTGGAAGTCTGCACCATAACCGATGCCGAGGCGGTAATTCACGCTGAGTACAATGTAGCCCCGGCTGGCCAGATACTGGTTGGTCGCATAGGCGTTGGCATAGTAGTCGCCGTAGTGCCAGCCCAGAAGCATTTGGCGAGGCGGGCCACCGTGAACGTAGACAAGCGCCGCCTTCTTTGCCGGGCCACCTTTGGGGACGAAAAGCTGACCATGGATCGGAGTGCCGTCAGGAGCGTTAAAGATCACCTGCTGCGGAATCACCAACTGCTCACTAGGGAAGTCCTTCGGCAGTGTTTCCGGTGCCAGCGTTTGAGTCTTGCTATTGCTGAGGATTGTCACCATCGGAGGCTTCTGCGCAGTCGCAGCGATGTAGGCAACGGCGTCTGTCGTTGAGACCGCCGTCCATTCCAAACCAGTGCCCGGACTGAGAACCTGTGGCTTTGCTGAATCCACCGGAATCTTCAGGATGTGACGCCGGTCGATATCTTTCGCCTCAGGGCCTGTGTTGGCTGTCGAGAGCAAGTAGGTCTTGTCGGAGCTAAGGCTGATGTACTCGTTCATGAAGCGGCCAGAAGTGAGCTGTAGCGGAGTACCGCCATCTTCGGGAATGCTATAGAGATGAGGCCAGCCGTCGGCGTTCGAGAGAAACGTGATGCGGCCTTTAGCGGCCCAGTTAAGATTCGCTTGCCCATGCGTGCTGGGCATGGCATCGCGACGGCTGTTACCGCTCGCCCAAATGCGTTTGGCTTCTCCCGTGCTGCTGTTGGCGGTAAAGATGGCCCAGGGACTGGGCTCAGGATTGAGGATCGAGCGCGGTTCGCCACCTTGAGACGGTTGGCGGGTGAAGGCAAGCTCTTTGCCATCCGGTGACCAGCGAGGCGATGAATCGCGATTAGTGCTTGGGGCCACCCACAAGATCGGAGTCGTGTCGTTTTTGTAGATGCCGATGAGGGAATGCGTGTTGCGATTCGAGACGAAGGCCACCTGCGTTCCGTCGGGCGACCATTGGGCCTGGCTCAGGCTGCCGCGCGCAGTCAGCAAAGACCTGGCAGCTTTGCTCCCATCAATAGGGACAATAAAGAGCCCGCCCTGACGTTGAAACAGCACTTGCTCACTATTGGGTGAGATCTCGGGCAGGTCGCCTTCGGCCAGTGCCTTGGGCTCGCCACCACCAAAAGGAATCGAGAGGATCTGAACCCGGAAGGGCGTAGGCAAAGAGGCTGGATTAACCGGCTGCGTGACGTCCCAGTTGGAGCCGTGTTCGCCACCCCGGACGACGACAACGTATTTACCGTCAGGGGAGATTGAGAGGCTGGTAAGTTCCTGGCCGTCATCGAGCTTGTAGTTGGTGAGGCGGCGGGCAGTGTAGGCGGGTCCTTCAGCGACGTAGATATTGCGGCGGCCCTGCTCGTTTACAGCCCAGGCCAGTTTGTTGCCGCTGGCAGTGAGTTCGTTGGGGAAGGGATAGCTTTTGATTTGCTCGAGGGTGAAAGGAGACTGAGCCTGAAGAGTGAGGGCGGCGAGAAGGAGCAGACGCATCCTATTGGTATAGCACCTGCGCTAGATCTTGCAGTGACGCCTCGCGGCGACATACTTGTAAACTTTGTCGCCAAGCCAGGGCAACGGCCAAATGCGAAGCCAGGGCTCAAAGTAAAGAGTGACGGGAAGCACGCTCAGGATCTCGCGGATGGCCCGGAAACCTCCCAGTTTCTGATTCCCGCTGTAGGCCATAATCTCGTCCCCCGCATCAGAACTACCTTCTAGCTTCAAGACACCAAACCAGTCCAGGAAACGGAAAGTGTTGACCCAGGTGCGGCAGAAGGAACATTGCTCATCCCACACGACACGAAGCGAACCAGGCTTTGGCTGCAAGTAGAGCAGATAGATCGAGATGAATTCAATCGTAAATCCAATGTAGGAGGAGATGAAGCCAAAGCTGAAGAGGATGCCCAGGTGAAAGGCGGTACCGAGGGCAATCATCCAGGCACGTGTCGCGGGAAGCCAGAGGCAGATGACAAAAGCGAATTCGAGAACGATCGTTGTAATGGCGCAGGCAGTCCAAAGAGCCGGATGATCGAGTGGCGCAAGCCAGGTGAGGCTATGCCGAAAAACTCTACCTTCAAGGAAAAGAGAATTGCATTTGCTCAGTGCAGTGTAGAAGTAGATCACGCTTACCTGAAACTTGATCAGGGTCTGTGGCCATAGGGGTACTGAAGCGGGAGGCCGGGAGCTGACAGAGATCGCCGATCCCGAGTTGCCGAGGCTCGCGCACAAAATGAACAGTGCCAGCATGACTGTGTAGTTCTGGTAGAGGCCCCAATCCATGAGATGGCGATAAAGGATGAGCACGACGATGCTGAAACCGGCAAAGCGGGCGAAGGCACCGATGGTGAACAGGATGCTGACTGTGAGTGAAAACGCAGTTAGAAAATAGAGGCTGGTTTTGCTGAGGACAGGAACCCAACTGAAGACAGGGATCTGCAATGTGCCAGGCTCCATCAAGCTCAGGATGTCTCGATGAGTTACGAGCGCAATCATGATTGCAGTAAGGCCCAGGCCGATGCGTGCGAGGCCGATAGGCTGGGGCTGGGTCTTCTCGTCGATGTGTTTGAAGAGCAGACTTAGCGCTGACAAGGAAACGACCTCCCAACCGCATAAGCCTCTGAGTAATGAATTACGTTGGCCTCAGGCAGCGCCTGACAGATTTTAGCGGCCAGTGGGTCCACAAATCGAGGTTTCTCTGTGAAGCGGAAAAGCGGAATCTCCGCTTGTGGTGCGTAGAGGCGGTAGAACGGTCTGTCTTGTACAGTCCTCAAAGCGAGCCTGCGGCCGTCCTTGAAGGTGGCCTCAATCAAGGGATGGTCTCGTCCGTCTCTAATGCCGCGCGAGTACATGTTCCAGGTCATGAAAGAGGGCTCCATCCACCACCTGCTGGTGGGCCAGAGACCAAGAACGACGATGTAACTAACAAAGAAGCTAGCGGCGAGGATTCGTTTCACTCGCCGCTAGTATACAAAGCTCTAGTCGTAATATTCCTGACCGAGGTGAGTAATGAGGTCTTCACCACGCATCCAGCGCAGTGTGTTCTTCAGCTTCATCAACTGGATGAAGATATCGTGTTCCGGATAGAGTCCCGGTGCAGTCATGGGGCCTTTGAAGTAGAAGCTGAGCCATTCCTGGACTCCCTTCATCCCGGCGCGCTGGGCGAGGTCAAGAAACAGAACAAGGTCCAGCACCAAAGGGGCAGCCAGGATCGAGTCGCGGCAAAGGAAGTCGATCTTGATCTGCATCGGATAGCCGAGCCAACCGAAGATGTCGATGTTATCCCAGCCTTCTTTTTCATCGCCGCGCGGGGGATAGTAATTGATCTTCACCGAATGGAAGAGATCCTTGTAGAGATCCGGGTACAGGTTCGGTTGGAGGATCTGATCGAGAACACTGAGCTTGGTCTCTTCTTTGCTCTTGAAAGAGCCGGGATCTTCAAGTACTTCGCCATCGCGGTTACCAAGAATGTTGGTGGAGAACCAACCCGAGCAGCCAAGCATACGAGCCTTGAGGCCAGGGGCGATCAGGGTCTTCATATAAGTCTGCCCGGTCTTGAAGTCCTTGCCGCAGATCGGCACTTCGCGCTCACGTGCAAAATCGAGAAGAGCAGGAATGTCGTGCGTAAGGTTGGGCGCACCATTAGCGAAGGGCACACCAGACTTGATGGCGGCGTAGGCGTAAACCATGCTGGGGGCAATAGCAGGATCGTTCTTGGCCAGACCCTTTTCGAAGGCTTCCAGCGACTGGTGAACCTTGGATTGCTTTTGGAAGACTTCGGTAGAGCCACACCAGATCATCACCAGACGATCAGCCTTGTTAGTGGCCTTGAAGGTCTTCATATCGTCCATCAGGGCTTCTGCCTTGTCGGCGAGTGTGCCTTTGGTTTTCACATTAGGGCCGTCGATACGCTTCACGTAGTTCTTGTCAAACACGGCCTTCATTGGCTTCACCTTGCTAAGCGCAGGCTTGAGTTTGGTGAGCAACTCGGGCTGAAGCACCCGGGCGTTTGCGGCCGCTTCATACGCATTGTCCTCAAAGATGTCCCAGCCGCCGAAGACAAGCTGGTTCAAGCCCGCTAACGGCAGAAAGTCTTTGATGTAAGGCACACGATTGTCGGTGCGCTTGCCGAGGCGGATGGTACCCAGTTGTGTCAGGGACCCCACCGGCGCACCAAGGTCCTTCTTCACTGCTTCGACGCCGGCCATAAACGTGGTGGCCACTGCGCCCATTCCCGGCATCAGAATGCCAAGTTTGCCCTTGGCGGGATTAATTTTGAAGCTCATATGCGATTCCCAGCCTAGAGCGCTGGCGATGGAATCGTCAATTTTTGAAGCGTTTTGTCTATGCGATTTCCGTTTTATAAAATGAATCTACATGTTTCTTGAGCGACATCTCGCGATCCCTATGCGGCGCGCTGTGCAGGCACATGCGTCCGTGGTGCTCGAGGGGCCAAGGGGGGCTGGCAAGACAACGCTGCTTAGAAAAGAGTTTGCAGACAGTCTCTATGTGAGCCTGGATGATGTGGCCTACCGCCAGCGGGCACGCGAAGACCCGGAGCGTTTCTTGATAAGGCTGCGTCGTGCGGCCGTGATTGATGAGTTGCAGCGCGCGCCCGAGTTGGTGGCATATCTGCGGAGCGTGAAGTTAGAGTTACCACTTGTCTTCGCGAGTTCAGTACGGTTGGGGTTGCCCATGGAGCGGCTCGAATTGCATGGGCCGACGCTAGCGGAGCTACAAAGACGGAATCCCCTGAAGCTTGAGATGATTGGCCGCTTTGTGCCAGCCCGCGAGAAACACGCCTCAGAAGAGACAAGTTGGAGCCAGAATGCGGGCTGGCCAGAGGCGGATCTGCGGGCTTTGGTTCCGGTGCGTGACATTGATCGATTGATTGCCTTTGCTGAGAAGGTAAAGGCCAGTAGCGGGACTGGCCTGCAGCAGCAGGAATTGGCCCGGCAAGCGGGAGTGTCGCATCGAACCGCAGTGCGGTGGCTTGAGGCCCTGGAAGCCTGTTTTCTGACAGTGAAACTGGAACCCATAGAAGAGGACTTTGGCCGCCGAATTGTGAAAAGGCCGAAGCTGCATTTCTTAATGGGAAGCGGGAATTTTGAGAGTGAGGTGGTTTCGGAAATCTATCGGAATGCTTGTCATTCGGGAGTCGAGGCACATTTGGGGTACTGGAGGGATTCCAATGGGCTTGAGATTCCCCTTGTGATTGCAGGGATGGGAGTGGGGATTGCAGAGACGTTGACCCCTGCAATCGAAGGCAGTTTGCAGCGATGGATGCGCATTTCACAGTCGGGGCAAGCGGCGATGATTACAAGAGAGTTGCCCAGATTGGAAAGGCGGGAGTTACGGGTGCTGCGCTACGAGGCGAGGCAACTCTAATGATGTCGTGATAACATGACACTGTTGTGTATGCGGGTCATATTGTTCTTTTAGGCTTAATGGTTTCGCCAGCCCTGGCAGCTCAATCGACGAAAGCGGAGCTTTGGGGAACCCTGCGTGACCCAGCGGGCCTCTCAGTAGGAGGAGCCCGTGTTGAGTTGGAGAATCTGGCAACAGGCCTGACCCTATCTCAATTGGGCGAAGCGGCAGGAGAATTTCAATTCCTTGGCCTCCCTGCAGGCGAGTATCGTTTACGGGCAACCAAAGAGAAGTTTGCGAAGCTCGAGCGATCCGGCATTGTGTTGCGAGTTGGTGATCGCGTGGGGCTTGAACTCGAACTAAAGCTGGGAGACGCCAGTCAGGCGATGGAGGTCACTGCCGCCCAGCCGCTATTACAGTCAAGCCGGGGCACAGTAAGCTTTGTGGTGGAGCAAAAGAAAGTGGTTTCGCTGCCTCTGGACGGGCGAAACTTTGTGCCGCTAGTCTCGCTCGCCCCGGGAGTAAACCTGCCGCCAGGGAGCGTGCTGCCGCGTATCAATGGCAGCCGTCCAAGAGTCAGCGAATACATCTACGACGGAATTAGCGTTTTGCAGCCAGAACCGGGACAGGTAGCGTTTTACCCGGTGATTGACGCGAT
Organism: Bryobacter sp.; assembly: GCA_044376335.1. GTDB lineage: Bacteria > Acidobacteriota > Terriglobia > Bryobacterales > Bryobacteraceae > Bryobacter. The sequence continues at coordinate 28,706 of JBIPMY010000017.1, forward strand.
CGAAGAATTCCGTGTCGACACCAATAGTTATTCAGCCGAGTACGGGCGATCCAATGGTGGCGTGATTATGGTGAACCAGAAGTCAGGATCCAATGAATGGCACGCCACGCTTTTTGAGTTTTTCAGGAATGAGAAATTGAATGCCAGAAATCTCTTTGCTGGCTCTGGCGCCAAGCCCAGGTTCCGCCGGAACCAGTATGGCTTTGTGCTCGGTGGGCCGATTCAGAAAAACAAGACCTTCTTCTTTGCCGACTGGCAAGGCACGCGGCTGAATACTGGAGTGGTGAGGGTGAGCACGGTGCCGACGACGGCGCAGCGGCGAGGGGTTTTCAGCAACGCTGTATTCGATCCCACCACGGGGAGAACAGAAGCTTTTGCAGCAAACACGATCCCGGTGAGCCGTTTTGATCGTGCTGCACTGGCCGTCGTAGACCGATACCCGGCACCCAACGTTTTTACGGCTAGCGGATCGGAAGCGACGGCTAACAACTATCGCCGCGTAGGAAACGACGACACAGCGGCCGACCAGTTTGACGGGCGGCTGGATCGATACTTCGGAGCGCGGCACCGGGTATTTGGGCGTTATTCGTTTTTACGGGATGACACTAAACCAACAACACCACTGGCGGATGGGAGCGGGAATCTGACTTCGGGTGTGATCGGAAACACGATTACTCGAGCCGATAGCTTGGTGGGAGAACATACCTGGAACACCAGCCCAACATCAGTGAATCAGCTGCGATTCGGGTTTACAAGGCGCAACTTTGAGCGGAACTCGCTTCGATTGAGTAGACCGGTTGCGGATGTGACGCTGATTCCTAATCTGCCATTGTCTTCATTTTCAGACGTGCTGCCAACCTACGACCTGGTTGGCTTTCAGCAGTTGGGCGCGCCGGCAAGCGGGAATGCGAACTTCACCACCTCGGTGACACAGCTTGTGGACAACTATTCATGGGTGAGCGGTGGACATAGCGTGAAGGCCGGGGCAGACCTGCGCTGGCAGACTCTCGATGTCTTGCAGCCACCGAGTCCGACCGGGAATTTCCAATTTACGAACATTTTCACAAGCGGTGCAGCAGCTAGTTCCGGTAACAGTTTTGCCTCGTTTCTATTAGGACAAGTAGGGCGCTTCAGCATTGATGCACAGCAGGATTTGATCCAGCCACGGGCAAAGATCGCTGAATTCTTTTTGCAGGACGATTGGCGGGTGACAAGGAAGTTGACGCTGAATCTAGGGGCTCGCTACACCTTGAACTTTCCTTCTACGGTGCTCGGCAACCGGGGAGCGGTTTTCAATCTGACGTCACAGAAGCTCGATTTTCTAGGTGCCAACGGAGTATCAAGAAGTGCACGGAACCTCGAGAAAACAAACTTTGCACCCAGACTGGGCTTTGCCCATAAGCTTCGGGAATCGTTCGTGCTGAGAGGTGGCTACGGCTTGACATGGATTGAACAGGCTGGGATCACGACACCCTTTACAACCCCACTCTTTCCGTTTGTCCAAACTCTTGGGCAACAGTCTCTCGATAACATTCGTCCTGCATTCGTTTTGTCGCAGGGGCCAACGGTCCGCCTTGCGCCGGCAGGGCCAGACTCAGGCTTGGGACAGGGCGTGTTTGGTGTGCAGCGAACCAACGGAAGCGGCTATGCGCAGCAATGGAACTTCACCTTGCAGAAGACCTTCGGTGCGAACTGGAGTTTTGAAGGTGGTTATCTCGGTTCAAAGTTGACTCGGCTCGGAGTGCCTGATGTGAATCTGAATCAACTGAGTGTCGAGCAGTTGGCGCTGGGGTCGCAATTGACGCAACAGGTAGCAAACCCATTTGTGGGGCAGATCCCTTCGAATAGTTCACTGGGAGCTGCAACGATTCCGCGCGGACAATTGCTGCGGCCTTACCCTCGGTTTACAAGTGTCGCCCTCTACCGGAATAACGTTGGCCACTCGACGTACCATTCGTTTCAATTGAGAGTCGAAAAGCGATTTTCACAGGGCCTGACGTTCACGCTGTCCTATACTTTTTCAAAGTTAATCGACGACGCAGGAGCCGTCTTTGATTCTGCGGTACTCACTGGCCCGGCGGCAGTTTTTCAGGCTGCCGATAGTTTCAACAAGCAGCTTGAAAAGGATGTATCAACAGGGAATCTGCCTCACATATTGTCTTCGGGCTTTGTGTATGAATTGCCGTTTGGCCGGAGACGATTCTTTGGAGGCTGGCAGGT
>JBIPMY010000613.1:0-3096 GCA_044376335.1 Bryobacter sp.
AAGGTCTCGATCTCCGCTGCGGGGTAAAGGTAAGCCACATCATCGCCTCAGGCAATCAATGGACGCTCGAAACCGATTTCGACGAGACCCTCACCGCCGACGCTCTCATTGTCACCACGCCGGTTCCACAAACCCTCGCGCTGCTCGATTTCGATCTTGTGGAATCAGAAGCCCTGGCACTGCAACGAATCGAATACGAGCGCTGCATCGCCGTGATGGCAATTCTGGAAGAGCCCGCAAATCTTCCGGAACCCGGTGCGCTTCAGCTCCCCGAAGCCGAGCCCATCTCCTGGATCTCTGACAACCAACGCAAGGGTATCTCAACGATTGCAAACTCGATCACCATCCATGCTGGGCCCAAATTCAGTCTGGATCACTGGGAAACAAACGCTGAAGAAGTTGCTGAAAAACTCTTGGCAGGCTACAAGGTGAGTGCCTGGAAGTTGCACCGCTGGAAGTACTCAAAGCCCTCCGTCATGCATGCAGACAGAAGCTTCGTGGTAACCGCGCCAGCACCGCTGGTCCTGGCCGGTGATGCCTTTGGAGAAGCCCGTATCGAGGGCGCTGCCCTTAGTGGTTTGTCTGCTGCGGAACGGCTTCAAGCGCTGCTTTAGCTGCCTTGAACTGCATCAGACCCTGATATTCCTGCCACAGAGTGGTGAAGCCAGCCCAGTAATAGCCGCTGACGAAGATCATCAAAAACGGAATGCTCAACAGGTTGAGCGACTCGATGCAGTAGTAAACCATCGCAGCGAAAACGGTTCCCATGGCGATTTCAGCAAAGGGCAACCAGCCGCTCTTGCGACGGTATTCCACCTGTTCGAGCTTCACCTTCTTGTCGCTCAGGTTGTACTTGGCAGTACGGGCAAAGCTGGTTTCAACACCCATCAGCGCCTCAAGCACAGCCTTGGTATTGCTGATCGTAAGCGCGACACCGGCAGCCATCAAGGCAGGCATAAACCAGATCGTACGCTTCCAACCCACCGGATCAATCTCACGCTGCGCAATCAGATAGAAAGCCGTCAGACTGACAAAGTTCGCGATGATCAACGGGAAGTCGATCAGCAGCATCTCCAGCGGCCCCATGTAAAAACGCACGATCATCACCGGCAGCATCAGTGCTGAAACGATGATCATCAACGGATAGGAAATGTTCGGAGTGAGGTGGCAGATCGCTTCCAGCTTCACGCGCCACGGCAGCTTGGTATCAAGAATCATCCGCAGCAGCTTCTTTGCGCACTGCGTCAAACCCTTGGCCCAACGAGACTGCTGCACCTGAAAGCTATACGTTTCCACAGGCAACTCAGACGGGCATTCCACATGAGGGAGGTAAACAAAGCGCCATCCCTTCAACTGTGCGCGGTAGCTAAGATCGCTATCTTCGGTCAGCGTATCGTGCTGCCAACCACCGGCGTCTTCGATCATCGCCTTGCGCATGATCCCGGCGGTGCCATTGAAATTAAAGAAAAGTCCGTTACCGGCACGTGCACCGTGCTCAAGAATGAAGTGGCCGTCCAGAAGCATCGTCTGCACTTCAGTCAAAAGGTTGAAGTGGCGGTTGAGGTAGGTCCAGCGGGTCTGCACAACGCCCACTTTTTCGTCAGTGAAGTGATGAACCGTCTTCTCGAGAAAGTCTTCGGGGATGACAAAGTCAGCATCGAAAATAGCGATCAGTTCGCCGGTTGCAGTTGGAATCCCGGCTTGCAATGCGCCCGCTTTATAGCCCTTACGGTTCTTGCGGTGGCGATATTCCATGTTGAAACCACGTTCCACATAGGTGGCGACGAGAGCTTCGGTAAACGGAGCGGTGTCGTCGGTAGAGTCATCGAGAATCTGGATCTGTAGCAGACCCTCTGGATAGCGAACCTTGCTCGCGCTCTCAAGCAAACGCTCAACAACGTAGCGCTCATTAAAGAGCGGCAGCTGGATCGTAACCTTTGGGAGTTCTGTGAAATAGCGGGATGGCTCTTTGGGCATGTTCTTTCTGCCCTTGAAATAGCCACTGATCATGGCAAAGCGGTGGCAGCCATAAAAGCTCAACACCGCAAGCATGAGGAAGTAAGGAATCAGGATGAGGTAATCGAAAGTCGCCAGCGAGTGAACACCTGCGAAGGTGTCGTCAAAAAGCGCGTCGATCAGTTTTTCAGTCGTAGAAGCAGAGCCGGTTAGCATAATAGGTGACTTGGTCCACTACTCCAATTCGATCTTGGCCGGGCTGGCTGCTGCTTTTTTGGCAGTGCTGGCCCTGGGCACACTTTGGGCAAACGACGAAGCGGCGCGGATTACGTCTATAAGTATCGGATATAGTATAACTTATCTTTTCTATTTTGTAGCCCTCTGGATTGCCTCACGTGTGCCAGAATCGCCACACTTCAAGAAAGTAGTAGTACTCGCCGCCATCTCCTTTCGTTTGTTGGCCTTTACCCTTCCCTCCAGCCTGAGCGATGACTATTTGCGCTACCAGTGGGAAGCTCAAACTCTATCGAAAGGGCTCAACCCGTACCGCACCAGCCCGGCACAGCTGGCAGATCCAGACCACCGCATACCCGGCTACGACTTTTCTGCCGTCTATGGCCCGGTGCTTCAATCCGCCCATTGGGTCACCTACCAAACCGGCCTCCCGATGAAAACCTCGGCTTCTTTGGCCGAAGCCCTCCTTTTGCTGCTTGCCTGGCGGCAGCGCTGGCCAGTCTGGCGCTGGATGATCCTTGCCTGGAGCCCCCTCAGTGTTTACGAATACTGGATGAACGGCCATAGCGACTCCTGGATCATGCTTCTTCTTTTCACTGCGTTTTTGACAAAAGGAAGCACCACCTGGATCTGGCTAGCTTTAGCCACCCTGACAAAATGGTGGCCGCTGCTTCTGGTGCCCCTCTGGATCGGCCAACGTTTTTCGGCACCGGGTTTGCTCGCCTACGGAGTCCTTTTGTCGGGTTGCCTGCTGCTCATGCCGGCTAGCGAGTGGATTACAAAAATTCGATTCACCACCGGCTTTCTCGGGGGCTGGCAGAACAATGCCTTCCTCTATCGATTCCTTAGCGACAAGATGCAGGCAATAGGGATTTCGGTTTTCACCAGTGCCGTTCTTCCATTTCT
>JBIPMY010000614.1:0-3072 GCA_044376335.1 Bryobacter sp.
TGCGGCGCGAACATCCCCGATGGGGGCCGCGCAAACTGCTGGCCTACCTGGAAGCGCGCCAAGGGCAACATGTATGGCCTGCCGCAAGCAGTGTTGGCGAGCTCTTGAAACGGCACGGGCTCAGTCATGCGAGGCCGAAGCGGGCACGCACCGCGCCCTATCAGCAACCCTTGGCGCACGCCGACGCGCCCAATCGGGTATGGTGTGCCGACTTCAAAGGCTGGTTCCACTGCGGAGATGGGACGCGCTGCGATCCGCTGACCATCACCGATGCTTTTAGCCGCTACCTCTTGCGAGCGCGTCATGTCAAAAAGACCGACGGGCCACACGTGAAATCCGTGTTCGAGGCCGTCTTCCGCGCCTATGGCTTGCCGGAGGCGATCCGCACCGACAACGGTCCGCCGTTTGCCAGCAGGGCTCCCGCGGGCTTGAGCCGGCTGTCGATGTGGTGGCTGCAACTGGGAATACGCCATGAACGGATCACTCCAGGATGCCCGCAACAGAACGGCCGTCACGAACGAATGCATCTCACCCTGAAGCAAGAGGTGGCCTCGCCGCCATGCGCCACCATCGAGTTGCAGCAGCGTTCGCTGGTGCGCTTTGAGAAAAGTTTTAACCATGAGCGCCCTCACGAAGCCATTGGCAATCGCATGCCTGCTGAACTCTACATAGCCTCGACCAGAGCCTATCCAAGCCGGCTCGCCAACTTGGGCGTGCCTGACGAAGTAACGCATCGCCGCCGCGTCACCCAAAGCGGAGAGATTAAGTGGAAAGGAAACAACGTTTTCATCAGCGAAGTGCTGGAATATCAATCCGTCGGCCTTTGCGAAACCGCCGAGGACTTCTTCGATGTTTATTACGGTTCTGTGCTGCTGGGCCACTTCGACGCCCAATCGCACCGATTCACCGCCGTCAAGCCTCCCAAACCACCTAGAAGAATGCGAGGAAAATGAGCTTTCCTCGAAAGGGGCTCCGCCCCTTAGACCCCGGGATTTATCGCTTTACAGCCGAAAGGACTGACGATACGATCATGGCGTTGGAATGGAGGATAGGGCAACGCAGGGATGCGCCCCGAGCGCCATCTCCAACGCCGAAAGGATGCGGCCTCCGGGCCGCTTCCCCATACTTAGACGGGCTCGCTTTTGCTGTCGAAAAGTGTAAAGGATGTTCCCGGCCCCACAAAATCGACCAACCCCGCCTCTCTCCCTCGAAATCCACCAACAAACCTCAGCCTCCACCTACCCCAACATCCTTTCCGCGAAACCCACCCCAAGCCAACATGAGGAAGCCCTCAGTCTGAACTGTCCCAGGAAGCCCTCAGTCTGAACTGTCCCAGCGCCTTCAATCCATTTCCCTCAATGTTTTTGAGATCTTTTCGCCCCATCCCCGCCTCAACTGGCGCTAGCTTATACCAATCAATTTTGGCAGGACCCCAAAGATTTTCAGAATCTATCATTTAGCGCAAAACTCAAAACGCTCCCGCAAACCGGAATTTAACAAAAATCACGGCAGGGACGCATCCACCCGCACCAAACCCAAAATCACTCTGACACCGCCAAATCCTCTATCCCAGCTTTTACCTGTAGCTCAGCCCACTCCAACACCCAAGGTGCTGCTCTCAGAGGCGTTCCTCCTGAGGCAACAGGAAAACAGAAAGCGCAACCCGATCTGCCGAAACAAGCAAATCCGCACTTCGATAGTCAAATCATAGAGCCTTGGATGCCAAATCGTCACTGCACAATCTCAGTAGCTGAACCTACCAGATAGACTGCACTATAGATGATTGAATTCGCCGGTCTTTGCTGATCACAGGCACACCCAGATAAAGCGCGGTGGCAGCCACCACCCGATCCGGCATGTCGGGAACATCCTCACGGGAGACTCGATGCATGACTTTCACCACTTCTTTAGTAAACGGGGCTTCCTTAAAAACATGATTTTCGTTCTCAAGCGCCGCTTCCAGGTCTTCAAGCGCAGAGGCGGGAATTCGCTTCTTCTCTAACAGGTAAACGATTTCGGCAAGACTGATCGGTGAGATTTCAATGGAACTACGATCCACCGCTGCCCGATCTATAAACGCTTTCGCAGTAGCAGACAGTCGCGGATCGCCGAAGAGGTACCACAAAGCTGTGTGAGTGTCGGCAACGCCGGCAATCATCAAAAGCTCTCGCCAAAACCACCAAACATGGCGCGCCGGTTCTCGTCAATCTCCTCATCAGAGGGTGCCGTCCCGTACTTTGCCAGCATGCCGTAACCGCTTTCAAATGGTGTTTTGGGTGCCGTAGACAAAACAGCATCTCCCAAAATGCTCTCAAGAACCCGGCTCACAAAACGATCGGGAGACACGCCTTGTTCTTTTGCCTGAGCTTTGACAACAGCTGCAAGGGCATCGGGAATTTCAATGTTCAGATGCATCGCCATGTTCTCCTTCTTCTTAAAATACCGGATATGGAGAAGTCTGTCACGAAGTCCAACGATCGCCTCTCCCGCCAAGTGGTCAGGCTTCCATGAGGCGGCTGTCTCTGTCAACCGATAATGCTCCTTCTGGACGGCTTTTTCTTCTCCTTCGCCTCCATATCAGTTCCTCTGCACGAGACGCGGCGGCGGTCCGGGAAGCGCGGGGTCTGCGCGCCGTAAGGGAAGCCTGGACGGGCGTAGCGTTTCGTGCGATTTCACAATCTCCGAGGCGAAGGAGCCGAACATTCACGACTGCTTCATTTCGCCCGAAAGTCTTGGCTGCTGGGTTTGGCTTTGTGCTGCTTTGAAGATCCGCCGAGAGGACTAGGCTTCCATTCGCACTCTTGGTGGGCACTCATATTGCCCGGTGCATATTAAGATTCGGTACCTCAACTTGGGGGTGCGGGACAGCTCATCGCCGTACCCTAAGAAGAGGATTCCCTATCCATCTGCCTGCGCCGCACCCACGGTCGCTACGCCCAGTATCACAACGCCCGCCGCGTCCGTAGCGGGCACCTCTGGCAGAACCGATTCTACTCTTGCGCCATGGAAGAATGCCACCTCTGAAACACCATCCGCTATGGCGAACTTAATCCCGTGCGTGCAGGTCTGGTG
>JBIPMY010000615.1:0-3061 GCA_044376335.1 Bryobacter sp.
GCAAGCGTGCCGTCTTCTTTCACGCTCACCTCAAGCAAGCCTGGACGTGCTCCTGAAAAGTGGCTCAAGAGAAACTTCCCCTGCTTGAAGCCACCACTCAATGTCCCCGTATCCCCGTCAATCCGCAAAATCGACGCATTCACTTCATTTCCCTTTTGTTCAACGATGAAGCGCCAGGCCTTCTCCCCCTTCGGGCTGTTGGTTTCGATTTCCCAAATGCCGCCAATTTCGGGCGCCTTCGCTTCGCTCACCGCTTCCACGTGTGGCACTGCTCGAAATTCATAAATCCGCTTGCCACGCCCGTATTCACCGGTCAATGCCTTGCCGTCATAGATTGCACTCAGCTTGGTTGCATAGTAATCAAATTCCAGCTTGAGCGTTTTGCCGTCAAAGCTCCCGGCCGAGGACTTGTATTTGTCCGATCCATTAAAGAAAGCTCCAGACGCCAAACCGGGCTTTGCTGCAATCTCAAATCGGAAAGGGATCGTCAGTCCATTGCTCACTACTGTTGCATCCCAGACTCCCTGCAAAGACTGACCAACCAACGGCATCACTATTAAACTCATCGACAAAAGGGTTTTCTTCATGGCTATTCGTAATCTAAAACAGATACATCCATTTGTCCATCGTTTTTATCGAGATTAATTTTCCAAGTAGAATAGGAGGGCTCATGCGCACGTTATCCAAGCGAACTCAATATGCCCTCCGAGCGCTTTATGCCCTTACTCGTCGTGGCCTGGATAAGCCGGCTCTCATCGGTGACCTGAGCAAAGAAGAGGACATCCCTAAGAAATTCCTTGAGCAAATCCTCCTCAGCTTGAAGATGAAAGGGCTGGTGGATAGCCGTCGCGGACGTTATGGCGGCTACGTTCTCGCAGTTTCCCCGGATAAAGTGACCGTTGGTTCGATCATCCGCATGATCGACGGCCCTCTCGCCCCCCTGCCGTGCGCCAGCGAATCCAACTTTCGCAAATGCGATGAATGCCCGGACATCCGCTTCTGCGGCACCCGAATCCTGATGCGCCAGGTTCGAGACGCTACCGCCGACATCCTTGATCACACTACTCTCGCCGATGTCTGCAAAAAAGTGGACGCCGCCAGGCTCGAAGCCGAACAGGGCGAAGAGCTCATGTATTACATCTAAATCCCCCATAGTCTATTAAATTGATCGACAATATTGACATCGCCTTGTCTTCCGGTTATTCTCGATCAAGTAGATATATTTTATGCAGAATCAAGTCTCGCCACCGTCGATTGCCACCCATCTGCTGCAATCGGCTAGCACTTTGCTCGCCTATTCAGCCCACCCAACCGAAGCGCTCGAACAGCTCACGCAATCCATAGGTCGCCTTGCCTCGCTTGATGAGGTGCGAATTTCCATTCACAATCCGCTGCGTGGCTCCAGCGTTGGTGCCACTTACCTGTCACCGAACTCGAACCCTGCCGGCATCATCCTCAGCCGGCAGTTGCGTTCAGGGCCATTGCTTTATGGCAGCCTTGACGTCTTGGCCACCAAACCGGCCGTCCGTGCAACAGAGCTATTTCAGTTCGTTTCCGCCCTCGAAGGAATCCTGCTCAACTACTCCATCTTGCAGTCGAGGTCAGCAGAGCATACCCGCCTTCGTGCTCAACTCAACCTGCAACATGAAGAGCTACGCACCCGAAAGCTCGAAGCCCGCGCTCAGGCAATCCTGGCCAGCAATTTCGGCTACACTCCCCAATCCGCACTGGAATGGCTCGATCAGGAAAGCCGTCGCGCCCGAACCTCAATCGCCACCTTTGCCGCACGCTTCATCGCCCAACAAACCCGCCGTCAAAGTGAGGCTGCATGACTCTCGTTGAATCCACCCCCACCCCAGCCAATTTCCTTCCCACCCCGCCGTCAGTGCTCCTGATCGCCGCTCACCCCGACGACGAATACTACTGCGCCGCAACTCTCTATCGAGTCGCGCGTGAGCTCAACGGCATTGTCGATCAGATGATCGTTACCGATGGCGCAGGCGGCCACCGCTTTGCCGCTCTCGCTGGCCACGTCTATGGTCTCGACCTTACCGAAGGCGGTAAAGACCACGCACTGCTTCCAGAGATCCGTCGCGAAGAATCCCTCCGCGCCGGTAAGCTTCTGGGAGTGCGCCACACCGAGTTCCTCGGCCAACCAGACCCCGGATACACTCAACAGGAGCGTGACGCCCATCGCGTTTGGCGCATCCACGAGCTGAAGCACCGCATCGAGCAACGCATCCTCAGCCACGCCTACGATGCGATTTTTGTCCTCTCTCCGAATCCCGGAGAGCACGGCCATCACATCGCCGTCGCCAATCTCACGCAGTCGATCCTCGATACCCTCCCAGATGCTCAACGGCCCCTCCTGCTCGCAGTAGAGCCTGCCCACTCATCCCGTCCCGCTTCGATTCCCCCTGTTTTCCAGTTCTCAAGATCGAGAGCCGTCTCCCGCGCCGAATCCCTCACTTACACCGTAATCGTCAACTGGCTCATCGCAGAGTACAAGTCTCAGGGCCTCTTCCAACTCGAATCCGGTCGCCACGATTGCGAACGCTTTTGGCCACTCGGCGCAACCGAACCTGAAAAGGCAAGACACTTCTTCGCTGCCATCTCCTGAATGCGACCCCTCTCGGGCTAGCATAGACAAATGACAAGACGCTCGGTGCTCGCGGCTCTTACCGCTCTTCAAGGCATGCAGGCTCAAACCCCGCTGGAATCTGCCTCAAACGAAGACTTCTGGTTCAACGCCCGCATGGCCTTTACGGTCGACCGCAACCTGCTCAACTTCAATAACGGCTCTGTCTGCCCAGCCCCCAAAGTCGTCCAGGAAGCCATGCACCGCTACTGGACCCTCACCAACCTCTCTCCCTCCCACTACGTTGACGAGCTGCTTCTGCCAGAAACCGAGGTCATCCGCGAAGACCTCGCCCGCGAATTCGGTTGCTCCCCTGAGGAACTCGCCATCACCCGCAATACAAGTGAAGGCCTCCATACCGTTCTCCTTGGACTCGACCTCAAACCGGGCGACGAAGTCCTCACCACTACGCAAGACTACCCA
>JBIPMY010000205.1:0-10289 GCA_044376335.1 Bryobacter sp.
AATGATTCTCGTTGACGCCATTGCCCATGAAGAGGACACCAAAGCGTTTGGGGAATGTTGTGGCAGCAGAGGCGGCGAAGGATTCCAGCCACGGGAGGGCCATGGTGACGCCGGCACCACGCAATACGGCGCGGCGGGCGATCTTGTTATTCACTGACGTTTTTCTTTCGGGCATCGGCCTCTCCTCCACGCTTGTTCAAAAACTGCGGACTTGTGACAATCACTTCCACTAAAGAGGCAAAACCCTTTTTGCCCTTCATGCGACCTATTGTAATTTCATCGGAAAGCAAAAGCGAGCGACCCAGACCGTAGGCGAGGAGCTTGCGGTGAAGATTCTCTTCAAAGTCTTTCTCACGTTTGATGCTTACGTAATTCAGGACGCCATCAAAGCCAGAGCCCTGACTGCCGTCGGGAAAGGTTGCTTTGGTATCGACAGGGCGGCCACCGAGATCGAGGCTTCGTTTTTCTCCGATTGGACCGTAGCCTTCAAAGGCAAGGCCGAGGGAATCAAAACGTGCGTGGCAGCCGGCGCAACTGGGATTCTCGCGATGCTTGATGAGCATGTCGCGGAGGGGTAGATCGCCTTTGGCTTCGTCGCCGGGCAACTCCGGAACAGATGCGGGTGGAGGGGGGATGTTTTCTCCCAGCACTCGCTTGGTAAGCCAGTAGCCTCGCTTGACAGGACTGGTGCGCAGGCCGGGGGCGTTCTGCGTTAGAAAGACAGCCATCGGGAGCAAGCCGCCACGGCCATAGGTACGGGCATCATCGACGCGGAGCCAGGTGTCGGGCTTGCCGGCAATCTCGGCCATGCCGTAATGTTTGGCCAGAACGGGATTAACGAAGGTGTGCTTGCCGTAGAGAAGATCGAGCACAGAACGGTCGTTGCGGATTACGTCTTCGATGTAGCGGATCGGCTCTTCGTACATGGCTTGTCTCAGTTCATTGGTGAAGCTTGGGAAGCGCTGGCGGTCTACGGTGTTGTGTTCTTCAAAGCGCCGGAAGTCGAGCCAGTGTCCAGCGAACTCGGTGGCGAAGCGTTTGGCGCGTTCGTCTTTGAGCATGCGTCGCACTTCTGATAGCAAGATTCCAGGCTGCCGTAGTTGACCCGTTGCGGCGCGATCGAGCAGCTTCTGGTCTGGCAGGCTGGACCAGAGGAAGAAGCTTAAGCGGCTGGCGAGGGCAAGGTCTGGAAGTTGCTTTACGGGCGCACTGGAGAGGCGATTGTCGAGAAGGTCAATGCGATAGCAGAAGTCTGGAGACATCAGGATACCGACGATGGAATCGCGGATTGCCTCTTCGTGAGAGAGGCCGCTTTTTTCGCGGATCTGTCGGTAATAAGCGATGAGGTCATTCTTCTCAACGATTGTGAGAGGGCGGCGGTAGGCGCGTGCGGCGAAGTTGGCGAGAGCTACGAGGTGACGCGGCTCGGATTCGGCTCGCATTTTTTCTACGGCGCGAATTTCCTGGTTGACGCGCTTGAAGTGAGCCTCGATGGCATCGATAGCTACTTTATCGTTGGATTCGTCGGACTTGGCTTTGGCCAGATATTGGTCGCGCAGGCCGAAGATGACGGCGGGATCGGTGACAGCTTTGTCGGCTGGCCGTTCGCTGCCGGACTCGCGGCCGTTGCCCAGAATTTCGCCACTCTGGTTGAAGAAGTACTGGGTGTAAGTTCGGATGGTGTGGTCGGCGATAAAGTCGAATTCCTGCCAGAGGGTTTCGAGTTCGCGCGTCTGCTTTGCATCGAGGATCATCTCGCGCAGGGGAAGATCGTCGCGGAAGTATCCCATGACGTTGTGAAAGCCTGCACTGAGAAGCCGGCCCTTGTCTTGAGTGTCGTCGGGGAAGAAACGGCCTCGCTCGCTGATGTAGAACGCGTCGGGGAAGGTGTTGGCAAAACGGGCGAAGGCAGCTTCGTACCTGGCGCGCTCTCCGGCAGGAACCTTGAGCGGCTCCATGTCGGCCAGCCGGGCCTTGATCATTTTTGCGCTGGCTTGCTTGGCCACAGTGTCGCCTACAGCTCGGATGAAGAATTCACCGGGCTTGGGTGCGGCGGGAATTTCAGGAAGTGGTTCGCCTTCGACAAGTAGCGCGGCGGGGTCGAAGTCTCGCCGCTTTTGAGCAAAGAGGTTTAACTTCCAGTTCATCAGCGGTTGAGAGGTGGTGCTTAAACCCTTTACTACGGGGCTTGAGTAATGCTTCGCTACGAGGGCGCGAACGCGGATCACGTAGTCTCGCATCTGGACGCACGCGGCTTGTGCTGCGTCGGCTTGCTGCGGGAGGGCTTGCCACATCGCTTGCAACTTGGCTAAGGGACCCACTTCTTCTTTCACCCCTTCAAGGGCCTGCCAAACCAATGGCAAATACTTTGGACTGACGTGATACTCAGCAGCTACCGAAGCCAGTGTTGCAGCAGGCTTGCCCTTCTTATAGGCCCAGGCGGCCATGAAGTAGCTGGCGTAGTCGGTGGGCTGGCTCTTGTAGAAATCGATGATGCGTTGGATGGCATACTTTTCGCGATCGGTCTCCACCAGCATGGGGTGAGGTGCGAAGTCGATGCCTGTGGGCTTGAGCACCATCTGATTCGCTACCAGCCGGGCGGCCTGCAGATACTTGTTCAAAAGCGAAGGAGACATCGAGAGGGATTCGCCCGTGTTGTCGAAACCTTCGGGGTTGGCCGGGTCTACGGGGAATTCTTTGGTGGGCTGAATGTCGACGCCGGTGAGGTCGCGAATCGAATAGTTGTACTCGGCATTGCTGAGGCGACGGGCCAGTACGATGCCGGGCTCGCCGGCGTGCTTGCGTGCTTCATTCATTCGCATCGCTTCGATCCAATCGATGATCTGCTGGCTTGCGGCGGGCTCGGGATGTTTCATGCCCTTGGGCGGCATGTCGGCAGCCTTCAGGCGCTCGCCAACTTGAGCCCAACGGGGATGATCGCGAACTACGTCGGCGAGCTTCACATAGGTATCGAGATTCAATTGCGCGGCTGGATTCTGCCCGCTGTGGCAGCCGGCGCAGTAGGTTGCGACGAAGGGCTTGACTGTTTTGGTGAAGCGCTGCTCGAGGGCAATATCGGCTTGAGCGAAAGCCATTAGGTAAAGTACAGGCAGCATAGGGAAACCCCTATGAGTTTATACCCTTTGCTAAACCAAGATTTCCTTTACAACATTGCCAAAGACATCGGTGAGGCGGAAGTCGCGGCCTGCGTAACGATAGGTCAATTGTGTGTGATCGAGACCAAGAGCGTAGAGCATGGTGGCATGAAGGTCGTGAATGGAGACGCGATTCTCGACGGCCTTGAAGCCGAAGTCGTCGGTTGCGCCATGGGCGGTGCCGCCTTTGAACCCGCCGCCTGCCATCAGCATGGTGAAGCCGTAGGGATTGTGATCGCGGCCGGTGCCGCTCTCAGATACGGGAGTGCGACCGAATTCCCCGCCCCACATAACAATCGTGTCCTCGAGCATGCCGCGCTGCTTGAGGTCCTGAATGAGGGCTGCAGCGGCCTGATCCATAGCCGGGATTTTCTTTCTGTAGGCGGCTTCGATGTCTTTGTGATCGTCCCAATATCCAAAGCCGAGATTGACGTAACGAACACCCTTCTCCACGAGTCTTCTTGCGAGCAGGCAGCCATTACCAAGCGGGGTGTCGCCATAAAGAGCCCGCGTTTCGGCTGTTTCTTTACGGATGTCAAAAACATCCATCGCCTCAAACTGCATCCGGTATGCAGCTTCCATCGACTGGATACGTCCGTCGAGAAATGAATCGGCACCAAAGGATTGGCTGAAGCCTTGATTGAGGGCTTGCACCGCATCGAGCTGCTGGCGCTGCGCATTGCGATCCAGTTTTTCGTTGCGGAGATTCGGGATCATCTTCTCAGGATCGAGCTCTGTGTTGTTTACAGGCGTGCCCTGCGTTTCTGATGGCAGGAAACCAGCACGCGCGGAAGAGCCGCCGAGCGAGCTTTCACCCAGAGCAACAAAGGAGGGCAAATTCTGATTTTCGGAACCAAGGCCGTAGGTGACCCAGGAGCCAATTGAGGGGCGATTCAAGAGAATCGAGCCCGTGTGATAGAGGCTTACGCTTGGGGTGTGCGTCGGGTTGAACGAATACATCGACCGGATCACACAGACGTCGTCGATTACGCTACCCAGCCGGGGAAGGATCTCGCTGACATCGATGCCACTCTTTCCTCTTTTGGCAAAGGCAAAGGGACTGGGCATGAGCCCGCCGGTTTGACGTTCTGTTCTGAGGTCGGTGGAACCGGGGCGTTGGCCCTGGAACTTAAGCAGCGAGGGCTTCGGGTCAAAGAGATCGACGTGGGATGGGCCGCCACCCAGGAAGAGGCTAATCACGCGTTTGGCCTTGCCCGGGGTGCGCTGGCCTGAGTAATGGCCGAGGGGACTCTCGGCGGCAAGCAATGAACTCAGACCGAGGGTCGCGACTCCGCCAAAGGCGTTCTGGATGAGCTGGCGTCTACTGGTTATGGCCACAAAATCTCCTCATTGGTTGACAACAGAACCTGTGCATATTGATCGACGGTGCCCTTCGACAGAAAGCTCAAAGCGAGGTCCAGTTCTTTCGGGGTTGGTTCGCGGGACAAAACACGACGGTAGAGTTCACGCATTTTGCCGTCGTCCGTTGAAACTTCGCTGACCGCTTTGGTGAGAGCTTTTGCGGCGTCCTGGACGAAAGTACTATTCAGAACAAAGAGCTGCTGCAAAGAGGTGGTGGTTTGATCACGCCAACCGCTGCTTTGCATGGGATCGGGGAAATCGTAGTTCTTGAGAAGCACGCTCAAACGACCGCGGCTGATGCGGCCATAGACGGTACGACTCACGTTCGTAGTGGCTTCTACGTCTTCAGAAGGACCGTACATCTTGTCGCTCAGCCTGCCGGAAGCTCGCAACATGGAATCCCGGTAGGATTCAATATCCATCCTGCGCGGAGACATGCGCCAGTAGAGTGCATTGGTTGGATCGAGCTTCATCAGATCAGCGCGGGGCTTGCTGGATTGCTGATATGCCGCAGAGGTCATGATCTCGCGGTTCAACCACTTCAAGGACCAGCCGTGGGCTACGAAGCGGGCAGCCAGGTCGGTCAACAGTTCAGGATGTGTTGGGGTCTCGCCCTGGACTCCGAAATCGCTTGGGGTTCCCACGAGGGCTCGTCCGAAATGCCAGCCCCAGACGCGGTTCACAATTACACGAGCAGCGAGAGGAGCGGCATCGGTGAAGATCTTCTTTGCCAACTCGAGGCGCCCGGAACCTTTGCTGAAGCGGCCGTCGTCTTTGGAAAGAACAACTGGAAAATGTCTGGAGACGATCTCGCCCGGCGTGGCCACATTACCGTTGCGCAAGACCGGTACATCGCGGGCTTCGCCAGCCTTGTAGTTAATGAAGGTGTAGTTGGCGTCGGAGCCATCGATAAACTGGGCAGCATCGAATACTGTGTTGAGGAATGGCTCAGTTGAGGTTAATGCTGGACGGCGGCGGCCCCTTCCAGCTGGATCGCCCTCTGGCCTGGGCGGTGGGGGAGTCCAATATCTTGTCAGGCTGGCGAGCAAAGTTGGGGACCTTTCGAGCAGAGTCTCCATCTCCTTTTTGAGTGCCTGAATTTCGAGCTTCCACTTTGCCACTCGTGATTCGCTGCCGACAACGGTTGAAGGTTCGCCGGACAAAAGATTCACCGAGTAGCTTAGATCAATCAGACGACGCTTCGCCCACATGTAGCGGGATTCGATTTCAGGCTCGACTTCAAACATCGGCTGCTCGGTGCGCATCGTTGACGCAAAGACACCGGCAAGGCCGTAATAATCTTTGGTGGGAATCGGATCAAACTTGTGATCGTGGCAGCGCGCACAGGCTACTGTCATTCCCAGCAGCCCGCGAGTCACGGCGTCAACGCGCTCGTCCCAATCGTCAGAGAGGAAGCCGCCGATCACGTCGGCAGAGAGGCGTTGATCCTTGTGATAAACGGGGGCGGCACCTAGGTAGCCCAGGGCACGCAGATCTTCGCGTTTGGTGTTGGGGAGCTGATCGGCGGCCAGTTGCATCGTCACAAACTGGTTGTAGGGAATGTCGCGGTTGATTGCTTCGATGATCCAGTCGCGATAGCGCCAGGCAAAGGGATAGGGCCCGTTGGTTGCCTCTGAAGTTGGGTTGTCTTCGCCGAAGCGGGCGACGTCCATCCAGTGGCGGCCCCATCGCTCGCCATATTGCGGCATGGCCTGGAGCTTGTCGATCAGTTTCTCCCAGGCGTCAGGCGCGGGGTCGGCTGCGAAGGCTTCTACTTCCTGATAGGTGGGGCGGAGGCCCAGCAGGTTGATGTAGGCGCGCTTGATGAGGGTACGCCGGTCTGCTTTGAGAGATGGGGTAAGTTTCTTCGCCTCGAGTTTGGCAAGCAGGAATGCGTCGATCTTGTTGCGAGTCCAGCGCGCGTTCAAAACTTTTGGGGCCGCTACTTCAGCGATGGGCTGGAAAGCCCACCATTTGCGGCCATTCTCGATGGACATGCCTTTGAGGGCGGAGCTGGGTGCGGTGGTTGCCGTCTCCACTCGGGGATCCAGGGCACCGGCGGCAATCCATTCCTCGAAGTCGGCAATCACGGAATCGGGCAGTTTGCCTGAAGGCGGCATCTGCAAATGTGCATCTTCGAAGCGGAGGGCGGTGAGCAATCGGCTTTCTTTTGGCTTGCGGGCTACTAAAACGGGTCCGTTGGTGCCGCCTGCAGCCATGCCGGCTTTTGTGTCGAGTACAAGGCCACCCATGGGAGCCTTCAGCTTGGAGGAGTGGCAGGCGTAGCACTTGGTTGCCAACACGGGCCTGATTTTGGACTCGAAAAAAGACGAGTCGGATTCCTGCGCCACAAACGCCGAGCAAGCCGAAATGACAACCAGAATTGAGCCAAGCATCTTATGGATTTTGTCCTTGCTAACAGAATAGCGAAAGAGCGAAGGGTCCAGAAAGATCTTCCTGAGCTGACAACGTCTGGAAACATAAGAGCGCCTAAGGGATTCTGACAGAAGCCAGGGCTGCTATAGGGCGGACGGGCCTGCATCTGACGGCCGCAAAGAGAGGTCTAAGGATTGGCTATCTGATTAAAAATAAAACCTTTATCAATTTTTAACAGGACTACTATCTGGTACAAAACCACCTCTTCGCAGTACCGAAGTCCTATTGCCGTATAGGTGGGTTAACCCTGAAAATCTAAGGGTCGCTGAAGAAACGATCCTAGGTAATTTTCCGGGAGGGGAATACCTGTGAGGATGCAGAGACGAGAGTTTGGGAGGGATTTCTACTAATGAAGAAAATTGTTTTATCTACCTTTGTTCTGGCTGCGTGCAGCATGCAAGGCGCATTCATAAACTATCGTGATAATGCCAGCGTCGGCAATGGTTCACTTGGGAATTTGATCACGCGAACCAACGGCTTATTCACCGTTGCTGCCACGGGCTGGAGTGCCGGGGCCGTAGGTACGGGTCCATTTGCAACAGCCCGTCTTCGGGACTATAGCACAGCAGGGCTGGGAGTCTGCACTGCGGCAGAATATGCCGCAGGGTCGACCGCTGGCACCGCTTGTGATCCATCTGCGACAAATCCTTCGGAACACCAGGTGGACAACCTTGGCGGATACGAATTTGTTATGTTCCAATTCTCCAGCACGACGCAGGCTCAATTGCCTGTGACGAATATTCAGGTGTTGATTGGTTCGTTGGCAAAAGACTGGGACGTCAGCTACTGGGTAGGAAACACGAGTGGCAGCTTCAGCCTGAACGGTTTGAATACAAGCCAGTTGGCAGCAGCGGGATTTCAGGCACGTGTAGATATCGGCAATGAGAATCTTCCGGTATCAGGTGGATTTACAACCGTCAATGTTGGAAATATTGTCGGCTACAACACGATCATCTTTGGACCCCGGGTCGAAGGATTGCACCAGGGAGAGGACGGCTTCAAGATCAAGCAGATCACCTGGACAGTTCCTGGCGGCACCGGGACGAACGAAACAGTGCCCGAACCCGGCACCTACGCGATGCTCGGTGCAGGCTTGCTTGCTCTTGGATACTGGCGTCGCAAGACTGCCTAGGCATTCGACACACTTAAGAACAAAAGAGCCCGGCTTCGCGCCGGGCTCTTTTTGCGTTAGCGATTTCCCGGGACGCGCTTAGAACAACTGATAAGCTCAACTTCAATGGAGCAAATGTCTTGAGATTTGTAGCTGGAATCGACCTCGGCGGAACAGCCGTAAACTACACCATTCTTAGTGCGGAAGCCAAGTTCATGATTGAAGGCTTATGCGAGCATCCTTCGATGTCCAGGCAGGGCCCAGCGGTGTGCCTGGCGCAGATTGAGGACGGCCTGAAGATCGCTCTCGACTCAACCAGCATAAAGATGGACGACATAGCCGCAATCGGGCTGGACACACCTGGGCCGGCTAGCGCCAGTGGGGTATTGAGCGCGCGGGGTTCTACGAATTTTGTACATGCTGATTGGGCGGGATTTGACATCCGGCTTCATCTTGAACAGCGTCTGGGCAAGCCGGTTGTTTATCTAAACGACGGCAATGCAGGTGCGTTGTGGGGCCATTTTGCGGTGTTCGGCGCCAGCGCAAAGGAGACTTCTGTGTCGGCCATCGTAGGCACTGGGCTGGGCGGCGGGGTAATCGTGAATGGAGGAGTGGTGAAAGGCCGCAGCGGGTTTGGAGGCGAACTCGGCCATGTTCTGATTCCTTACCAGAGCATCGCCGGGATTGAGGGGATCGTGCCTAGTTGCAACTGCGGGAGAACGGGCGACCTGGAATCGCTTTGCTCACTGACAGCGATTACGCGCACGCTGCTGCCTTACTTTCTGGCAAAGAATCCCGGGCACGAGTTGGCTTCCCTTGAGCCGCAGCAGGCAGCCAAGCTGGTGCGTGGGCTGGCAGTAAAGGGTGACAGCCTCTGCCGGGAGATCTTCCGTGTGCAGGCCCATGCGCTGGGTTTGTTTTTTGATGAGATGGTGAACACGTTTGACCCGGACATGCTGTTTATCGGTGGTGGTGCGCTTGAGGCTGGAGTTGAATTTCAGCAGTGGTTCATCTCTGAGGTTCGGGCCGGAATGCCCAACCAGCGGGAAGAACAAGCCGACATCCCGATTCAGGTGATGCCCAATGGAGACACGGCCGGGGCTCGCGGGGCTGCGGTAGAAGCATTCAAGCTGATCCAGGGGTAGACAAACGCATGCGAAAGATCAGCTACATTCTCATCCTCGCTGTTTCGGCGTCTTTCGCCCAAACAGCACCTGCATTGCGCCCGATTCCGCCGCCTGGCATTGAGCTGACTCCAACGGATAGGGCGGAACTGGGCCGCCGCCTGCAGAGCCTTCAGAGTGCAACAGCGGCACTGGCTGGTGATCCGCTTCTGCCCGATGTGCTGATCTATCAGGAGGCGGTTCGCTATGCGCTTGAGAACAACGAATTCTTTAAGGCCGATGAGATCCTGAAAGCTCACAATCTGCTGAGTCATGGCCTGGAGCGGGCGCGGCTGCTATCTGAGGGCAAGGCACCCTGGACAACGGCTACTGGCCTGGTGGTGCGCGGTTATGTGTCGAAAATCGATCGCAGTGTACAGCCTTATGGCCTGGTGATTCCGGCCAGCTACTCGCCCAATCTGCCTCACCGGTGGCGGCTTGATGCATGGTTTCATGGCCGGGGCGAGACATTGAGCGAAGTGAATTTTCTGACCGAGCGGGAATCGAGGCCGGGTGAGTTTACCCCGTCCCAGACAATCGTTCTGCACCTCTATGGCAGGTATTGCAATGCGAGCCGCTTTGCCGGGGAGATCGATTTTGAGGAAGCGCTGGCGGCAACCAAAAGACAATACGCTATCGATGAGAACCGAATTCTGGTGCGAGGATTTTCGATGGGCGGTGCTTCGGCCTGGGACATCGGCACACACCACGCGGGACGTTGGGCCGCGGTTGCGCCGGGAGCGGGTTTTAGTGAAACCATTGCTTTTCTCAAGCTGGACCTGACCAAGCCAGACGCCCCCTTCCCCTGGGAACAGAAGCTGTGGCGTATGTATGACGCTACCGAATATGCCCTGAATCTATCCAACACCAGCACGGTTGCCTACAACGGTGACCAGGATGGCCAGAAGCAGGCCGCCGACGCGATGGAAGCTGCCATGGCCAAAGAGGGTATTGCGCTTACCCGGATTACAGGTCCTCAGACCGGCCACAGGTATCATCCGCAATCGAAGCTCGAAATCAACGAGAAGCTGGATGCCATTGCGGCAGTGGGCCGGGACCCTT
>JBIPMY010000616.1:0-3047 GCA_044376335.1 Bryobacter sp.
TTAATGAAAGCGGAGCGCTCGATAAGTTGAACGCGATCATTCATCCAGCCGTATTTGCTTATGAGGAACAATGGTTGGCAGGTGTGAAAGCTTCTGAAGGAGAAGCAATTGCAGTGATCGAAGCTGCCATCCTGATTGAAACAGGGAACTACAAAAATTTCGATAAGTTGATTGTGACCTGGTGCCCAGTGGAGCTGATGGTAGAACGAGCGGTGGAACGATCTGGCTGGACACCTGAGGAAGCGCGCCGCCGCATTGCCAAGCAGATGCCGATCGAAGAAAAGAAACAGTTTGCCGACTATCTGATCGATACATCAGGATCGATGGAATCGACGCTTGAACAAACTCGCGCAGTATATGCTGCGCTACGGAGTCTCTCAGTATGAAATTTCGAATTCTGGCCGTTGTTGCCGTACTGGTAGGGGGATTTGTCTATGCCACTTCTGTGGCTCGCTGGAACCCGCGCGGTCTGATGGGTAGCGCTGTGAATGCGCCCCTCTGGTCTGGCCCGTCGGTAACTCAGGGTGCGGGTTTATCCACCGACGAAAACAACAATATCGAGATCTACAAGATGGCTCATCCGGCCACGGTCTTCATCACTTCCACGACCTTGCAGCAGGATTGGTTTCTTCGCGTCTATCCGTCGAAGTCAACCGGCTCTGGATTCGCCGTCAATGACCGTGGGCAGATTCTGACCAATTGGCACGTGGTTTCGGGTTCGCAGGAACTTACCGTTACGACGACAGATAAGAAGAACTATCGAGCGACGTTGCTCGACAAGGATCCTGATAACGATCTTGCCCTCATTCAGGTAGACCTCAAAGGAGCGAAGCTGAACTATCTCAAGCTTGGGGATAGCGACAAGGTACAGATTGGGCAAAAGGTTTTGGCCATTGGCAACCCCTTTGGCCTTGAAGGTACTCTTACAACGGGTATTGTAAGCTCGCTAGCCCGCTCGATTGGCGACGAGAATGGCCGCACGCTCGAGGGCATGATTCAAACCGATGCCTCGATCAATCCGGGCAATTCTGGTGGGCCTTTGCTCGATTCGCAAGGCAATGTGATTGGAATCAATACGGCAATCTTTGGACAGGCTGGTTCGATCGGAATTGGCTTTGCCATGCCGATCAACCGGGCCCGCGAAATGCTGGATTCTTATGCCAGCGGCAAGAAGTATGCGCCTCCTGTGATGGGCGTCACCGTCCTGCCGATCGGTGGAGACCTGGCTGAAGAGCTCGGCTATCCTGCCGAAGGAGGTTTGCTCGTTCAAACCATCCGCCGCGGATCTTCTGCCGCGACAGCAGGCATTCGCGGAGGCAACCGGGCTGTTGTGATTGGCCGTTATGAAGTTGCGATTGGTGGCGACTTGCTGGTTTCGATCAACGGCCGCAAGGCAGAAGATGCCAATTCGATTCCCCGTGCGTTGCGTGGCAAGCGGGCGGGCGATACCGTAGAGGTGGAGTTGATTCGCAATGGTAAGCGAATGAAGCTCCAGGTGACTCTCCAGGCTGCAACTGAAGAGCGCCTCTAATTCAAAATCGGGGACTGATCATGAAAGTATTCCTTTTGCTGGCGGGCTGGAGTTTGGCGGCCTTTGCTCAGATCATGGGGCCAGGCTTTCAGGTCATCAAAGCAGAGTACGGCGCTGACAATCGCTGGGAGGATGTCACGGCGCGGATCCAGGGTTTAGTGCGCGGAAATGGCGTTGAGTTTCGTGTTGATGGTGAAACCCTGAGCGACCCCTTGCCGGGTGTGCCCAAAACACTTCGTGTTCGCTATGTTTTCCGGGGCAGAACGCAGACTGACAACTTCCAGGATCTGGCTTACGTCCGGCTGGGCGAGCCAGGAAGGGGCTTGTTTGGAGGCGGGCGGGCGAGGCCCGTTCGTGGTGCGCTTGAGATCGTAAAAGCTGAATATGGAGAGGGCAGCCGCTGGCGTGACGTCACTCCACTTTTGAACCAGCAGATTTCTGGAAACAGCGTCAAGATGGACGTGACCAACGCCACGATGGGAGGAGATCCAGCTCCTGCGGTACGCAAGACTCTGCGAGTGGACTACAGTTATCAGGACCAGCGCCGTTCAGTCACGGTTGCAGAGAATGCCCAGCTGGTTTTGCCTGAAAACTCGGGTGCAGCTTCGATGCCGGTCTCAAGCTCCCAGCTGGTGATTCTGGTGGCTGAGTATCGCGCTCGAGGGCGCAGCAACATGGTGACTGACTTGCTGCGGGAGGCAATCCGTGGGGACCAGTTAAAGCTGCGGGTCGACAATACAAGCATGGGCGGGGACCCTTATCCTTCGATGGCTAAAGAGCTTTACGTTCGCTACTCCTACCAGGGGCGCGAATATGAGAATTTTTCGCGTGAAGGCTCCACCATAGTGCTGCCAAACAGATATGATCGACCTGCAGGCGGAAATCGTCGATCCAGTCCACAGTAAGCAGAATAATTCAACCATGCCTGGCAAGATAGCCGCCGAAATCTCACAAAACAAACCCTTTAGCTGCCGCGAGGAAGAGGCCTTTCTCAACCTGGCTCGGAGCTACGAATTTTTGTTGCAGGGCCTGGCCGAACTCTTCAAAACTTCGAACATCTCGACCACCCAGTACAACATGCTGCGAATCCTGCGCGGAGCCGGCTCGGATGGCCTCAACTGCACGGAAGCGGCGCAACGGATGGTTTCGCATGATCCGGACATCACTCGGTTGCTGGACCGTCTGGAGGCTCGTGAACTGATTGTGCGATCCCGCTCGCTGACAGACCGCCGCGTGGTGATGGTGAAGATCACTCAGGGTGGTCTTGACCTGCTTGCCCAACTGGATCAGCCCTTGCTCGATCTCCACGCGACCCAGATGGAGCGGTTGACGGCGGAACAAATTGAGGAACTGATCGGACTTCTGGAACTTCTTCGTCCCTAGGGCGAAAGTGAAAATGAAAAACCGCCTGAGCGAGGGGCTCAGGCGGTTTCTCTGCAATTGTGCTTGCGGTAAAGGGGCGGACTGCCAATTGCGGGCAACGCCTCCCGGGATATTTGGTTATGCAGTGACGAGC
>JBIPMY010000206.1:0-10257 GCA_044376335.1 Bryobacter sp.
CCTTCGCCGATGGCGTGGACTGCGCCGATGTCGTCACCGATGATGATGAGTTTGATGTTGGAGGCAGCAGCGGCCAGAGGCAGTGCTGCGGTGGCGAGGAGGGTGCGGCGGGTCATTCGTTTTCGACGATATCACCGTTTGGTGCGGGCGACCTCGGCTTCGGCGGCCAGGTAGCCGAAGGCGGCCCATTGCTTGCCGGCGAGCACACGGTTGAAGATCTCGTTGGCTTTTTCTGGTTGGCGGTTGTAGAGGTACCAGTTCCCTACCCCGTAGCCTTGGGTGGCGATGGTGAGATCGTCGGCGCCTTTGGGATCAAGGACGCTCTCGGGGGTGCGCAGGCCTTTGTACATGAGGAGGCGATTCCAGTAGGAGGTGTTTTCGATGATGTCCATCTTTTCGTTGATGGGGTCGAGGACCTTTTTGGCTTCGGCGTCGCGGTTGAGGCGGCGGAGGGTCATGTAGAGCCAGTCGGAGGTGGCGACTAGGGAGTCGTCGTTATTGCGGGAGCGTTTCAGGCATTCTTCGTAGGCGCTGAGGGCTTGTTTGAAATCGCCCTTCAGATAATAGGCGAGACCGAGGTGATACCAGATGTTGAATTGCAGAGTGGAGAGGGGTTTGTTGAGGCGGTTGGGCTGGCCGTCGGGCTCGATCTCGTCGGGCTTGTTTTTGGTGAGGGCGGCGGCTTTGCGGAAGTCGAGGATGGCTTTGTCGATTTGGCGGGTGGTGAGGTAACGATGGCCGCGGTGACGGTAGAACTTTGGATTGTTGGGATGGAGTTCGATGCCTTTGGAGAATAGAGTGATGGCCTCGTTGAAGCGTCCGGTGTAGCCGGCGCGGCGGCCGAACCAGATGAGTTTTTCAGCATCTTTTGGAGCAGCCTCGTATTCGAGCTTTGCGGCATTGTAGTTGTCTTGCAGTTTGGTAGAGGGTGGCGGCGAGACGAGGGCTTTGCCGAGGAGTGAGGTTGCTTCGGGACTTTGGGCTGAGAGGGAGAGGGTTGCGAGGAGGCAGAAGAAGAATCGCATAAACAATCGTAAACAAAAAGGCCAGGCTTGTGGCCTGGCCTTTTTGAGTTTTTAGTTGGAATTGGCTTCTAGAATATGAAGCGCAGAACCATGGTGATGACGCGCGAATTGGTGTCGGTGTCCTGGTAGTAACCGAAGGTCGCCGGAGCGGCCAGTGAGGTGCCTACGCGGGAGAACGAAGTGTTGTTGAAGAGGTTGGCAAATTGGCTTTGCACCTGCATCGTGAAACGTTCGCGGATGCGGAAGTTCTTCTGGATTGTCATGTCGTACTGGCTGATTCCGTTTTGGCGGATCACGTTGCGACCGAGAGTTCCGAAGTTGCCGATGAGCGGCTGTTCGAGACCGGAACCGGTGGTCTTGAAGTTGGCAGCGGTAACTGTACCCGGGTTCGGAGCAAAGGACAGGTTGAGAGCACCGGTGAGGTTCGGACGAAGGAGCCCGTTGCCACCCAGGAGGAGAGGATCGGCGATCGGATAACCAACGCGTCCGCCCGATACAAGGTTGACAGGCGAGCCAGCCTGGGTCTGAGCGATGCCGCTCAGGTTCCAGCCGCCGAGGACGTTGGTCACAAAGGCGTTGGATCTGGCAAACTTGGGCAAATCATAGCTGTGGGTGACGACGAGGCGGTGAGGCACGTCGAAGCCAGAAGCAGCGCGGTTGTTGCGGTTGTCGAAGGGGTTCTGCTGAGCAGGGCTATCATTGGCAACCACATTGAGTACGTCAGAGACGTCGTCAATCGACTTGGACCAGGTGTAAGCGGCAGTGAAGCCCAGGCCTGAGCGGAAGCTGCGGGCGAGGTATGCCTGGAAGGAATGGAAGTTAGAGTTAGCCGATGATTCGTTCAGAGTGACACCGGTGAAGCGGGGGTCGATACGGTTGGTCTGGCCGGTGGGAGGTGCGTTCAGCCCGGCGTTGATGGCCAGGTAATCGGCACGGCGTGCAGTCTCATCGGCTACCGATGTAGCAGGAACGACAAGACCTGAGCGAGTCAGATTGATCGGACGTGAGCGCTGCAGGAAGTTGCCCTTGGTGCCAACGTAGCCGACGCGGGCGAGGAAGCCGTTGCCGAGCTGACGTTCGATGTTCAAGCTGACCTGCTGTACCTGAGGATTTTTGATTGCGTAATCGACGGGCGAGAGGGAGCCGAAGTTGCGAACGGTGGTACCGAAATTACCAACGGTTGCGCGGCCGGTCTGCTGGAAGGGCGAGCTGCCCGCCAGGATGTTGGCAACCGAATTCGCACCGGTGAAGTCTGTGGTGGAGAAGTTGTACATGAAGGGCGGAGCGAAACGGAGGTTGGTGATGGGGTTGAGGAAGATGAAGTCGTAGGTGATGCCGTAGCCGCCACGAACGCTCCACTTGCTGCCGCCCGGGTTCCAGGCGAAGCCGAAGCGGGGGCCCCAGTTGGTGTTGTTGTCGAAGGCCTTGCCGCCGGCAACGATCGAACCGAGTGCGCCGGTACCAGCACCGCCAAGAGCTTCCTGGCGATCGAGGTTGAGGTTAGAGATGAGATTGTTCACTTCGCTGACACCACCGGCGATCTCGGTACGAATGCCGAGGTTGAGGGTGAGTGTGCGATTGACGCGCCAATCGTCCTGGAAGAAGAAGCCCTGATTCCAGAGGCGGTTGCCACGGATGGAACCACCAAAGCGCTGGGTGTATTGAACTGGGGTTCCGGTCTGGAAGGCAGCGAAGTTCGCGAAGAGCAAGGTGCCACGAACGTTGGAATCGAAGATGCTATTGGCCTGGATGCGTTCGATGTTGTAACCGAACTTCATCGTGTGGCTGCCAGCAGTCTTGGTGATCGTGGTGAGGTTGTTGTAGACGTTTTGGGTACGGCCTTGTGGGATGCCGCTCCAGCTACCAAGTTCAGAGGTTGCATCCTGAAACTGAACCGAAGGAGCGGTCATGGGAGCCAGGGGCGTAAAGTTGGGAAGGCTGCGACCGAAGCTTGCGACATTGTTGATTACCAACGAGGCACTCTGAATACGTGTGTAGTTGAGCGTTACGTTCTGAGGTTTGTTGGTGGAGCTTGCGCCGTTGACCGGAAGATTGGAAGAGATAAAGGTAAGACCGGGAGTCTTCTGGTCAATCTTGTTGTAGCCGTAGCGGCCCGAAATCAAGTCCTTGGAACTGATATTCCAATCCACCTTACCGGAGTAAGAGATGGAATTGGTGCCGAGGGGAGCGGGGTTGCTTACGGTGCCGCTATCAGAGGCAACACCTTGAACGGCCGTAAAGAGCTGGCGCATGGCAGGATTGGTGATGCCAGCAACCTGAGCGTTGGTGGGAACGTTACCGATACGGGTTCCGCCAGAGCCACGAATCTTCTGTTGCTCGTAGGTACCAAAGTAAAAGAGTTTGTCCTTTACGATACGGCCACCAGCAGTTACAAACCAGTTGTTGTCACGCAGAATGGCAGCCTTGCCAGTGCGGTCGAAGTAATCGCGGGCATTGAGCTTGTCGTTCTTGAAGAAATGGACAGCACTGCCGTGAAACTCGTTTGTACCGCTCTTGGTGACGAGCTGAAATTGAGAGCTGGAGTTGCGGCCGAATTCGGCGCTGAAGTTGTTGGAAATCACTGTGACTTCCTTGATTGCATCGAGAGGCACAGTGCCAAGGCCTGCTCCACCAGTAGTGGATACGTCGGTTGCGTTGGCGTTGTCGATGGTGATGTTGTTACCACGGCCGCGGCCGCCGTTGGAGTTGTAGCTGCCCTGGCCGAGGAACGGGTTGCGGGCGGAAACCGGGATGACTCCGGGAGTGGTGCCAGCAAGAGAAAGCACGCCGTTGGGCAGGGAAAGCTGAGTGATCGCCTTGGAATCTACGCTGCTTTGCATCTGCGCATTTGTCGTATTGATAGCGACGGCAGATTCTTCCACCACAACTTCCTGACGGGTAGAAGAGACTTCGAGAACAGTCTTGAGTTCGCGGATCTGACCGGTGTTGACGGTTGCTTTGGTGCTGACGATGGAGAAGCCTTGCGATTCGACTCTGACGTCGTATTCGCCGATGTTCAAAAGTGAGAAACGGGCAAAACCCTGAGAGTCGGTGACGAGGTCACGAACTGACCCCTGAGCGACGCTCTTGACGGAAACTTTTGCGCCAGTAATGACTGCGTCGGTTGGATCGGTTACGCGGATGACGAGGTCCCCAGTAATCTGCGCTGAGAGAGGGATAAGACACAATGCTGAGAGAAGCAGCATACGCGCTTGTCTTTGGAAGGACATATGGTTCCTTAATGGTTGAGATTGGCCAAGTCCGGCAGTAAAGCGGTATACCCTACGCTTCGGCTAGGCTCTATTTAAAGAAAAGACCCCCGATGGGCCCCATTTATTCAGTGATGCCACAAAGTTGTAACGGATTGCAAATAATTAACCGAATTCTGGAGGGACGGAATGTTGAGCTGTCAACCCTTGCTAGCCTGATCATTCTTTTTTTGCAACAAGATGCAAGAATTAGGGCTATCGCGGACCAGACAACAGGAAGTTGGGCTGAACCGCCAACCGTAAATCTTGACTTTAATATTCTGTATTAGCGGGCTGGTGGATTTCTCCGCAGCATTTACCGAGAGGCAGAAGCTTGCCGGGATTGAGGCGGCAGTCTGGGTCGAAGAGATTTTTGAAGTCTTTGATGGTGTCGAGGGTGTCGTCAGAGAATTGCTGGGCCATCAATTCCATCTTCTCCATGCCAACGCCATGCTCACCAGTGATGGAGCCACCGACAGAGATGCAATAGGCGAGGATCTCTTCTCCGGCCAATTGAGCGGCCCGAAGCTGGCCGGGGATGCGGGCGTCGAAGAGGATGATGGGGTGCATGTTGCCATCGCCGGCATGGAAGATGTTGGAGATGGTGAGACCGTACTTCTCACCGATTTTGTAGATTTCGAGGAGCGTTTCGGTAATGCGGGTGCGAGGGACAACGCCGTCCTGCACGTAGTAGAAGGGGCTGAGGCGGCCGACGGCGCCGAAGGCGTTCTTGCGGCCCTTCCAGAGAAGGTCGCGCTCGGTTGCGTCTTTGGCGATGCGGAACTCGCGGCAGTGGCAGGCTTCGCAGGCGAGGCGCACTTGTTCTACTTGCTCTTCGACCGCTTCTTTGAGGCCTTCCATCTCGATCAAGAGAACCGCTTGTGCGTCGAGTGGATAGCCGGCGTGGGTGGCTTCTTCCACCATGCGGAGCATGACGCCATCGAGCATTTCAATTGCGACTGGAGTGATCAGACGGCCAGCGATTTCGGCGATCGTATCGGCGGCGTCTTTGGTGGTGTTGTAGATCGCAAGGACGGTCTTGACCATTTCAGGCTGGCGCATGAGGCGGAGCCTGGCACCGGTGACGAGCGCCATGGTGCCTTCTGAGCCCGTCACGATGCCGGCGAGATCGTAGCCGGGGAGGTCTGGTTCCATGCCTCCGGTTTGGAAGTTGGTGCCGTCGGGAAGAACGACGTCGAGACCAAGGACGTGATTGGTAGTGACGCCATAGGCGAGGGTGTGCGGCCCGCCTGCGTTTTCGGCAACGTTGCCGCCGATGGTGCAGGCACGTTGTGAGCTTGGGTCTGGAGCGAAGAAGTAGCCCTGGGTTTGAACGGCGAGAGTGACATCGAGGTTGACGACACCGGGCTGTACCTGGACACGCTCGTTGGGCAGGTCGATCTTTTCGATCTGATTCATGCGCGTGAAGCTGACCATGAGCCCACCGTTGCGCGCGATCACGCCACCGGAGAGACCCGTGCCCGCACCGCGGCCGATGAACTGGAGCCGGTGCTTGCGGGCGATCTCGACGACGGCCTGGACCTGGGCTGTGGTGCGTGGGAATACGACGAGGTCTGGACGATGCTTGTCGACGCCACCGTCGTATTCGTAGAGGGTGAGGTCTTCTTTGCGATCAAGCACGGCGCGTGCGCCGAGCAGAGTGAGCAGTTCCTGACGGGCGGCCGCCGGGAAGGCGGGCTTAGAGGAGACGACGGATGCGGGAGATGACATTAGGATTGAGCCAGAATTCTTCGCCGATGATCTTTTCGACTACTTTACCCTGCTTGTCGATGATGTAGGTCTCGGGATATTTAAAAGTTCCGTAGGAGGCAGGGATGTTGGCCTTGTCGTCGCGGTAGGTCTGGAAGGCGATGTTGGCGTCTTTGAGGAACTTTTTATACTTGGCCTCGTCATGATCCACCGATATGCCTAGAACAGTGACGCCTTCCTTCTCCATGCGCCTCGAGAATTCGTTGAGCGAGGGCATTTCGTCCACACAGGGCTTGCACCAGGAAGCCCAGAAGTTGAGTACGAGAACTTTGCCGGGATAATCTTTGAGTGAGATCGCTTTGCCCTGGTCTGTAGTGACGGAGAAGGCGGTGGCCTGATCGCCCTGGTTGACCAACTTTTCGGTGAGGGTGTCGGCAAGGATGTAGAAGAGAGCCGCCATTGTGATGACGATGCCCAAGACGTACACGCGCGAGGGAGAGGATGTGGGGTTGGCTTTGGCCATGTGATTCTATTTTATGGAATCGCAAGCCGTACGTCGATCATCTTTATGGAAGAAAAGACATGTTGATTACACGCCGGGTCGAATTCTCTGCTTCTCACCGTTGTGCGGTGGAAGGCTGGAGTGACGAAAAAAATCGCGAAACGTTTGGAGCCGATGCCAATCCTTATGGGCATGGGCACAACTACGTCCTCGAAGTCACGCTGAGTGGCAAGGTGGACGCGGTGACGGGAATGATCGTCGACCTCAAGGATGTGAAGACCGTGTTGAACAGCGAGGTGGTGGATGTAATGGACCACCGGTATCTGAACGCTGAAGTGCCGCCCTTTGATAAGGTGGTGCCCACGTCAGAGAATATCGCCCGCGAGATCTGGCGGCGGATTGTGCCGCATTTCTCCAGCGATACAGTGCAACTGCATGAAGTGCGGCTTTATGAAACCGAGAACCTGTACGTGGAGTACCGGGGCGAATGAAGTTAACCACCCGCTATCCATTCTCGGCGGCGCATCGTCTGCATTCGAATCAATTGAGTGAAGACGAAAACTGGGCTGTGTATGGACGTTGCAACAATCCCTTCGGGCATGGCCACAACTACTGGTTTGAAGTTACAGTATCAGGCAAGCCTGATACTGAGACAGGCATGCTGGTGGACCGGCGCAAACTGGATCGATGTGTAGAAGAAGAAATTCTCTCTCTCGTGAGCCATGTGAATCTGAATATGCAGATCGAAGAATTGAAGGATCTGGTTCCCACCACTGAGAATGTTGCTTATGTTTTTGCACAGTGGTTAAGAGAAGGCTGGATGAAGCATTTTGACGATGGTGCGGTGGTGTTTGACCGCATAAGAATTTACGAAACTAGAAACAACCGATTCGAGATACAAGCAAATGAAGACAGGCAATAAGGCGGCAGCATTGAAAGTTGTTGAAACAAAAGTCGCGGCAAGCAAGCCAGCATCGAAGTACGTTACCAATACGCAGGATGCGAAAAAAGACGAGCGTGGTGCTATCGGCGACATGTTTGAGAAAATCCTGAAAGATCTCGGTGAAGATCCTTCGAGGGAAGGCTTGCTTCGCACGCCTTACCGCGCTGAAAAAGCGTTGCGCTTTCTCACCGGTGGCTACACAACCAACATCGAAGAGATTGTCAATGGGGCGCTGTTTAGCGCTGAAAACGACGACATGGTTGTGGTGAAGAACATCGAATACTATTCCTTGTGCGAACACCACATGCTTCCCTTCTTTGGCACTGTGCATGTGGCCTATCTGCCAGACAAGAAGATTATCGGGTTGAGCAAGATTCCGCGTATTGTGGATGTCTTTGCCCGCAGACTGCAGGTGCAGGAGCGCATTACGCAGCAGATCGCCGATACGCTGATGGAAGTGCTGGAGCCGCGTGGTGTGGCGGTGGTGAGTGAAGCACAGCATTTTTGCATGATGATGCGTGGTGTGGAGAAGCAGTGCAGCTCGACGGTAACCAGCGCGATGCTGGGTGAATTCCGTCGCAACAGTGCAACCAAGGATGAGTTCCTTGCGCTGATCCGGTCCAGTTTGCGTTAGCCTTGATTTGATGGTTGAAAACTTCCGCAATTTCGAGACAGGCCCCGATCCGTTTGGTCGTTCCTGGAAGCTGACGTTCCGCTGGCAGCAGAATGCTATTTCGATTCGCCATGCCGATACGGTCGACGTTAAGTATGAGCTTGAGTGTGATGGTGAGAAGCAGGAGAAAGTTGTAGCCCTGCCACTGCCCTTGTTGCTCAAGGTTTGCGCAGAACTCAAGCGCGGCATTACTGATGCCTGGGTGATGAAGCTGGGTGGACTGCATTTGATCGAGATGATCTCGACCTGGCAGGACATGGACAATGAACTGGTAACGGCCAACTACGACGAGATCTCGACCTATGCGAAAGCGATTGCCGAGGCTGACCGTCAGGCTGCTGCTTAATCCAAGTTGAATTCGATGCCTTGCGCTAGTGGCAGGGCATCGGAATAGTTGATGGTGACGGTTTGCCGTCGCATGTATGCCTTCCAGGAATCACTGCCTGATTCCCTTCCCCCTCCGGTTTCCTTTTCTCCACCGAAAGCTCCACCTATCTCTGCACCCGAGGTGCCGATGTTGACGTTGGCAATTCCACAGTCTGAGCCTCGTGCCGATAGGAAGGCTTCTGCGCTCTTCAGATTTGTCGTGAAGATCGAACTGGATAGGCCTTGCGGGACTTCGTTGTTCCAGGCGATGGCATCGTCTAAATGATCGAAGTCGATGGTATGCAGGATGGGGGCGAAAACTTCTTCCTGCACGATGGCCATGTCGTGGCGGGAACGGGCGATTGTGGGCTCTACAAAGTTGCCCTCCCAACGATTGCCACCGTAGAGGATTTCCCCGCCCTGGTTGCGGATCTGGCTCACGGCATTTTCGAAATTCTGCACCGCGCGCTGGTTAATGAGTGGGCCCATCAGCGTGGTGTCGAGCAAAGGATCGCCGATGCGGATCTGGCTGTAAGCGCTGGTGAGTTTGGCGCGGAAGGTTTCTGCTATCGAACTGTGGAGGAAGAGACGGCGCAGGGTGGTGCAACGCTGGCCGGCGGTGCCTACGGCGGAGAAGAGGCAGCCGCGCAAGGCGAGATCGAGGTCTGCGTCGGGCATCAGGATGATGGCGTTGTTGCCGCCGAGTTCGAGCAATGTGCGGCCGAGGCGGCGACCTACGCGTTCAGCTACGATCTTGCCCATGCGGGTGGAGCCGGTGGCTAAGATGAGTGGCAGGCGGCGATCGTCGAGCATGGGTTCGCCAACGGTTGCGACGTCGCCAACGAGGAGCTCGAAGACGCCTTCGCAGTTGTGTTTGCGCAGGACTCCGCTCGCGATGTTGTGGACGGCGATTGCGGTGAGGGGCGTTTCTTCTGAGGGCTTCCAGATGACGGTGTCGCCGCAGACGGCAGCGATGAGGGCATTCCAGGCCCAGACAGCAACGGGGAAGTTAAAGGCCGTGATGACGCCAACGGGGCCGAGCGGGTGCCACTGTTCGTAGAGGCGATGGCCGGGGCGCTCGGAGTTGGTTGTCATGCCGTAGAGCTGGCGTGAGAGGCCGAGTGCAAAGTCGGCAACGTCGATCATCTCCTGTACTTCGCCCAGGCCTTCCTGATAGATTTTGCCCATCTCGAGGCTTACTAGAGCGCCGAGATCTTCTTTGTTTGCGCGCAAGGCTTCGGCGATTTCACGTACGATGAGGCCGCGCTGCGGGGCTGGGATAAGACGCCATTTGGCGAAGGCGGCGGTGGATCTGGCGATGGCCTGATCGTAATCGGAAGCTGTGGCTAGCGGGACACTGGCTATCGGCTGGCCCGTGGACGGGTTGAACGAGGTGAGGACTTGGGAGCCGCTTGTGCTGGAGATGCCCAGCCGGGTGAGGATGGCGTTTGTGTCAAGCATGAAAAGCCTTTGGGGCCAGTGGCGAAATCGCGACCGAGGGCCCTGATTTCATGGTCTAACACTTCGAGGAGCTGTGTCTGGAAGCCGGGCTCAGCCCACTGCGGCTGCTCGTAATGGTCGAGGATCTTGAAGGCTGCGTCGCGTGTGGTGGCGCCGCGGGGTTTGAGTTGTCGGATATGAAGCGGGTCTCCAATGATCGGGTTGGTTGTCGCTTCGACGACAAGGCGGGCGAGGTCTGGCGGCTCGCAAGGAAGAATGGGGGCGACGGTGGCGTAAACGTTGAGCCCGGCATCGCGAAGCTCTTCGATTGTGCGCAGACGATCGGGGAT
>JBIPMY010000617.1:0-3041 GCA_044376335.1 Bryobacter sp.
CCGCCGCACTCCAAACGCTTCCATCCCCTCTAGCGCCTTTGGCAGCGCCGCCGCACTCGACGTTGTCGCAAACGCAATGCCAAGAGCCTGCCGTGTCGCACGCAGAAACGCTCCAACCGGAATCCGGAACAACAAAAGCAGCAGCCCATAGATCACAACCCCCATCACCAATTGCGCCACCACCGCAGCCAGTACAAACTTCGTCAGGCTCCCCACACTCTTCCACCCCCCGCCCAGCAGTTGCGCCACCACCGCCGCAATCATTCCCACCGGTGCCAGCTTCATCACATAGTGGGCATAACCAAAGATCACCGCCAGCAGCGAATCGCAAAACTCAATCATCGGCGCTGCTGCCTTGCTTTGCGCCCTTGCTGCCCAACCCATCAGCCCAAAGAAAATCATCATCGGCAGCACCAGATTCTTGCTCATGGCATCCACGACAGAGCTCGGTACCGACAACACGAGTGAATCGACAATCGTTGCCCCCGATTGCGGCACAGGAGCCGCCGCCTTGGTCAGCAACCCCAGTTTCGCCCCCGGCTGAAAGTACGCCATCGCCGCCCAGCCGATCAGCATCGCCACGCCCGTCACCGCTTCAAAGTAAAGAATGGCCCTAAGCCCGATCCGGCCCATCGCCGCATCTCCGCTCGATTTCCCGAGTGACGAGACGATCAGGGCAAACAACAGTGGCGCCAGTAGACTTTTTACCAGATTCAAAAAAACAGTCGACACCATCTCGGCGCCAACTTGAATCCCGTCCAGAAAAGTCATGTCCTGTTATTGTTGCGCAATTTACACTGCGCCTCAGACACGCTATCCTTCCAGAGGAATGCCAAATGAAGCAGTCTCCGTAGTACTGCGCAGACTGATCCAACACCCCTGGCACGAACTGGTCCTCCGCTGGAACTGGAAGTCGGCCGTTACCAGCGCACTCATCCGCGCTGCGATCTACTTTACGGTAAATCTGTCTTCAGGCCGTGACGCCGCAATTGGCGCCATGCAGGCCGAATTCATTTGGCGCTTTATCGTTGCGGGCTTCCTTGGCAGCGTCATTCAAAGCCTCAGAAAAGCGCAACCCGTCTGGCAAGCAACCATGATTACCTCCGCTGCGCTTCCGGTCCTCAATCACCTGATCGAATTCACCGTCCACACCCTGCGTGGCACCCCGCATCTCAAGACCAGCTTCACCGTCAGCGTCCTGTTCACAATCGTTGCCATGCTCTTTAACACCTACGCCATGCGGCGCGGGGCAATGATCATTGGCAAAGACGGCCGCCCGCTCTGGCGAGATCTGCTCGATATGCCCCGCCTCGTTGTTGGTTTTGTCCTGTGGGTGCTAAGGATTCAGCGCTCGCCCCAAAGCTTGTGATACCGGCCCATCCAGTAGGGCAGAATAAACGTTGTCCCGTCATCTTCGCCTCGTCCTCCATTGCCCCCATCCAGAACAAACGGATTGCCGTTCCACTTCATCACGGGCCGCTCATCAGGCTGCAGAAATACAGTGGTCTCGCGCTTGCCAAACCGCTCAGGCCTCTTCGATAGCGGTAAATCCTTGCGCCAGCTGTTCTCCACTGTCCACTTCCTCATGTCCAGCGGCAAGCGCTGTAGGGTCTCGATCGAAGCCCGCCGCAACTCCAGATTCTCGCCCCGGCCAATCTCATAAATTGCATTCCACAGCGGATTCCGCTCGGGCCGCATGTTTTCAAACCAGTCGTCGAGAGCCTTCAGGACCCCCTTGCGATACACCGGATTCTTCTCGTAAACCAGCAAAGGGTAAAAGCTCAACATCGCCAGTTCCTCATCGCTGTAATTGAGTTCCTCGCGCAATTCCTTAAGCTGCCCGGCGATCTTCAGGTAGCCCATCTCATCGATCACCTTCTTCAACTCCGCCTCATAACGAGCATCCCCGGTTACATGTTGCGAGGTCCGCAAAAAACTGATCAGCTCCAGGGCATTGAGCGGCGCGTCTCCCCGGCCATCGACTGAAGCAAAGTACTCGGGCGTCCATTTGCCCCACCGCGTTGGCTTGCCTGTCTTCGGGTCGATCAGATAGTACTTGTTCTTGATGATGTAGTCGACCATCCGCCGGCAGGTGGCCTTAACGTCCTGTCGCAACTCTCCCTCGGGCAAAAGATCCCAGGCCATCCCAAAGAGCAGAAAATGGCCCACAATCTCATCTGAACTCGTATCGGACTTGAACTCGTACTTGCGATCTTCGGTCCAGTACCAGAACCCGTCTTTCGGCTTCTCTTCGGTTGGGTCAATGTACGAACGCGCTGGATATCCCGGCGTGCCCGTAATTTTTTCCAGAAACAGCACTGCGCGGATTGCTTTCTCCGCTCGGGCCAATGCCTCAGTGCTTCCGCTTGCCTTGTATTCAAACAACTTCCCCACTGCGTACATTGCGGTCCAAAGCCCGTCGTTGTCATCAGAAACCCGCTTGCCGTCCCTCATGTCTGCTACAAATCCATGCCTGTCGTGCCGGGCTGCAATTGCCTCATAGTGCTTTGCTTTGTCTGACAGGCGAATATTCTCAAACCAGATCTCACCTATCCCACAAGAGGTATAAACCCGTACCCGCCCCTTTACCGGCTCAGAAAACCCACTCACCTGATCACACGGCAGGAAGCGTTTGCTGTGAAAAAGACGCTGATCTCGTAACACTCCTCGCTCGGTAATAGTCCACACAGAACCATCACTTGCCTTTAAAGTGGTCTCCCCACCGGAATCGGCCTGTTGGTTTGGAAATTGCTTTACGTAAACCTGAGGGAAGCTGGGAACCAAAATTGGGGCCGCAAACGACACAGTTCCAGCCAGGAAAAGGAGAATTCTTAACATAATGCTAAAGATACAGGAAAACCTGATTCTTTGCCGATAAGCATTACAGGAGTTCTTGCACCCCTTGCGTCTGGAGAAAAGAAAGCAAACAATAGGAGAAAGCTCCTAGTCGAGTTCTATGCGTAACGGTAACGCTCTGTAAAGAAAGATCTGGAATGAAGGTACTCATTGCCGATGACAGCATTGTCAGTCGGCACATGCTG
>JBIPMY010000207.1:0-10237 GCA_044376335.1 Bryobacter sp.
GCGGCCAGGGCATCTTCGAGGGAGTCGAGTTTGGAGGCATGGTTGAAATCGAGGAGCCGGTCTATCTGCGGGGGATGAAGGCCCAAGCGTTTGGCGAGTGTTGCCTTGGAGAGTTTGGCTTCACGCATGGCGAGATGAAGAGCGATTTTA
This sequence comes from Bryobacter sp., assembly GCA_044376335.1. Lineage (GTDB taxonomy): Bacteria > Acidobacteriota > Terriglobia > Bryobacterales > Bryobacteraceae > Bryobacter. Next base: position 151 of record JBIPMY010000207.1, read on the forward strand.
GCAGCTGTGATGCCACGGAGTGTGATTGGGTGACCGTCTTTGAATTTGGCCTTTGGGAGGGGCCTGCGGTCTTCGATATATAGTTCGAGAGCGGCCGCTAGTGCATCTCTGGCGCGCAAAAGTGCATCGGAATGTCCCATGCCGAAAGTTATCGCCGCGGGCACATCAGGGAACTGAACCAAGAGCGAACCATTGTCATCAGGGGTGAGAGTTGCGTGGTAAGTCATAGGTGCGTTTTTAATTCTTCTTTAGCCCGAGTTGTTTCAAAATCGCCAATACCAAGCCAGAGCCCAGTTCTTTGCCCGAACCATGCATTGGCAAAATCGACACTTTGCTTCCCAACCTTACTTTTAAATGACCGCCTTTGGCCGGTTGAAAAGTGCATCCCTGGTCGCTAAGCCATCGTTTGAACTCTGCGGCCTTCACACTGACATTTTAGTTTAGAGGTGTGTGATTCACAACAAATTTGTTGCGTTTAGGTGGTTTCGTGGAGGAGGATGAAAAAGCCGGTTTCGATGAAGTCCGGGGTGGTGCGGTTCCAGACTACTTTGGCGCGGCCGCGGGTGCCTGGGAGGGTGAAGTCGCATTCATGGCCGGAGCGGAGTTCTGAGTTGGCGTGGCGGACGCGGAAGCCTGAAGCGGAAATGTCCATCAGGCGAGCTTCGAAGGCTACCTGGAAGTCTTCACTGAGTTTGAGCGAGACCGTACCGTTGGCCTTGAGGCGGGCCTCGGCGCGGCGGTCTTCCCAGTTGACCTTCGGGGCCTGCTTATTGACGGAGATCATGCGAGCCTCCGCTGGGCTGCGGTGGTGACGGCAGAGGCCAGGCCGTAGCCGCGGATTTTGCGGGCCAGGGTGTTGCGGGAGATGCCGAGCGAGTCTGCGGCGCGCTGGCGGTGGCCGCCGGAATCTTCGAGGGCGCGGCGAATCATGGCTTGTTCAAGGCCGGCGATGCCGCAATCCTTCGGTTCGATCGAGCGCATCGAGAAGACGATGTCATCAGCATGCAGGAGCGGCCCCTTGGCCATCAGCGCAGAGCGCAGGACGGTGTTGCGGAGTTCGCGGACGTTGCCTGGCCAGAGGTAGGCGTAAAGGGCCATCATGGCGTCTGAGGCAAAGCGTAGCTCGGGATTTTGTTGAGCCAGAAAGTGGCTGGCAAGGGCTTCAATGTCCTCAGGTCTTTCGCGGAGGGGCGGAACGGTGAGGGTGATCTGGCCGATTCTGTAGAAGAGATCGTCACGGAAAGCACCGTTGCGGATGGATTCGTGGAGGGGGGCGTTGGTGGCGGCGATGATGCGGACGTTGGCGTGGGTTTTCTTGATGGCACCGAGGCGATAGAAGGAGCCGGTGTCGAGCACGCGGAGGAGTTTGGCCTGGAGGCGGGGGTCGAGCGCACCAACTTCGTCGAGAAAGAGACTGCCGTTGTTGGCGAGTTCGAGGAGGCCGGGCTTGGCTGCATAAGCACCGGAGAAGGCACCACGCTCGTGGCCGAAGAGTTCGGATTCGACGAGGTCTTCGGGCAAGGCGGCACAGGAGAGGTCTACGAAAGGTTTGAGTTTGCGGGTGGAGTAGTGGTGGATTGCGCGGGCGATGATTTCTTTGCCACTGCCGGACTCACCCATCAAGAGTACTGAGGCCCCGGATTGCGCGGCTTTGCGGACCTGCTGGAGCAGGTCGCGCATGCGGGGTGAGGCTAAAATTGCGTCGACACCCAAAAACTGATGTTTTTCCACCATAAAACTGAGTAGATACCGCTACTAGATGTTACGGTCAGTGCTGCGAAACTAGCATGAGCACTAGACCTGATTCGCGAGGGCGAAAGACCTTAGTAAATCTTTGAGGGGGCAGGATTTGGGAATCTTTCGAGAGAAATTCGGATAGTTCGGTCTAGTACTAAAGAATGTAAGTAGTATTGCCGATTAAATTCAGTAATAAAGGTGAGTCTCGTCCCAGCTCTCCTCCCTTTTTATATGAATTCACTGAGTCTTCCTGCTCGAATCTACGTGCTGATGATTGGCTTGATCGGGTCCGCTGTGGCCGGAGCAAGTTTGATCCGGTGGGAATCTACGGATCTGATACGGTTTACCTGCTTTTTGCTGGTTGCATTGTTTGCGGCTGGATTGCGGGTTGGCGTGAGCAATGGCAATGGCGGCGCGATGCCGATCAACATTCTGTTTGTGTTGATCGGGATTATGGAGTTGACGCTACCGGAGACCTTGATGATTGCCTGTACGACGACGATGGTGCAGTGTTTGCAGGCGATGAAGGGGCCGAGCCGGAACTTTCTGACCTTCTTTAATGTTGCGAACATCTCCACGGCGACGTGGATTGCGCATATGGTGTATTTTCACCCGAACCTGAATCTGACGATGGCGAGCACGCCGATTCGGCTGATCTGTGCGGCGACGGTGTTTTATCTGTTCAATACGTTTCCGGTAGCGGCGGTGATCTCGCTGACCGAGCAGAAGAGCCTGAGGCGTATCTGGCGCGAGCGGTATATCTGGAGCTTCAATTTTTATCTGGTGGGGACGGCGGCGGCCGGGCTGTTCAGCTTCGTGAATGCGTTTCTGGACTGGGGCTACTCGATGCTGGCTCTGTTCTTCTTCTATCTGCTGTACAAGGTGTATTCGATGCATCTGGCGCGGATTGACAAGGAGATGCAGCACTCTGAGCAGATGGCGGATTTGCATTTGCGGACGATTGAGGCGCTGGCGCTGGCGATTGAATCGAAGGACGAAACGACGCATGAGCACTTGCAGCGGGTGCAGGTGTATGCGCTTGAGGTGGGGCGTGATTTGGGGATGGGGAATGAGGAACTCGAGGCGCTGCGTGCGGCGGCGATTCTGCATGACATCGGAAAGCTGGCTGTGCCTGAGCACATCATCTCGAAGCCCGGGAAATTGACGCCGGAAGAGTTTGACAAGATGAAGATCCATCCGGTGGTGGGCGCGGAGATTCTGGAGCGGGTGCAGTTTCCTTATGACGTTTCTCCGATTGTGCTGGCGCACCACGAGAAGTGGGATGGCAGTGGTTATCCGTATGGAACCAAGGGAACGGATATTCCGCTTGGGGCACGGATTCTGAGTGCGGTGGATTGTCTGGATGCGCTGGCTAGTGACCGTCAGTATCGTCGGGCACTGCCGCTCAATGAGGCGATGGCTGTAGTGGAGCGGGAGAGCGGGATCAGCTTTGATCCTCGTGTGGTGGAAGTGCTTAAGAAGCGCTATGTGGATCTGGAAGAAATGGCCAGGGCGGCGATTCGGAGCGTGAAGCCGCAGGCGAAGCTGTCGAAGCGAGTGAAGATCGAGGCGGGGCTTGCGCCGGCAACCGGGTTTGAGCAGATGAAGAAATCGATTCAGGCCATTGCAAACGGGAATCCTGGAGACTTCATTCATCAGATTGCTTCGGCGAGGGAAGAAGTGCAGCAGTTGTTTGAGATTTCGCAGGATATTGGCCGCTCGCTGACGCTGGACGAGATGCTGAGTATTTTGTCTTTGCGTGTGAAGCGCATGGTGCCGTACGACTCGATGGCGGTTTATATTCGGCGTGGAGACAAGCTGGTGCCGGAGTATGTTTGTGGTGAGAACTTCCGTTTGTTCTCCTCGCTTGAGATTCCGATGGGGCAGGGCTTGAGTGGCTGGGTGGCTGATAACAACAAGCCGATCGTGAACGGGAACCCAAGTGTGGAGCCCGGGTATTTGAATGATCCGGCGAAGTTCAGTACATTGCGGAGTGCGCTGGCTGTTCCGCTTGAGGGCAAGCAGAGTGTTGTGGGCGTGCTTGCGCTATACCGGTCTGACAAGGACGGTTTCTCCCGGGATAATTTGCGTGTGATGCTCGCAATTGCTTCTAAGGTGGGTATGACGATTGACCACTTGTTGCGGCTGGAGGCGGCGGAGAGCACTGCTACGACGGACTTCTTGACGGACTTGCCGAATGCGCGAAGTCTGTTTGTGCATCTGGATTCAGAGCTTGCTCGCAGGAGCCGGAATGGCGAGTCTGTGACGGTGCTGGTGACGGACCTCGATGGGTTCAAGGCAGTGAACGACCGGTTTGGACATCTTGAGGGGAACCGGTTGCTGAAGGCAGTGGCGCAGACGCTGAAGTTGAATTGCCGTGAGTACGACTACGTTGCACGTATGGGCGGAGATGAGTTTGTTCTGGTGTTGCCGGGACTCAAGCGGGAAGATCTGGTGGCGCGGACGGGGCGCATTGGGTCTATGATTACCGAGGCCGCGCGTCAGGTGATTGGCGAGGACATCATCGGAATCAGCATTGGAGCTGTGCATGCGCCTGAGGACGGGCGTGATGCGGAGACGTTGCTGGCTGAGGCCGATCGACGCATGTACCAGATGAAGGAAGAGCGCAAGGAAGCAGCCAAGGCAAAGCAGTTGCTGAATCTGGGACGTAAGGACTTTAGCTGGCGGACGGCGTCTGAAGTGATCGCGCGGCGATAACAACGAGGTGGCCGCTGGGTGCGGTGAAGCCGATTTCGCGCATGCCGTAAAAGGTGGTGCGGTCTGGGATGCTGACGGGGAAATGGCTGAGTCTGGCGAAGGTGGCTTCGAAATCGTCTACTTCGAAAAAGAGTGAAGCTGAGGTGCCTTGTGGCAGGGCTGCCAGGAGTGGCATGTCTTCGGCAATGGAATCGCGGGTTTGCAGCATCAGCTCGATCTGCTGATTGTGGAGGATGACGAAGCCCAGAACGTCCCCGTGCGGTACTGAATCGGTGAGGGTGAAGCCGAGGCCGTCGACCCAGAAAGGCAGGGATGGTTCAATCGCGTCAACCCAGAGAATTGTGGTGAGTCTCATGTTGACAGTTTAAGTTTGGGGCGTGCCTGGCGCATTGTACGTTTCGGACATGGTGGGTGTTTGACCGGTTAGGGAGCGGTGGTCGCGGATGAAGTGGGCCTGATCGAAGTAGCCGGCATGGAGAGCAATTTGGGTCCAGGTGGAATCGGGGTTTGCTGATTTGAGGCTGCGGGCGTGACGGAAGCGGAGGATGCGTGCGAGGTGTTTGGGGCTGAGGCCGGTGAGGTTTAGCGTGAGGCGGCGGAAGTGCCTGATGGAGAGGTTTGTCTGATCGGCGAGCCAATCTAGACTTTCGTTGCCGTGGCTGAGTCTGAGGTGGGCCAGTGCTCGTTGGATGGGAGTTAGCGGGACGGCCGTGATTTGGTGGATGGAGAAGGGCTTGATGGTGAGGGAGTGGCCGGTGAGTTCTGTCGCTTCCATGGGGAGAAGGCCGGGGAGAATACCGGGATGGAAGCGGATGCCCTGGATGTGAAAGCCCGACGGGGAGCTGAAGGTTTGGGTGGTGGGCATGGCTCCGATTAAGCGTGTCTGGCCGGATTGGTGGAGGAGGATGTCCATGCAGCCGTCGGGGTGGATGGGAAAGCTGTCGACGGGGCCGGGTGAGGTGGAAGTCCAGAGGGCTTCAATATAGGGGGCGAGGTGGGGTGGTGGAGGAGCTTCGCTGTAGCTCATGTCTTCTTGCCGGGAGTTTCTTCCTGCTCGGTTTTTTCGACGAGTCTTTCGATGGGTACCGAGAAGATGGCCGGTTTGCCGAGGCGGTCTGACTGGAAGTAGACGCGCTGGGAGTTGGGGGAGAAGATGGGGGCGACGGTGGTGGGGTCTGAGGCTTTGTGCTCGCAGAGGGCGAGTTCGCGGCGGGTGATGCGGAGCATGATCAGAACGAAGGGTTGGGCCTTGGAGCCGGAAGCGCCTACGAAGACACTGGAGTCGGCGTTGCGGTTGAAATGAACGAACTGGCTGGTTTTGCCAATGAGGCTTTCTTTGTTGGTGTCGAGGGAGTATTCAAAAAGTGAGTTGGGGATGCCGGGGCCCTGATTGAGCTTGAGGTAGAGTATGCTGCGGCCGTCGGGATTCCAGACGGCGGGCCCGAGGGTGCCTTCGATGGGGAGCTGTTTTGGTTTTGCGCCGGGGGTGGTGGGGCTAAGGTGGATGGCTTTGTCGGGGGTGCGGAAGAAGATCTGGCCGGATTTTGAGATGGAGGCTTGTTCGCTGCCGCTGGGGACCTCTGTGATTACGCGGGTGTTTGATTTCATTGCTGCTGCGGTGGCAACGAGCATGAGTTTGTTGTTGTCGACGATGGCGATGCTGGCGCCGTCCTCAGAGAGGGAGATTCCTTTGTGGAAGATGTCTGGGGAGGAGGCTTTGTAGAGTTCGCGGGGTTTGCCGCCGCTCAAGGGGGCGACGACGAGTTGGGCCGAGTCTGCGAAGTAGAGGTTTTTGTCGTCGGGGGAGAGGGCGAGGGATTTGGGGTCCATTGCGGCTGCGCTGGTGATGACGCGGGTTGCGCCGCCTTTGACGTCGAGGCGGAGGGCCTGGATGCCGTTGGTGGTTTCGGTGGAGTAAACGATGAAGCCGTTGCGGGAAGAGACGGAGCGGTTGTAGTGGTGCGGGAGGAAGCTTGCGTTGGCGGGATCGGACAATGCGAGGACTTCCGCTTCGGTGGAAGGGTCTAGAAATCGCCGGATTGGGGTGAATTGGGCCGGGGCGGAGGCAGCTGCGGCCAATGTCAGGGCAAAGTTTCGGCGGGTCACGCTCATCTACAGGATACGATGCCTGCCGTAGAGATCTGGATACACGTGATATCCTTTTGGCTCTTATGATGTCTGGCGTTTATCCGATCCTTGTTACTACTTTTCATGAAGATGGTTCTCTTGATGTTGATAGCCAATTGAGGCTGGTTGACTTTTTGCTGGAGCAGGGGGCTCATGGGCTTGGGCTCTTTGGAAATGCGAGCGAAGGTTATGCGCTGGAGGCGAGCGAACGAGTTGAGTTGATGCAGGCGATTTCGAAGCACGTTGCGGGACGTGTGCCGCTGGTGGCTTCGAGCGGAGCTACCGGTACGCGGAGCGCGGTTGAGTTGTCGAAGCAACTGGCTGGACTGGGGGCAGATGCATTGATGGTGTTGCCGCCTTTCTTTTTGAAGACCGATGGTGAGGGGTTGATGCACTACTTCGGGGAGATCAGCAAGGGCGCGGGGATTCCGATTATGGTGCAGGATGCGCCGCTGCTGACGCAGGTGATGATGCCGCCGCCGTTGTTGGCCCGGATGGCTCGTGAGATTGAGCAGGTGAAGCTGGCTAAGGTAGAAGCGCCGCCGACAGCGCCGAAGATTACGCAGACGGTTGCTGCGGCCGGGGATTCGCTCGTTGTTTTTGGCGGGTTGAATGCGCAGTTCTTCATCGAAGAATATGATCGCGGGGCACGCGGGACGATGCCGGGGAGCGATTGTATTCGGCCGCTGGTTGAGATTTGGGATGCGCTGGTGGCTGGCGATAAGGACAAGGCGTGGAGTGTGTTTACGCGGATTCTGCCGTTGTTGCGATTTGAGTTGCAGCCGGGGATGGGCGTGAGTGCGATGAAACATAATCTGGTGGCGCAGGGTGTGATTGCTTCGGCTACGGTGCGGCATCCTACTTCGTCGCTCGATGCGGTGAGCCTGGCGGAGTTGAAGAATTTGCGCGAGAGAATCTAAATGGAACGCCGCTGGTGGATCGCCGGGCTGCTGTTTTTGTCGGTGATCATCAATTACATTGATCGCCAGTGTTTGAGTGTGCTGGCACCGGTGATCACCAAGGAACTGGGGCTGACGCCTACGGGCTACGCGAACATTCTGAACGTTTTCCAGTTGGCTTATACGGCGATGTACATCGGGAGTGGTTTTCTGGTGGATCGCTGGGGAGCGCGGGTGAGCCTGGCGGTGTTTATGGGCTGGTGGAGCGTGGCGAATGCGCTGCACGGGTTTGCTACGAGTGCCTTTAGTCTGGGGGCTTTTCGGTTCTTGCTTGGGCTGGGTGAGCCTGGGAATTTCATGGCCGGATTCCGGGCGATCAGCGAGTGCTTTCACAAGGAAGAACGGGCGCTGGCCAATGGGCTGCTGAATGCGGGTTCGAGTGTGGGAGCTATGATCGCGCCTTTTTTGGTGACGTGGCTTTATCTGCAGATGAGCTGGCGCGGGGCCTTTGTGATTTGTGGTGTGCTCGGTGTGTTGTGGATTGTGCCGTGGATGCTGCTGTACCGGCCACTGGAGTCTGTGGTGATTGCGCCTGCAAAGCCTGGGGCGTGGCGGGAGTATTTGAAGTTGCCGCAGAGCTGGGGATTGTTTGGGTCGCGATTTTTGAGTGACCCGGTGTGGTGGTTCTATCTCTTCTGGTTGCCGAAGTATCTGGTGGATGCGCGCGGGTTTACGTTGCAGGAGATGGCGCTGGTGGCCTGGATGCCTTATCTGAGCGCCGATCTGGGCGCTATGTTTGGCGGCTGGATGAGCGGAGTGCTGATCTCGCGCGGATGGAATGTGCTGGCGGCTCGCAAGGCAGTGATGCTGCCGGCGGCGATGGTGATGCCGGTGAGTCTGGTGGTTGCTACTACGCCATCCAGTACGATTGCGATTGCGTCGATCTGCCTGGTTACGTTTGCGCACATGGTTTGGAAGACCAATCTTGCGACGGTGACCAACGACCTTTACCCGACGCAGGTGGTTGGTAGTGTGAGTGGCATGTTTGCCTTTGGCAATGGGCTAGGCGGGTTGTTGTTTACGGCACTGACGGGTTGGCTGGTGCAGTATTCCGGCTACTACTGGGTGTTTGCCTTTATGGGCGTGTTACACCCGCTTGCGTTTTTGGTTTTTCGCGGGCTCGTTCGCGGGGAGTTGCGCATCGCGCGCCTGGATGGCGCTCATTAGGCTGGTCTGGGCACGGAGGATGTGGTTGCGGAGGGCTTCTTCGAGCTTGGGCAGGGATTTGCTTTCGAGAGCGCTGACGATGGCTTCGTGCTCGATTTGTTCCTGAATTAGGCGGTCGGTTAGAGCGGGAAGAGTTGGGCCTTCTGTGGCGTGGACGCGGGCGATCTGGATGTGCGCGTTGAGGCTTTCGTAGAGTTCGCGGAGTTTCTTTGAGCCGGCGATGTCGAAGAGAGCGAAGTGGAATTCGAGGTTGCTGGCTTCGTGCTGCTTTAGCGATTCGGGGTTGCGGACGGGTTTGGCCAGGGCGGTGAGAAGGGTTTTCATTCGCTTGGCGGCTTGCTGGTTCCAGTTGTTGATGGCGCGCTTGCCGGCGAGGAGTTCGAGGGCGAGGCGGATCTCGAATGTCTCAGTGAGGTCTTGTTCGGAGACGGATGCAACGTAGGTGCCGGAGCGGGGGTGGATCTCGACGAGGCCTTCGACAGCCAATTGCTGGAGGGCGTGTCGAACGGGGGTGAGGCTTACTTCAAGTTGCTCACAGAGTTCGTCGGCCATGAGGCGTTGGCCAGGGAGAAAGTTGCGGGAGAGGATTGCGGCGCGGAGCGACTCGTAGACTTCGTCGGTGGCGCGTTTTTTTCTGAGAGGCGCTAGAGCCATGTAGACAGAGTAACAGAAATCTGAAATAATTTTAGGTCAGGATTCTGTGAGAATTTCAAAAGTTGAAGCATTTCCAGTTCGGCTGGCACGAGATCATGGGCAGGCACAGGGTAGCGCAGGGAGCCCGCACCGGTTGGCTGGTGGGGCAGGGAATTATCGATGGAGCGTGCATTATCCGGCTTTGTATAGCACCGAGTTTGAAACTTGTCTGGTGCGGGTGACGCTGTCGGACGGGATGGTGGGCTGGGGGGAAGCGCAGGCTCCGCTGGCGCCTGAGGTGGCGGCGCAGGTGGTGAAGAGCCTGCTTTGTGTGGCTGTTGAGGGGGAAGAGTTTCGGCCGGATGCGGAATGCATTGGCGGGTTGTGGCAGCGGATGTATTCGACGATGCGGGTGCGGGGGCAGGTGGGTGGATTCATGCTGGATGCGATGGCTGGTGTGGATCTGGCGTTGTGGGATCTGGCTACGCAGGTATTGGGGCAGCCGCTGCGGAGCTTGCTTTCGGCTAGCCCGAAAGAAGAGGTGCCGGCTTATGTTAGCGGGACGCCGGGTCGGACGGTGGGGGAGCGGCTGGCTTTTGTGGGTGGGTGGTATGCGCGGGGATTCCGGACCTTCAAGCTTTACTTTGAGAGCGACTGGGATTTGTTGCTGGAGCAGATTGACCGGATGCAGGAGGAGTTTGACGAGATTGAAGTTGCGGTGGATGCGCTTTGGCATTTGCCGGAGG
>JBIPMY010000618.1:0-3036 GCA_044376335.1 Bryobacter sp.
CTCCCCTCTCAGAAGACAAAACCACCATTGCAGACCTGCTCACCGCCGACGGCTATCAAACCGCCACCTTCGGCAAAATGCACTTCAACGCCCCCGGCAAAGACGGCATGCACGGCTTCTCCACCGCATTTACAGAAGACCGCGTCAATCAGGGTTGGCAGAAATCCGTAGGCCGGCCCCGTCCCCCCTGGCGGCCCTTCCGCGATCCCGCCCGCACCTGGCTCAACTCAGACAAAGCCGCCCTGCCCTTTCGCGACGAAGAAATGAAGTCCACCTGGCAGCTCGAACAAGCCAAAACCTGGCTCACCCAGCACCACAAAGACGCCCCCTTCGCCATGTGGTTCAGCATCCAGGAACCCCATTCCCCCTTCGACTTCCCCAAAGAAGACGCCCAGCGCTTCCAACCAGAACGCTTCCCCGTACCGAAAGTAGGACCTGAAGATTCCTGGCAGATCCCAATCATCTTTAAGGACTTATCACCAAAAGAGAAGCAAGGCATCATTGCCGCCTACTATTCCAGCGCCGCCTTTCTCGACCGCAACATGGGCCGCATGCTCAAACATCTAGACCAGCTCGGCCTCCGCGAAAACACGCTGGTAGTCTACATGGCAGACCACGGCTACTCCCTCGGCCAACACGGCCGCTTCGAGAAGCACTGCTTCTACCAACCCGCCATGCACGTGCCTCTGGTCTTCCGTATGCCGGGCAAGATCGCCAGCGGCAAGACAATCCACCGGCCAACAGAATCGGTAGACGTCGCAACCACCATCACCCGCCTCCTCGGCCTCAAGAACCAGCTCCCCAAAACACACGGCCGAGACCTGTTTACCGGCCCCGCAAGGGAAGACATCTTCAGCGTTTACCTCGAAAACGAAGAAGCCTGCCTGATCTGGGAGCAGTGGAAGTTGATCTACACTACCGGAAAACGTAAGAGAACCGATGGCTATGAGACGGAGAACCCCACCCCGGGCCAAATCATCCGCCTCTACGACCGCCGCCAAGACCCTGGCGAATTCACAAACGTAGAGAAAAAATACCCGGCACTGGTCCAAACCCTTACCCGGCGCCTGGAGGAAAAATTCCGCAGCACCCACCCAGAACCCGGCCTGTCTCTGGACGATTATCTGAGACCCCGCGATGTGTCGTAAAAAGTACACAGTTTCGCGCAACCTATGCCGATGATGCGGGTTATGGTCAATGTGACCTCCGTAGCCAGCCTCGAACGTGACGCAGAGCTAATGCTGCGCGTGCGCGACGGCGACGAAACTTCGTTTGCTTTGCTGCTCGAGAAGCATCGGAATTCAGTCATCCATTTCCTCTACCGCATGGTGCAAAATCAGGCCATCGCCGAGGAATTAGCCCAGGAAGTTTTCTTGCGCGTGTACCGAAGCCGCGAAACTTACGAGCCGACAGCCAAGTTCACCACCTGGCTCTTCCGCATCACAACCCATCTTGCGCTCAATCACGTCAGAGACAGGCGCAATGACAAGTTGAACGATTCGATCGACGAAAAGATCGAAGACGGCGCCCCCCGTCAGTTGCCTGCCCGCGAGGCCAATGTCGAGGAGCGGCTTCTTCGCGATGCCCGCCTGGGCGAGGTCCGCAAGGCAATCGAAGAATTGCCAGACAAACAACGCGGCGCGGTCTTGATGCACAAGTATCAGGAGATGGAATACTCGCAAATCGCCGCAGTGCTCGGCTGTTCAGAGTCTGCTGTGAAGAGTCTGTTGTTCCGGGCCTACGAGTCGCTACGCACAAGCCTGCGGCAATTCAGCCCCGGTGGAACTGGTCAAAAGGTTGGTTAATGAGGAGCAAACAATGAACTGCATATTGAATACCCACGAACAAGAAGAACTGCTCCTCGGCTACTGCGCCTCCACGCTAGCCCCCGACACCGCCCGCACCTACGAGCGCCACCTCGCCATCTGCGAGCACTGTGCCGCCATGGTGGAAATGCAAAAGCTGGTAGACGAATCGCTCGAGTCCTGGGCCCCGCCAGAGCTAAGTCCAAACTTTGACCAGAAACTCTTCGCCCGCATCCGCGCAGAACAGGAAGCCTCACAGCCATGGTGGCAACTCTTCTTCGGATGGAAGCCTCTTGCCCTGGCAGCACTCGCCTTGATCTGTGTGCTGATCTGGATTCCTGCTGACACCCAATTGGCTCAGCAAAACGATTCCATCAAGGCAGACGAAATTGAACAAGTCGAAAAAGCTCTCGATGTAATGGAAGGCCTGCAGGCTCTTCACACCCCGGATACAGTGGCTACAACAAGGGAGTCCTTATGAAGCATCTCCTTCTAGCTCTTGCCATAACCTTTCCAGTCTTCGCACAAGACCCCGGCGGCCCGGGCCTCCAACTGATTGAGCGCCTCAACCGCATGTCCCCGGCAGAACGCCGCAAGCTTCTGAACCGCATGCCCTCAGACCGCCGCATGATGCTCGAAAAGCGCATCAACAACCTCAACAGCATCAAACCCGAAGCACGCGAGAAGGCACGCAAAGACTACGAGTACTTCCAGCAGCTTCCTCCTGAGAAGCAAAAAGAAGCCCGCCGCATCTTGAAGCAAATCGCCGATCTTCCCGAAGACCGCCGCAAACTCGTCCGCGGCGGCATCCACAACCTGCGCCAGCAAACCCCGGAAGTCAGCCAGCGCAGAATGTCGTCCAGAGCCTTCAACGAACGCTTCAACGAAGACGAACGTAAACTGATTCGCGAAGCCCTCGACGCACTGCCACCCCAAACTGAAGTTAAGACACAATAAACGTCTACATTTCTGTTGGGTTGGAAAAGCCTGCCGATGAGCTTTTGAGAGCGAGAAATCATTTCCCCCCAAAAAATCATCGTGCAGAAGCCCCAATTCCTCATCCCATTGGACGCAATCTCACAAGCTTGCCTGGTTCTCAAAAACGATCAGGACAAACTTGTCGTTTCCACTTTTAATGACGCAACGCTTCAGATCTGGCCGAATTTAAAACCGGGTCTATCTTTTGAATCTCAATTGCCAACCGCAGAATGGCCCACCTGGAAGGCAGGCA